>NZ_LT629792.1:1822644-2126418 GCF_900106055.1 Schaalia radingae | reverse complement strand
AGTCGGCGGTGGCTGGGCTGGCGGCAAAGCTGGTGCGATGGGTGGCGCAGCTATTGGTATGGCTGTTGGCGGACCGATCGGAGCGGCCGTTGGCGGCATCATCGGTGGCGTCGCGGGTGGTGCCGGCGGTAAGTGGCTTGGCGGAAAAGCAACAGATTTTACCTTCGGCCTGTTCGATTAGCGCCAGCAAGACCGATACTGATGTGTGAGTGTTGTGCATGGTGATTAACGCTGCTAGGCGTAGTGACCTCAAGGTAATCTGACAAGAGCCGAGGATTTGGATGTGGCTGCGGACTGACGGCGAAACCACTTCGCGCGTTGCCCCGCCGCTGTTCCAGCCACGGCAGTACAGGCTCTGTAGCTGAGGATGAGGAAATCGATGGATGATTTTTCGAGTAGTGATACCTTCTGGATGATCACACTGGCATTCCTGTTTGGAGGCCTCATCCTGGCTCAATGGGCTCTTGCGATGTTTTCAGACTCCACGCTCGGAAAACTCGCTCGCTCAGTTGGGAACATCTTCGGATGGTGGAAAAACTCCGAAGCACTCACCACTCCTGCCATCGGTCTGGCGTTCCTGCTTTTCGGAGTCGCATTTACTGCTGGAACACTGGGGATGAGCAAACAGGGAATGCGTATCATCGTCATCGTTGCAATGGCCTGTATGGTTGTCGCGCTGATATCAGTGATCCCCTTCCGTTTGCCTGACGCGATGTATCCGGAGAAGCGGTTGGAAAAACGTCAGCAGCAAGCCCTGACTCAGGTCGATCCGGGCTCGTACCCGGCCGATCGTCATCTTGCTGAAGGTATCCTCCCGCCTTCCCACAGTGATCCGACTACTTCCCACAGTGATCCGACCCGCCTGACCCAGCCCGAACATCAAGAATTTAAGTCCGACAATAACCACCGAAGCGATGGAGGATTTTGATGAGTCCAACGAGTAGTGACGCTGAGTTCGTCACTCTTCCCGCAGACTGGGAAGAACTCAGCACTGAAGAAAAAGTGCAATTCACCCAGCAAGTGCCGGAAGAAGGCCCGACTCAGCAGATGCTCCAGGAAGTTGAGAGCACTTTTCCGCTGATCGCACTTGGTCCTGAAGCTGCATCAGGGTTCCGCCCCAGCCTCGTCGTGACGAAAGCCGCGACCGGCTCGGACGATCCGATCGACTGGTACGACGGCACGTTGCGTCAACTCGTCGAATCTATCCCCGGATTCCTGGTGCTGGAAAACGCAGCATGGGAAAACGAACACCTCAATGGTGTAGCCCGCATGGGGGTCTACATGATGGAAGATCTGTCCGTGTCGTCGTGCCAGTGGCTGTGGGTGAACGGCGAGGCCGGACTGACCGCCACCCTGACATGCGCGACACGCGAATTTGACCCGATGTACGACACGTTTGTTGAAATGTCGAATAGCTTGAGGAACCCACAATGAGCCGTTTTAACCCTGAAGAATCAGCTGCAATTCTCAACGAGGCCGACTGGGAAGCCCTAACCGATTTGCTGGACGGCAAAGCTGACACGAATTCAGACGGCTGGAAGAATCTGGTCGACATGGGATTCATCAGCGATGAGGAATCCCTGACGGACGGTGCCGAACGCCTCTTCGCCGGCCTGTTCCAGCGTTCCCACATGATTCAACTGACCCGCATCGCACCGTCGGAAGACGTCAAACGGATCACCCTCACCGTGTGGATTTCTTCAACGGACGTCACGTGGATCGTGCCCGAGGGTGACTCGATGAACCTGTTCCGCTCCGACCCGGAAGAAGTTCCCTCACTGATTCTGCGTTGGCTGGTTTTCGGGCCGCACATGAATGTTTTCGACGGCCCACTTCACCTGCCCTCCGACGTCATTCGTCTGGCACACCAAGGTGATGTCGATCAGCTGCAACGCGTCATCGCCAGTGAATGCCGAGATCACGACGACACAGGATTTGGCAAGGCCGGTCTTGAGGGAACCTGGGCGATGAATGTGTTCGACATTTTCGCCGCGGTCGACGAGCAGATGGCGCCCGCTGGATCCCTGCTCTTCCTGAGTACTCCGACGTGCCTGTACGCGATGGACGGCACCAAGGCCGATGAACCGGAAGTGGAGTTGGCAGGGCTGACATCGCCGCTCGCGTGGCAGATGATCAACCCCTACCTGTTCGCCTGATCGATCCTGCGGCCTCCACGTGAGGCCGCAGGTCTTTGCTGAGCTGCCCGCCATATCTCTGGGGTGGCAATACTGACCGGGATCACTGTCTGGGGCCGGACGTCTTCACGTGGTGCTGGGCGTAGCCCGTGTCGCATCCACTGAACGGCTGGCAATGCGCACTGTTGCAGGAACGGTGAGTGTCACGCTCAGACCACCCTCGTCGAGTGCGGAAATAGTGACTGTGCCGCGGTGAGCTTGAGCGACAGCCTGCACGATTGCGAGTCCCAGGCCATGTCCGCGCGTGGTACCGGCTGTACGTCTGGATCCACGCACGAAAGGCTCACACAGTGAGCTGACGGTATCAGCATCGACGAGGGGGCCGGTGTTGGTCACGTTCAGCACTGCGCAGGAAGCACTGGCATAAGGCGAATGGTGTACCTGCAGGGTGACGTTCACAGATCCATCCGCCAGGTTGTAGGTGACGGCGTTGCGCAGCAGGTTCGAGACCGCCTGGCGCAGCAGCACCTGATCTCCAGTAACTGCAGCGGGAGTGATGCTCATATGGATGGCTATACCATGGTCTTTCGCCGGAGATTCAACTTCATGGATGGCGTGGCGAACAATTTCGGCTAGATCCACCTCTTCGCGCGCCAGCATCCCGCCTTGAGCTGCCGACAGATCCAGCAGCGCATCCACAGTCTGAGCGTTGGCGTGATTGGTTTCGCGTACCCGTCGCAGAAGGTCCCGCAGTTCCTGAGTGGTCGCATCCGGATCAGACAGCGTCACATCAATCATTGTCTGAGTCGTGGCAAGAGGAGTACGCAGCTCATGCGACGCATTGGCTGCGAACTGCTGTTGAGAACGGAGCGACTGATCGACCGAATCAAGCATCGCGTCGAACATAACGCCCAGCTCGCGCACCTCATCATCCGGTCCCTTCAGGTTCAGGCGGTAACTGTAATCGCCTGATGTTGCCAGAGCAGCGGCTTTCTTCATGTCAACCAGCGGCGCCATCACGCGTCCCGCCACGATCCACCCGACTAGGCCGGAAAGAAGCGTCAGAATCGTCAGAACCAGAAGCGACGTGACCAGCATGGTGTTGAGCATGGAGCGGGCCACTGGGATCACCAGGTCAAAACTGGCGCTTTGCCCGTCAGGCGCGGGAGGAGCGAACGTGGTGTTCAGTCGCATCGGCACCAGGCGCATATAGGCGTACACCAGGCCAATCATCACCAGGCCCACACCGCCCACCAGTCCCGCATAGGACAAGGTCAGGCGCATTCTCAGGGTCAGGCGGCGTTCCCCGCGCGGTGTCCTCGTCATCTGTCTGCCTCCCCAAAGCGATATCCTGCGCCCGGCACGGTTTGGATAACCCAGGGGGAGCCGAGCCGCTGACGCAGATGTGAAATAGTGACGCGAATCGAATTGGTGAAGGGATCAGCGTTCGCGTCCCATGCGCGCTCCAGCAGCGTTTCCTGGCTGAGGACCCCGCCGTCAGCCTCCATCAGCAATTCCAGAACCGCGAACTCCTTGGGGCTCAGACGGACGAAGCGTCCATCGCGGTAGACTTCGCGACGGAACGGGTCCAGACGCACTCTGCACGATTCAAGGACAGGTTCTCGTGCCGGTTGAGAGCGGCGGCCGAGAGCTCGCAGTCTGGCAACCAGCTCCGGGAACTCAAACGGTTTGACCAGATAGTCGTCAGCTCCCAGTTCGAACCCCGTGACGCGTGCGTTGAGCGTGCGGGCGGCAGTGAGCATCAGGATGCGCACCTCAGGGTAGTGGTGCGCGAGAATCCTGCACACCTCGTCACCATGAGTTCCCGGCAAATCACGATCCAGAACTATCGCGTCGTAGGAAGAACAACGCACCATCTCCAGCGCGTCATCGCCATCGAAAGTCACGTCAACAACCATTGCTTCGCGCCTCAGCCCCTGGGCGATTGCCTGTGCGAGATATTCTTCATCCTCGGCGATGAGGACCTTCATAGTGGTGTACCTTTCATTCATTCCTCTTGACGAGGGCGACTCAGTTGAGCCCCTTCCGCTGGCGACATCTTAACGATGTCAGTGTTAGCAAAACATAAACAAAAACCGCAACGCTACGGCAACGCATGATGCGTTTAAATCTCTTCAGACGCGTGGAGTACTGATCCGGGTACCTCGCGCAAACTGCAGGACCAAATACGTGGAGGAAATTGACGATGCAACTGCGCATACATGGTAGGGCTTCGAACGTGACGGCAGAGAGTTCAGTTGGAGGCGTGCTGAAAGCTTTCAGGGCGCGCGCGGTGACTGGAGCTGCGCTGATGAGCCTGGTCACGCTTGCAGGCTGTTCGAGCAATATGCCGGTCGGAAGCGACGCAGCCGGATCGGACAGCAACGCTGCGGGCAAGGGCGCTGGCGCATCAGAGTCAGAGACCAAAGCTGTGGAAGAATACAATCTCAAATTCGCTGCCTGTATGCGCGAAGCCGGTGTGAATGTGCCCGACGACCTTCAAAATTACGGCCCGGGCGAAGATTTTGGTGTCGATGCGAACGCGTGGAACACCGCCGTGCAGGGCTGCTGGGAAAAAGTCGGTGACAGCCCAACGGCAGGTGCGGACAGTGAAATGACTGACCAAGAATTCGATCGGCTTGTGCGTGTCGCTCAATGCCTGCGCCAGGACGGCTATCACGTGGAAGATCCAGTGCGAGGCCAGGGAATCCGACTCAACGACGTGCCGCCAGCAGCCATTTCTCAATGCTTCGACAAGGCTGATGCGGCCAATGCCTCCAACACCGGGACGGAGAACACCAAGTGAAAGCTATGACGAAGCGGCGCACGCTTGTCGTCCTCGGCATAGCGGCAATCCTGATTGTGACGCTGGTGGTGGCAAGTGCCATCTGGCTCAGGCACGGCGGGCAGGCCAATGCCGCACAATCGGGTCAGAGCGGTGCAACGGGGCAGGCAGGCTCTGCAATTGCCACCGAACCCGTTGTGCGCGAGGATCTGCATGGCAGTGTGAATGTTGCCGGCACGTTACATTACGCTGATTCGCACCAGCTTCGTGCCGGATTCGACGGAATCGTGACACAGCTGCCTGAACCGGGCACTCAAATCAGCGCCGGTGCACAGCTGTACCAGGTAGGTGACGACCCGGCCTACCTCATGCGCGGTGCCACCCCTGCGTGGCGTGACTTTGAAGACGGTATGAGTAACGGGCAGGACGTTCAGCAGCTCGAACAGTCCCTCAAGGATCTGGGCTATTTTGCCGATGAGCCAGATGAGCGCTTCGATGCGCAGACGATCAGTGCGATCAGGAACTGGCAGGACGCAGTCGGACTGACACGTAGTGGTCGCCTGCAGCTGGGACGAATCATTTTTGCGCCAGCTGACCTGCGCGTCGGAACACTGTCTACCCGTGTGGGAGATCGAGTCACGCTGGACACCAGCCTTTTCAGCGTGTCCTCCATGCAACAGGTCGTGGATGCGAACGTCTCGCTCGCACAGCAGGACCTGGCTGAAAAGGGCCGCGAGGTGACGATTCAGCTTCCCGACGGGTCAACAACGCCGGGCACCATCAGCTCAGTTGGCACCCCGGTTGAGCGTGGCGCTGGAAACGGTCAGGACAGCCAGGCCGACGGGCAGGGCTCACAGGCAAACCAGGCAGGCCCGGCTGCGGGAAACAAGGAACGCATCCTTCCCATCACCGTGACCCCCTCCGACCCGGAAGCCACATCAACGCTCCAGGAAGCATCCGTGACAGTTGCGCTACCGTCCCAAACCCGCGAAAACGTGCTGACCGTTCCAGTCAACGCCCTGCTTGCCCTGACACCGACACAGTTCGGCGTGGAAATCGCACGCGAGGACGGCTCATTTTCACAGATACCTGTTGAAACGGGACTGTTTTCAGCCGGACGCGTGGAAGTATCCGGAGACGACCTTGCCGAAGGTCAGCACGTGGTGGTGCCATCACGATGACCGACGCATTGGTGCAACTGGATGACGTGACTCGTTCGTTCGGCTCCCCGCCCGTCCAAGCATGTGCGGGTGTGAGCATGACGATTAATCGCGGCGAATTCACGGCCATTGTCGGACCGAGCGGATCAGGTAAAACAACGTTGCTTAACATGATCGGCACACTGGATACTCCCACGTCGGGACGGGTCCTCATTGATGGAATCAACGTCAGTGAACTTGATGATGCAGGTGTGTCAGCGGTACGCGCCCGCATGATCGGATTCGTCTTTCAACAGTTCCATCTCTCACCGGGAGTGAGCGCACTGGACAATGTGGCTGACGGATTACTGTACCTGGGCGTAGCGCGCTCGCAGCGCCGTGAGCGAGCACGAGCAGCGCTGGAACGCGTCGGACTGGGGCATCGTCTGGAGCACAGACCCCACCAGATGTCAGGTGGAGAACGCCAGCGTGTGGCGATTGCACGAGCCGTTGTCGCTGAACCGCCGCTGCTGCTGGCAGACGAGCCGACAGGCAATCTGGATTCACGCTCGGGTGAATCAATCGTCCAGCTTCTCCACGACTTGAATGAGGCGGGCACAACCATCGTTGTCATTACACACGACAACGACCTGGCTGCGCGCCTGCCGCGCAGAATCGCCATCCGTGACGGACGGATCGTGGCTGACTCGGCCGACGGTGCGGCGGGCGGCGCGACAGGCGGTTCGACTGAATGCCCGGCGGGCGGCGTGGCTGGAAGGGAGCACCATGACTCACACATCTGATCACACTCGTTCAGCGCCGGCCGCGTCAACGCTTCTGGCATCAGATGCGGTGCGGCTCGGCACAGTGGGGCTGCGCTCACGCCCGATGCGTGCCTTCCTGTCAGCACTGGGCATCGCGATCGGGATCGCAGCAATGGTGGCGGTGATCGGAATTTCCACCTCCAGCAGAGCTCAACTGACTCGACAGTTGGACGCCCTCGGCACAAATCTGCTGACAGTCACTGCCGGAAGCGACATGACGGGAGCCGCTGCCACACTGCCACCAGACGCTGCAGCGAAAGTGGCGCTCCTGCCGGGTGTTACCGATGCAACCAGCACAGCTGCCCTGACCGACATCAAGGTCTATCGCAGCTCGCTGATTCCTGCAGAAGAAACAGGTGGGATCGCGACCGTCTCCACTGATCTGACACTGCTGGACGTGGTGGCAGGCGAAGTGGCGCATGGAACGTGGCTCAACGAAGCGCTCGCGCAGTATCCGACAACCGTTTTGGGGGCGAGTGCAGCCCAGCGCCTCGGCATTGTCACTCCCGGAACACAGATCTGGATGGGCAACCAGCTCGTCACGGTGGCCGGTATCCTCAAACCGGTACCACTGGCACCGGAACTGGACTCCGCGGCGCTGATCAGTCGCACAGTGGCGCAACGACTGTACGGCCATGATGACCATCCCACCACAGTGTACGAGCGCAGCGCCGATGACCAGGTCGCCCGGATCCGTGACCTCCTGGCACCGACCATTTCACCGCAGGCATCAGGTGGTATCAAAGTGTCGCGACCTTCAGAAGCGCTCAGTGCGAAAGCCGCTGCCGATCATGCATTCACGACGCTGCTGGCCGGCGTCGGATCAATTGCTCTGCTGGTCGGCGGTATCGGCGTTGCCAACACGATGATCATTTCAGTCCTCGAGCGCCGCCAGGAAATCGGCTTGCGTCGGGCCATGGGAGCAACGCGCGCTCACATCCGTATCCAGTTCCTGTCTGAAGCACTGCTGCTGGCCGGTATCGGCGGAGCACTCGGCTGCATCATCGGCACATTGATCACTGCTGTCGTGGCCACTGTCAGTGGATGGCTGTTCGTCATGCCGCTGTACGTGGTGGCCGCAGGTCTGGCCGTGACCGTGGTGATTGGCGCTGTCGCCGGCCTGTACCCGGCAGTGCGCGCCGCACGCACACCCCCCACAGCCGCCCTGAACTCGCAATAGATCCAGAACTGAGGCTGCAGTCCTGCCCGCGTGGCATGTCCTGCCGGATGTGCCTGTCATCTCTTACAGGCACATCCGGTTGGCTGTGCCGCCTGTGTGGCACACTGACACTGTGAAGAGCACACGGCGGCGGCGCGTACCAACAGGGGCCTGCCCCATCAGGCGCAGACGCAACCTGCTGGGCACCGCAGCGCTCCTCGGCCTCGCACTGAGCGCACTGATCGTCATCACAGGACAGGACATCCGCATGCCCGGTCCCGAACTCCAGTTCGACTGCAATGACTTCCCCGGGCAGTGCCGTGACTACCCCTTCCCCTACGGCTACCTCATCGCGATGCTGCTGCTCATCATTGCCGTTATCGGGCTGTGGGTCGCGCTGGCGCGCCAACTGACAGGCAGCTGGTCGGGGATGCCGCGTTCTGGCGGCTCTGCTGAGCTGTTGGATCAGTCGCGCAGGAGCCCCACGCGTTCACGGACAACCAGCCAATGGGTCTCCCTCATCGTTGATGTGGCACTATGCGTCGTTGCGCCGCCGATCCTGGCAGTCGGTGGCCTGGCTCTGGCCTTCGGTGGATACGCCGCGGCACTTGGATTTGCGGGCGTGGCCGGCGTGCTGCTCGCGTTGGTGTTCGCCCTCACGGCCAGTATTCAGACTCGCACAACCCGACCAGCCTGGATTGCAGGCGGAGCCGTCGCGCTCACAGCGATCATCGCAGTCTTCATCTCCGGAATCGCGCTGCTTTTCACTGGGCCGGGCCTGTTCGCGGTTCCTGTTATCGGGATTGTCGCCATGCTGCTGGCTCGCGCCGCCGCCTACGAGAGCATTCGCGAAAACTCTGCCGTCGAGTATGAAGGCGGTGCTCCATCCTCGGCAATCATCATCGACGAGGGTGACCCGACCACTGCTGCGTGGCGTCCTATCGCCCGATGCGCGGCGGTGGTGTGCACGGTGGCGGGGATTGTCAGTGTGAGCGCCCTGATGATTCTGCCTGCACCGGCTGACCGGTCGACCCCGATTGATCAGACTCCACCTGCTTCGTCTTCGGTGCCGCCGGAAGAAGCTGAGTCTGGAGCTGCGGTGGCCTCTGAATCTGGGGCGGTCGCTGAGTCTGGAGGTGAAGCGACGCCGGCGGTGGAGCCGCTGTGCAGCCCGGACTCTCTTACTGCCGAGCTCGGACCGGTGCAGGGAGCGCTGGGTGCTCGAGGCGCGATACTGACAGTGATTAACAATGGCGACACCGCGTGCTCTGTGAGCGGTGTGCCCGACCTGCAGATCACGATGAGTGGAGCAGACCTAGCGGTGAGCACTGTTGCCTCGCCCCGCGCCTCGGCGGCCGAATTTGACCGGGGAGTGGATATTCCTGCAGGTGCAAGCGCCGCGATGCAACTATCTTGGCGCGGAGCGGGGACGGAGGAATCTGACACGGTTGATATGACACTGGGCATCGCAGGCGGCGAAGTGCCGGTCGACGTAGCACAGGGCCAGGATGGCGGCAGTCTGGATATGGAGACCGGAACCCAGATCACCTGCGAGCCCTGGCGATAGGAAACGCTCATCGTGCCGATCAGCAGCGGTCAGCACGACGCCTGAACCAGAGGCAGGGCCCCGCGGGCCCCTACGCAAGCCCCGCGGGCAGTCCCTACAGCCACCCGTTGTCGCGGGCGCGGCGCGCGGCATCCATGCGGGATGAGCCACCGGTTTTCGCCATGGCACTGGTGACATGGTTACGGACGGTGCCTTGAGACAGACCGACTTCACGCGCCACATCAGCAGTGGTGCCGCCGCCCTCGGCCGCACGCAGCACATCGATCTCACGCGGGGTGAGCGGATTGATCCCCAGGCCCAGTGTGCGCGCGGCAAGCTCCTGATCAACAACCTGCTTACCGTCGTTGACCGCGCGGATCGACGCGGCCAGAGCCTCCGCCGGCTGGTCCTTCAACACGAAGCCGGCCGCCCCCAGCGACAGGGCACGCGCCACCCACCCCGGACGGTCAAACGTTGTCAGCATCAGCACGCGTGTATGAGGGCTCACCTCGCGCACGCGCGGCAGCGCCTGCAAACCATCGATACCGGGCATCTCCACATCCAGCAGCATCACGTCAATCTCTGCGCCCATGGTCTCGGCAAGGTCAACCGCTTCGCTGCCGTTCGAAGCCTGAGCGACCACCTCAATGTCAGGCTCCAAACCGATCAGCGCGGCGATACCGGCGCGGACAACTCCCTGATCATCGACAACTGCGACCCTCATGAGAGTGCTCCTTCACTGACGGGACGAACAGTGTCGCCCACCATTGACAGGGCAGGAGGATCCGCCCCATCGACCGGATCTACCGTGAACGTCACGTGCCATCCGCCCCCGTCAGCAGGCCCCCAGGTCACGGTGCCCACACCTTCGGCACGTTTTTCCAGCGACTCCAAACCGGTGGACATGCGCTGTCCCGCGTGAGCGCTCTGCTGACTGTCCGCAATGGTTTTCTGGCCGGCAGCGGCCCGGCTTCGACCCGCGGCAGCCGGCCTGCTGCCCCGACCGTTGTCATGCACGCTCACGCGAACCGGACTGAGCTCCACCCATACCCGGTCAGCACCGGAATGGTGGACGACATTCGCCATCGATTCACGGACCAGGTGAGCGGCAACCTGACTGGTTTTGCCCTCAGGTGGATGCCCCTCATCGCTCAGCGTCAGCACGATGCCCGCAGCGTCCGCCAGGTGCGCGGCCTGCGCCAGCTCCTGATCCAGATCCGCTTCACGCGTGGCGGCAACAACCTGTCTCATCTGCGCCAGGGCGTCATGTGATAATTCCTGGAGCTGTTCAAGGTAGGGGACGCCCTCGTCCATCTTGCCCAACTGGGCGAACCGGGCGACGACCTGCGCGTTGACGTTGATGGCGGTCAGGGTCTGCCCGAGGACGTCATGCAGATCCGCGCTGATGCGGCTGCGTTCTTCTGACTGGGAGGTCTGGACGCGCTCGGCCTGACGGATCCTGTCTTCTCGGTCATTGTCGATGGCGCGACGAGCCATGAACGTCATGAAAATCGTGCACAGCAGGATCGCCAGCCCAAAGGACGCCTCATTGATGTTGGCCAGACGCAGAATCACCAAAAGCACTGCGAGCAGGACTGAGCCGATCAGCAGCGCGCACGCCCACCGCGTGTACAGGTGGCGCGGAAGCTGCAGCACAATCACCGCGCTGATGTACGGCAGAAAAAAGAACACCGACACCGCATCCGAAAACGGCATCATACCTGCGAGCAGGACGCTCATGACGACGATCGTCGCCACCACCCACGGGTCCGTTGACCGTGAAACGGGGGCAGAGTCGGAACGGATCCACGTGGAAACGTACACCAGGATGAACACGGTGAGCCAGGCGAACATGGGCACAGCCTGCTCCGGGCTGCTGCGCACTCCCAGGATGATGCCGATGATCATGAAGATCAGGTACGGCAGTGCCCACGGCAACGAGCTGAGGCGCTCGCGCAGCGAACTTGAAGCCGCCGGTGAGTGCCACAGCCAGCTCCAGCTCATCGCTGTCAGTTCCTTTCAGTACGGCTCGAGCGGGTAAACGTCCAGACAGCTGCGGCCAACATTGCGAGCGACCAGACCGCGATATTGATGACCCAGCTCCATTCGAACGCGGTATCCCAGCCAAGCTGCGGTGCCCGAACAAGATTGATGATCCCATACATTGGTGTGTACTTCGCGACTTTCTGGACCAATGAGCCCATCTGCTCCAGCGGCATGAACATGCCGGACAGGAATGCACTGACCAGCACCGTCATTGAGACGATGAAGTTCGCGGCGTTCTCACCGACAAGCTGGCCAACCGCGAATCCGAATGCCGCCAGGGGAAAACTGCACACGACAATCAACGCGAACGTCACAACCCAGGTAATTCCTGACATTTCAGCGCCGGTGAGTGCCCCTACACCATAGGTCACCAGTGCAGCCAGAGCGCCGACCAGGATTGCCGCACAGATCTGAGCCCACAGGTATGTTGACAGGCTCATTGGAGTCAGTGCCAGTGTGCGCCACCATCCGGTTCGACGTTGCAGCGCGGTGTTGCATGTTGCGCTTGCAGCCGATATGAGCGCTCCGTAGCATGTCAGACCGGCCAGAATGGCTGCCTGAATGTTCGCGTGCCCCACGCTGGTATCTGAGTATTCCTTGCCAACTGCGAACAGGAAATACATCAGAATGGGGATGCCGATGGAACCGCCGATGAACCACGGGTTGCGCAGCGTGTTATCACGCAACGCCATCATGAACTGTGCACCCAGTCCTTTGAGCGGCGGGGGAACAGGTCGGTCTGTCAGGTCTTGTTTCGTCAGGGTATGTGTCGTTGCGGCGTGCGTGTTCATGAATCTGACTCCTCCGTGTTCGCGCCGGTCAGGCGGGTGAACATTTCATCCAGGCTGGTTCGTTTCATTTGGAAATCCTTGATGCCTGCGGTGTTCAGTACCGCAAGAGCAGCCGGTTCAAGCTTTTCTCCGTCGATCGCGATTTGCCCGTCGTCGAATTCGTAGGTCCACTTGTCGGCCCCGGGCAGCGCAGTGATCTCATTGACGAGGGCGTCCCTATGCTCTTCTGAGACGGTTGCGCGAATATGGGCACGCTCCGTGTTCAGCAGAGTTCGGGAGCTTTCATCTGTGACAACGTGACCGCGATTCATGATGATGATGCGGTGAGCAACTGCTTCAACTTCTGACAGATAGTGAGTTGCGAACACGACGGTCAAGCCGCCTGTTGTCAGTTTCTCCATCGTCTGCCAGAACTGCATCCGTGAATCCACGTCCATTCCGGCGGTCGGCTCATCCATGATGAGAAGGCGCGGACGTGAAAGCAGGGCGATCGCCAGGCGTACGCGCTGCTGTTCGCCACCTGAACACTTGCCGATTTTGCGCGTTGCCAGGTCGGTGATTCCGGCCAGCTCCAGCACCTCATCCACAGGTGCGGGATCGACGTATGCGCTGGCCAGTGTTGACACTGTTTCACGAACGGACGGTTCGGGCGGCAGTCCGCCAGTTTGCTGAATGACTCCGATCAGGCCGCGCTTGATTGCGTCATGAGGAGCCATGCCGAAAAGCCTGGCTGTGCCCGAATCCTGATGGCCCAGACCCAGAGCGATGTCAATGAGTGTGGTCTTGCCCGCGCCGTTGCGTCCCAGCAGTGCGACGAGTTCACCTTGTTCAACGCACAGGGTGACACCGTCGACTGCGTGGACTTGACCGAACGAGCGGTGAATGTCGACGAGGTCGATTGCTGGTGGAGCGGATTGTGGTGCGCGTGTAGGCGCCGCCGATGATGCCTGCGATGACGTCTGTGCTGTGTGAGCGTTTTCGGATCGCACTGTGGAGCCACGTGTGGTGGCAATCTCATCTGTGTTCATGTCTTCACAGTACAAATGATTACCCGCATGTGGATAGAGTGATTGTCACGATCTATCTATCACAAATGTCATGGGGTGGGTGCGGACACTCTCGTGCCCTGTTTTCGCCACCGTGCTTCCTGGTGGTGTGCACACTTGTGCCTGGCAGCGGTGAGCGTGGCGCTACTTCCAGCGTGAGAACCCGCCTTCAGTGTTGATCACCTGACCCGTGACCCACTGAGACTCATCACTGAGGAGCCATACAACCAGCCGTGCCGGATCATCAGGGGTGGCCATCCGGCCACCGGGGAACTGCTCGAGCACATGCTGGCGCACCTCGTCCGTCATGTAGCCGGTGTCAACAGGGCCGGGATTGACAGTGTTGACGCGGATGTTCCTGGCCGCAAGCTCATCTGACAGTGTCAGCGTGATGCCTGCGATTGCTGCTTTTGAGGCGGCGTAGGCGATTTCGCTGCGCATCGGCCCCATCGCCTGCCCGGATGTCATGAACACGATCGACCCCTGGTCGCCGGCAACGGCCGCAAAGGCCTGCGCCAGCAGGATTGACGTGCGCGCATTGACACGCCAGTGGGCATCAAGATCGTCCGCTGTGATGTCACTGAGCGCGCCGTCATTGCCAGACAGCGCCTGGTTGCACACAACAGCATCAACGCGGCCATATTCGCTGCGCGCTGTATCGATCAGTGCCGCGGGGGCTCCCTCGTCAGTTAAATCACCACCGACGTCGATCATGCGGGCGCCGGACCGAAGGTGGGATCGGATGCCGGCGCACACGGCTGCAATATCATCGCTGCCCCACGGCTGCTTGTCGTCATGGGTGCTGAAGTGGTGGCATACCAAGTCAGCGCCCCATTCGGCGGCGCGCCGGGCAATAGCGTATCCGATCCCTGCCCGCCGGCTCACTCCCGTGATGACGATGACTCGGCCGGCCAGCGGGAACTGATCACGAGGCATCTACTGCGCTTTCTTGTCTTTCTTCATGGTGATCAGAGCCAAACCGATCGCCAGCATGAAGACATCCTTTGAGAGCATCATGCCTTCTTGCGAGGGGCGGATTCCGTCTGCTTCGGTCATCGCAGGGTTGCGGAAGTACATGGTGAGCATGCCCGAGGCGAATGCTGTCAGCGCCAATCCGGCGAGTTTGCGAGGAATAAACGGTGTCAGAAGCGATGCGCCAATTCCGATTTCCGATGCGCAGATGAACTTGCCGAATACCTCCGGGTCAAGTTCACCGAGCTGGGGAATGCCTGTGGCGGCCATTTCCTGCAGTCCGGCAGCGGCCTCGGCATCCAGATGCAGTTTGCCGATACCTGAGTTCAGAATGTAAGCGCCGGTGATGGTGCGCATGATGCCGGATGCAAGTTTCACGGGGGCCTCCTCGCTTGAAAGGATCGTCTTGTTGGTGCTCGATCATTGCCAAGTCGACACAGGAGTGTCGTGCGTCCAGTGTATCGAAGGGGGTGAACAGGCATTGCCCGAATCGATAAGCTGACCCCATGACGATTACGCACGAGCTTTCGACAGATCGACCCATTGCCCTGATCACCGGCGCAACGCGCGGTATAGGTGCAGCCATTGCCCAGGAACTGTCCCGCACACACACCATCATCGTTGGTGGCAGTTCGGACGAATCGGTGGCGGCCGCCTGCGACAGGTTCATCGCAGCACGCCAGGCAGCTGCCACTGGCAGTAAAACGGACACCTCCAGCCGAGACGCAGCAGCCACGGTCCGTCCATTTGTCGCAGACCTCAGTGATTTCGAACAGATGCACCAAGCCGTCGAAGACCTGCACCTGGAGCGCCTCGACATACTGGTGCACAGTGCCGGAACAATGGCGCCTTCAAGTACAATCGCCGAAACCATGCCTGACGAGTGGCTCCGAGTCCTGCGCCTGAACGTGGTTGCCGTGGCCGAGCTGACACGCCTGCTGCTGCCGGCTTTGCGCGCTGCCGGTGGCCAGGTCGTTGCGATTAACTCCGGAGCCGGTTATCGCGTGGGCGCTGACAACGCGGTGTACTCAGCCTCCAAGTTCGCCCTGCGTGCCTTCACTGACGCGTTGCGTGAGCAGGAGCGCGGCACGATTCGCGTCACTTCCGTGCATCCGGGTCGTGTTGACACAGATATGCAGGTGGACATTCAGCAGCGCGCCGGCCGCTCCTACCGCCCCAGCGATCACCTGCGCCCGCAGTCAGTTGCCGCCGCGGTGCGCATGGCAGTGGACGCGAGTGAGGAAGCAATGGTGGAGAACCTCGAAATTCGCCCGGTCGTGCCGCGCAGCAAACTGGGTAAGTAGGCGGTCCACTAGTCACCCTCGTCGATGGTGGGGGCGGTGGAATCTGGTTGCACAGGCTTCGAGTTCTTCCTGATGAATTGACGAGGGCGCCTTGGCCTCCACTGCTTGAGGCGGTGGATGAATAGGCGGGGACGCACCGACTGACTGCGCTCGTAGTGCTGTTCCTGATAGTCGAAGACAGGCAGGTGCCAGCTGAAGCGAATCGCGAGAATGCGGAAGACGAAGGTGACGATCAGCGTGATGGTCACAGCCCAGTCATCGTGCACGCCCAGTTCGGAAAGTGTGACGTACGTGCAGGTGGCGAGGAATGACACCGTGGCGTACAGCTCTTTCAGGAACACCAGGGGGATGCGGTCGCACAGGAGGTCTCGCAGCACACCGCCCATCACGCCGGTAATCACTGAGGCGACGCAGGCGAGGATGAACGCCTGGGCGGGGCCTTGCTGGATGCCGACGTCCCAGCCGATGCGTGTGCCGAAAATGGAGAATACCGCCAGGCCAAGTGCGTCGAGACCAAGGAACAGCTTGCGGAAATGCTTCATCAATGAGGGAATCAGGACCGAAATCACCGCGGCGCACACGACAATGACCACGTAGTGGGGGTTCTTCACCCAGGTGAGGGGGTAGTGTCCCAGCAAAACGTCGCGAATGGAGCCACCGCCAATGGCGGTCACTGCGGCCACCATCATCACGCCGAACAGGTCCATGCGCTCGCGGGCCGCTGACAGGGCGCCTGTCATGGCCTCGGCCGTGATTCCAATCATAAAGAGCACCGTCAGCCACATGCAATGTACTCTAACAACCCTGCCTGTGAGTGCGAGGCAACGCCTGCTGGATACTTGCGCTCCTCACCTGCTTTATTCCTCCGTGCATATCTTGAAGACATAGTTTTTCCTTCTTGGAAACTGGTCGGAGCTATAACCCAGAAAGGGAGTAGGGACGCTGATGGAGCGGAACCGGAAAAACCTTGAGGAAATTCTCTGGAAGACCCAGCGCCGTGCGTTCCTCGCTAGTAGCATGTGAGTAGTCGCTCACTGATGAGTGTCATTCAATGATGAGTATCAGAGGATGGATATGGCACGCACAAAACAAGAGGAAATTCACGAGGCAGTCACGCGCGCACGGGAGTTCTTCTTCACTGGGAAAACCCGTGACCTCAGCTACCGCAAACGCACGCTGGCCGCATTTGAAAAATCAGTACGCGCCCACGAACGTGACATTCTGGATGCGCTGCACGCTGACCTGAACAAGTCGGACACCGAAAGCTTCATGACGGAAATTTCGCTGGTCCTGGATGAAATCAAGTTCATGCGCCGGCACCTGTCATGCATGGCAGCGCCGCACTACAAGATTCCCGCGCTTTCGCAGATGCCCGGCGTGCTGTCCGTGACGTATGAACCATTTGGCGTGGCACTGGTGATGAGTCCGTGGAACTACCCCTTCCAGCTGACAATGTGTCCCCTCGCCGCGGCGATCGCAGCGGGCAATACCGTGGTCATCAAACCGTCCGCCTACTCGCCGGCCACATCCCGCCTCATCCGACAGATGTGCGAGGAGATTTTCGAGGACGGCTACGTGAGCGTCATCGAAGGTGGGCGCAAGGAGAACTCGGCACTGCTGGATGAAAAATTCGACTTTATTTTCTTCACCGGCTCCCCGAACGTCGGCAAAGTGGTGATGCGCGCTGCGGCGGAGCACCTCACGCCCGTCGTCCTGGAGCTGGGCGGCAAGTCCCCGTGCTTTGTCGACAAGACCGCTGACATCGAAAAGACAGCGAAGCGAATCCTGTTCGGCAAGCTGACCAACGGCGGGCAGACCTGTGTGGGCGTCGATTTCGTGTATGTTCACCGCGACGTCAAGGACCAACTGATCGAGGCGCTGAGGCGGGGGATCGACAGCGCATTGCCGACCGAGGAGTATCGTCGCAACTCCTTCGCCAAGGTGATTCACCCCAAGCATTTCAAGCGTCTGTCCGGATTGCTGGAAGGGCAGCGCCTGATCACGTCGAAGTCGCGCGACGCCAAGCCGGCCGATGTGACGCTGGAGGATACGCAGCAGATCATCCCGGTGTTGGTCGACGACCCCGAATGGGACAGCCCCGTCATGCAGGAAGAAATCTTCGGTCCCATCTTGCCGATCAAGGAGTTCACGGATATTGAGGACGTGCTGACGGACTACCAGGATCGCGACAAGCCTTTGGCGCTGTATATCTTCACCAGGAAGAAGCGCTTTGCTCAGCGCGTTGTCGAGGCGATATCCAGCGGCGGCGTGTGCATCAATGACACGTTGCTGCACATGTCCTCATCGAAAGCGCCCTTTGGCGGAGTCGGGAACTCCGGCATGGGCAACTACCACGGGGCCTCGGGCTTCAGAACCCTGAGCCACGAGCGAACGGTGCTGCATAAGAGCTGGTGCTTCGACATTCCGGTGCGGCACCACCCCTATGATTCCAAGTCCTTCTCATTCCTCAAAAAGATACTGGGTTAACACACAAGGGAGGTTTCAATGCGCGTAGGAATTCCAACCGAAGCGAAGAACAACGAATTCCGAGTTTCAATGACCCCGAGTGGCGTCTCTGCACTTGTGCACGGCGGCCACGAAGTCCTGGTTCAGGCAGGCGCGGGTGTCGGATCTGCAATTTCCGATGAGGATTATGCCGCGGTGGGCGCCACCATCGTTGACGGTGCCGACGAGGTGTGGGCACAGTCCGACATGATCGTGAAAGTCAAAGAACCGATCGAATCTGAGTACGGTCATATCCGTGAAGGCCAGATCGTTTTCACCTACCTACACCTGGCTGCGGACAAGCCCGGCACGGATGCGCTGCTGGGAGCTAAAGCGGTTGGCATTGCGTACGAGACGGTGCGTTTGCCTGACGGCCGTTTGCCGCTGCTGATTCCGATGTCAGAGATCGCTGGGCGGTTGGCGCCCCAGGTCGGCTCGTATTTCCTTCAGAAGCCGCATGGGGGCAAAGGCGTCCTGATGGGCGGAGTGACCGGCGTGGAAGATGCACACGTACTGGTCATCGGTGGCGGCACCGCCGGAATCAACGCCGCTGCGGGCGCAGTGGGACTGGGCGCGGATGTCACGGTTGTCGACAACAATATCGACAAGCTGCGCCAGATCACGAACCACTGGGAAGGGCGCGTGTGCACGCGTTATTCCACGCCGCTGGAAATTTCGCGCCTGATCAAGAAGTCCGACGTGGTGGTCGGCTCGGTTCTGATCCCAGGTTCGAAAGCTCCCAAGCTAGTGACCAATGAGATGGTTGCATCAATGCAGCCGGGATCTGTTCTGGTTGATATCGCCATTGACCAGGGTGGCTGTTTCGAGGATTCACACCCCACCACTCATGAGGAGCCCACCTTCAGGGTGCACGACACCACGTTCTACTGTGTGACGAACATGCCGGGCACTGTCCCGGTGTCTTCGACGCAGGCACTGACCAACGCCACCTTGCCCTATATCCATGCGATTGCGGACAAGGGATGGAAGAAGGCTCTGGCCGATGATGTGGCGCTGCGTCAGGGTCTGAACACCTTCGACGGGAAGATCACCTTCCCCGGCGTTGCCGAGGCATTCGACATGGAATGTGCCAGTGCGGAGGAGATCGTCGGAGCGTAAAGAGGATTCCACCTCAACGGTTCCAGCCAGGCGGGTGCGCGGGCTTAGAATTGTCCGCACACCCGCCCCTTTCTATGTATGAGTGTGGACGAACACGTAATAGATCATGCCGGGTCGGCTCGCACGAAGGCCTCGCCTAAGCGACTGTGCCTGCACGAGCACCTAGATTTTCGAGGCCCGCGTACGCGCCCCCATGAATCTCAACGCACTGCGCGAACGACCGCCAACATCTCAAGGCACCGCGCGCACATGCCCCTAGATTTAAGAGGCCCACGTGCACAATCCCCTAGATCTAAGCGCCCTGCGTGCACATACCCCTAGAAAAGAACGGAGTTCTCATGAGACGATTTGCAAACCTGCAGGTCAGAGAGGGTGAGTGTGATCGCGGGCGTCGGGGAGCGCGGTTAATCTAGGGGAATGTGCACTACGAGGGCTTAAATCTAGGGGAATGTGCACTACGAGGGCTTAAATCTAAGGCTTCGTGCATAAAACGGCTTCGATCTGGAGCCTCGTGCGCGTCACATGAACAGATAAGCGGTCTCAACGCAGTGGTGCCGGCGTTCGGAATGATCCGAACACCGGCACCTCGTGCAACTCAGGCGTTAGGAGCAGCCCGGCCGGGCTACAGCTTATTGACGGGCCCGTCTCGACTGGACAGAGCAGCTGCTCAGCCGAGCCTGAGCGTGCGGCTACTTTTGGGCGTACTGCCCGACCAGCATCATGAAATCACCGATCTGAGCACCGAACTCCGGCGCACCTTCCATGATCAGACGCTTCTGTGCAGTCAACGCCAACATGTCCGCTGTCTGCAACAACACGCCGAGCGCCGCATCCAGGTCGGTGAAGCGCATCGTGAAGAAGGGCTGCGACCGCTTGTATGCGCCGCGCGCAGAACGGGTCTTGCCCGCCTTGACACGGATGTAGCCAGCCAGGTCATCGCGGCCATCTACCACCAGGGCGTAGACACGGTCAGGTGACATCTTCGCCCATTTCACCACCTCCGGGTGTCCAGCCTTATTGAGCTGGCTGATACCCGACGGCAGCAGGTAGAACATGAGCTTGACCATCAGTGCCTTGGTTTCCTCATCAGCCGGCGGCTCCGAAGCGCTGAGCAGTTTCTGCATCTTGAGCAACCCCATGACTACGGGAACAACCCAGTTCAGGTGATGCACGTGACGGAACTGCGGTAACTTCATCGACGTGCCTTTGAAGAAGGCGTTGAAGTGATCGATATCGTTGAACGCCAACTCCACAGTCGGTTCGTCTTCACTGGGTCCAAGCTTCACCGAGATGTCACCCTCGTCGAAAACGAGGTGAGTGGCCCACTTGTCGCCCTCGTGCGGGAAGGAAAACTGGACGATACCGGTCTTTTTGGCGAACATCTTGTGCAGCGAGGTCTCCTCGATGATGACTTTCAGCAAGGGGATCGCACTGTTCAGGAAGATCTTCGCAGTGTAAATAGCTTCTTTATCCATGGAGTGTCGCCCTAAATCTCATCCGCCCAGTCGTCGTCTTCTTCGAAGTCCATCTTGAGCAGTTCATGGACCGCCGTGACGACGCCGGCAGTGTCGATACCGTGGTAGGCCATCAGGTCTTCCTGCAGGCCAATGGGGGAGAACTGGTCTGGAATTCCCAGACGCTTGAACGCGCAGCCCATACCGGCAGATGCGATGACTTCTGAGACCGCGCCGCCCAGACCGCCGATGATCGAGTGATCTTCCACGGTGATGATGCGTCGAGTGTCGTGAATGGCTTTGCGTACCGCTTCCTCGTCCAGCGGCTTGATCGTGTGCATGTCCAACACGCGCACCTTCACGCCGTCAGCGGCCAGTTCGCGGGCTGCTTGAACCGCAGAGAAGACTGTGCAGCCACACGCAATGATCGTCGCGTCGGAGCCGTCGGCAAGCTGAACAGCCTTGCCGATCTCGTAGCCGTAGTCTGCCTCGCGGTACACGATCTGGTCGAATCCGCGGTTGATGCGGATGTAGACCGGGCCTTCCATCTCGTAAGCAGCCTTGACTGCGTTCGCAGTCTCCATACCGTCAGCAGGTACCAGCACGGTCAGGTTCGCCAGCGACCGCATGATCGCGATGTCCTCAATCGAGTGGTGCGTGGAACCGGCCTGTCCGAACGAGGTGCCCGCGTGGGAGCCAATCATCTTGACGTTGAGGTTCTGATAGCAGATATCGGTGTGCACCTGGTCAAGGGCGCGGCACGAGTTGAAGATCGCGAACGAGGACGTGAACGGAATCAGTCCGCAGCTCGCCATGCCGGCCGCCACGCCGTACATGTTCTGCTCAGCGATGCCCAGGTTGTAGAAGCGATCCGGGAATGATTCCATGAACGTGCCGATCTTGGTGGATTTGGCCAGATCAGCGGTCAGAACAACAATCCTGGGATCGTCTTCGCCAAGTTTGGACAGCATCGCGCCGTAAACTTCAGCGGTTGACAGTTTCGTGGTGTCAATACTGGTGTAAACAAGGCCTGCCATCTTACTTCTCCTCCAACTTGGCTAGACGTTCGGCGTGATACTTGTCGAGGCTGGCGAACGCCTGATCGCGCAGCTCGTCGTTGATTGCGCCGTAGTGCCACTTGTAGTCACCGGCAGCGAAATCAACACCCTGGCCTTTCACCGTGTTCAGCACGATGCAGGTGGGCTTGTCTGTTGTGTTCTTCGCCGTTTCGAGGGCGTCGATGATGGCTGCGTGATCGTGACCATCAATGCTTAATGTGTTGAAACCGAAGGCTGTCCACTTGTCGGCAAAGGGCTCGAGCTTCATGACGTCCTCAGTTGGGCCGTCAATCATGGCCTTGTTGCGGTCCACCATCACGACAACGTTGTGCGCGTTGTAGTTGGCGATTGCCATTGCGGCTTCCCAGATGGACCCCTCGTTGCATTCGCCGTCACCGAGCATGCAGTAGGTCATGAAATCTTTCTTGAGCTGCGTTGCCGCCAAACCCATGCCCAGCGCGATCGACAGGCCGTGGCCGAGCGATCCGGTGGAAGCATCCAGGCCGTTGACCTTGTTGCAGTCCAGGTGGATGCCGAGTTTTGATCCTGTCAGGTTGAAGGTCTTCAGCTCGTCGTGGTCAACGAATCCCAGGTCGGCCAGAACCGTGACGAATCCGATTCCTGCATGCCCCTTCGACATGACGAAACGGTCACGATCCTCCCACTTGGCATTCTTCGGATCAATGTTCATCACGTGGTAATACAACACTGTGACTGCATCGATCATGGAGAGTGCGCCGCCGAGGTGGCCGGAGTGCGCGTGGTAAACGGTATCGACGATATCGTGACGCAGGAAATTTGCTTTATCCTCGAGTCGCTTGAGCTCGTCTAGTGATACGGGCATCGTAGCTCCTTTACTACTTTTCTCATCTGTGCTGTCAGTCTGCACGCCTGCCTCAGACGTGCAGGTAAACGGGTGAAGATCAGGTGTTTCTGAAGACAGGCCGCCGGTGCGGACAGGCGGGCGGGTGCTGGCTGCATGGCCAGGCGGGCCGCGTCCGTCCGCGCCGATGGGCTTGCCTACAGGATCAACTCATCTTCCTGGGTATGCAGTTCTTTGAATGCTTCTCTTGCAACGTCCCACGTGAACTCAATGTCCTCATCGGTCAGTGAGCAGTTGATGAAGTGGTTGTGGTGGTTGGTGAAGAAGACTCCGCGTTTGACGCAGTTGCCGACGAACGCCTGGTGCAGCATCGACGATGGGTCATTATCCAGGCGCATGAACCACATGGACGGCTCACCGGTCACGACCAGTTTGTAGCCTTCTTCCTCAGCGACCTTTTTCAAGCCGTCGGTCAACTTGCGACCTTTATCTTTCATGACCGTGGCACCGTCGATTTCCTTCATGATTGTCAGGCATTCGATCGCGGCAGCCATCGGTGCTGCCGACAACCAGTAGCTGCCTGTGTAGAACACGGAGGAAGCTGCGGCTTTGAGCTCGTCAGATCCGCACAGTGCGGAAATGTTGAACCCATTGGCCAGAGCCTTGCAGAAGCAAATCAGATCGGCCTTGAAACCGTAGTGGTAGTCGCTGCCTCGTTCGTCCAGGCGGAAACCGCATCGCACGTCGTCGATGATCAACACGATGCCGTGCTTGTCGCACAGCTCGCGAACTTTCTGCCAGTATCCCGGTGCCGGAAGCTCATTGTCCACGAACGTGGGGTGATAGTACGGCGTGGAAATGATGCCGGCGATCTGGTTCGGATACTTCGCGATTGCCTTTTCGAGGGCGTCGATATCGTTGAACGGCAGGTCGATGACGTTGGCGAGGTCAGCGTCGGTGATGCCAGCGTACCCAACGTACTGCATCCACTGCGCCACGCCGTGGTAGCCACCGAAGAAGCGGATGATCTTGTCACGCCCGGTTGCGGCGCGCGCGGTCAGGACCGCCATATTCGTCACGTCGCCACCGTTCTTGGCGAAGAACGCCCAGTCGGCGCTGGCGACCTCATCGACCAGCAGTTCAGCAAGTTCGATCATGCGGGTGGTCGGAAGCGTTGTGCAGTTGCCCTGCTCAAGCTGCTTGATGAAGGCTTCGTTGACTTTTGGATGGTTGTAGCCCAGTACGTTGGGGCCGTACGCACACATGTAGTCAATGAAGCGGTTCCCGTCCACGTCCCAGATGTAGGAATCCTGGGCATGATCAGCGTAGAACGGGTAACTCTCGATCGGAATGAAGCAACCTTCGGAAGGACCGAGGTGTCCGTAGATGCCGGCGGGAATCACCTTTGTGGCGCGGTCGAACAGCTCGTGGCTCTTGGGGTATTCATATGTGTTCATCGGGTGCTCCTCCTACGCCAGATATGTCTGGACTTGGCCCAGCAGCTTGTTGAGATTGTCGATCATGGCGATTCGCCCTCGAATCTTCAGGCGACTCTTCCCCAGGCACGCAAATGAGTCGAGCTCACCGCTCAAAATGCCCTGAGCTGTCTCAATCGAATCGAACGACATCAGTGCGCTGATGGGGCGGATCCGGCCCTGGCTCAAGCTCAGCGCGCCACCCTCGGCATGGATCGTCAGTTCGGGGCCGTCCTCAACGTGGACCAGAATGTTGCCATCGGGGATGCGCCCCGCGTTCTTCTTACCGTGATCGTCGTATCGGGCGATCGGGCCGAGCGCTGAGAAGGCGACGTTGGCCGTCAGGATCGTTGAAATTCGTGAGAATTCCGGGTCCTTGAGAGCTTCGGGTGTGGGGCGCAGGAACTCCGTGAGCCGATCGGTGATCTGCATGAACTCGTCCGTCAGGAACTTGATATGAGTGAAGCCCTTGATCGGGATCGGGTTCGCTTTCCCGTCAATCATGCTGTTGAAGTGCTTGGATGATGCAAACACCAGTGAAATCGTCGGCTTTGTTTTTGGCTCGGTCGTTGCGGTGCAGGATCCGTGGTCGAAGATCAAAGTCAGTGGTTGAATACCGGGGATGTGGAAATCGACACTCGTATCAGAGTTCGCCACGATGGAGCGTGCGCGCGAGTCGAGCTCGCACAGCTGCTCAATATTTCGCAAGACAGCGTGAAGATAAACCGCCGCCTTCACTTTCTGCTGATTAGTCATAGTCACCTCATCGTTGAAATCACTCAGGCCCATTCCTGACGACTTCCTAGCACAGGAGGTCTTGTATCCAGTTGTCGCATGTTCGAGGGCGTCTCCGGCAAGCCCCCACCGTGGAATGAGTGGGAACTCAATGCCGCTTCGTTTCAGATTACACTGCCGGGCGCCCTCGGCACGGCAAGTTGAAAATAAAAAGTTGACGAATTTTCCGCGACGGGTGCGCGCGGGTGCAGGTGGGTACGAGGTCGCCGGGCGCGACCGCTCACGGACGCTGTGTGTGACCGTGGCGTCACCTCATCCCTGAGCCGTCCCTGAAAAAACCCTGATTTTGGGCGGGGGGTCGCAGAATGTTCGAGGGTGATCCTCCGCGCGTTCTACACTCAGTTTCGTCATGATGCGCACCAACGCCACGGGGATCTTGAGCCGAGGCTGACGTGCCAAGTCTCAAGGAGGATATATGGCAGGCCGGTCCAAAGGCGCGTTGGTGCTTTCAATCATCAAAGTCCTGGCGTGGGTGGTAATCGCCGTCGCATTCGTGAAGTTCGCATTCTTCCCCTCGGCCAACAAGCCCGAGGGTGACGCGCTGGATCCTGGCGCGCAATACGGACAGATGACAGTTCTGCCCGAAAAGGGCACGATCACGAACACGCTGTCGCTGGAAGGCACGATCGAACCGGTCGCTGCCACGCCGGTGAAAGCCACCATGATGGGCGAAGTGACTGAGGTGTACGTGCAAGATGGCCAAAACGTTGCCAAAGGCGATCCGATTCTGCTGATTCAACGCGAAGAAACGGGTGAAGACCAGCAGGGCGTCGATGAAGAAGGCAATCCGACCGTCATCCCGGGTGAAAAGTATTGGAAGAGCGAAGTGGTCTATGCGCCGGCAGACGGTGCGCTCGCCTTGAATGCGCTGGTTGAACAGCAGTTCAACGTGGGGGATCCGATCGGCTCCATTCAGCCGCCTACCTTTGTTGCCAGCGCGAGTCTCACACCCGACCAGATGTACCGGATGCAGCAAACACCTGAAAAGGCGACGATCACGATCAAGAACGGTCCGGCACCGTTCGAATGCACGGGGCTTCGTATCGATACGCCCAAGGCATCGGGACAGGATTCCGGGTCTGTCCCCAAGATGGATGGCAATTCAGGTTCAACTCAGTCAGGCATTCGCGCCACGTGCACCATTCCCGGTGACCAGAAGGTGTTTGCCGGCCTGCAGGTGACGATGGATGTGGTTGCCGGTGAAGCAGCTGACGTGATGACGCTGCCCGCAACCGCAGTTGAGGGACGCTTCCAGAACGGCTACGTCTACATGCCGACAGATGATCCGGCGAACCCGACGAAGGTGGAAGTCAAGCTGGGAATCACTGACGGCAAACGCGTGCAGATCGTCGAGGGCCTGACCGAGGATCAGGAAGTTCTCGAATTCATCCCAGGCCAGCAGCAGGAACAGGACATGTGTGACCCGATGACAGGTGAAGGGTGCTGACGTGGCACTGCTCGACATTCATGACGTCACACGGACAGTCACGCTGCCCGATGGGGATGATCTCCACATCCTCAGGGGTGTCAATCTGACTGTGGAGCCTGGCGACCACGTCTCCATCGTGGGGCGATCAGGAACCGGCAAATCCACGCTGCTCAACATTATTGGACTGTTGGACAAGCCGACCAGTGGGACCTACAGCATCGACGGTGTTGATACATCGGGCCTGGGCGAGGGGAAACGATCAGCACTTCGAGGATCGTCCTTCGGCTTTGTCTTTCAGCAGTTCAACATTTTCAATGCTCGAACAGCGCTGCAGAACGTGGAAGTCCCGTTGCTGTATGCGGCAGGCCGTCAGTTCTGGAACCGTCGCAACCTGGCGGCTGACATGCTCGAGCGGGTTGGCCTGGGCGACCGCCTTGACTCCTATCCCACGCAGATGTCGGGCGGTGAGCAGCAACGTATCGCCATTGCGCGCGCTTTGGTGCGCACGCCGCGCGTCATTCTGGCCGACGAGCCGACGGGCGCACTGGACCCGCATACCGGCCGCATCATTATGGAACTGCTCGAAGACGTGGCTGCGGAAAACAATGCCGCCCTGATCGTCATTACGCACGACATGAATGTGGCGGCGCGAGCGAGCCGCGCGTATTCCCTCTACGACGGCATTTTGCACAATGTTGACGATTTGTCTGAGCACACCGTTGCCGCCGTTTCAGACGGGGTGCCCGTCATGTCGCAGGATGCTGAGCGCAGTCAAATACCCCAGTCGCCATCGGACATGCCAATGAGCAACGAGGGTGAGGCTTCGGCCGCGCCTGAACTGTGCGACGAAGAAACAGACACAGCCACCATTGAGGAAGTGACCGTCACGGAGGACGGGGAACCCCGTGGAAATGAGGTGACGCCATGAGGATCCTGAGCCAGATTGTGGGCGCACTCGTCGAAGCGTGGGGTGAGGTGCGCGTGCAGAAAGCGCGCGTGATCCTCTCCCTGGTGGGTGTCGTGGCAGCTGTTGCCGCCATGTCAACGGTAATTGCGTTGGGTGACATCGTCGGACAGGCGGACAAGGAAATGAATGAAGCGTTCGACGGCCGGGATATTACGCTGCGGCTCATGCCGCAAAAAACCGGAGACGGCGGTGGCGACACTGCGGGCGCGCCACCTGGTGGCGGCATGGTCGTGGGAAGCGGTGGCGCCGTGGTGTATGCCGAAGACGCGGTACCGGATTCAACTGAGCCGGAAGACCAGGACCAGATGGGCTGGTCCGCTCAGGCGACCGGTATCGTGGCCGACCCGGTGTCTACCGCCATGAAAACGCTGGCGGACCGCTTCTCAATTCCGTACTGGTCACGACTGGAAGATTCCTCCATTCAGATCGAAGAAGTCGATCGAGCCCAGCAAACCGGGTCGTTCCGCGGGGTTCCGGTTGTGGAGCCTAAATACGGATTTGGAGGATTGGCACTGCAGGCGGTGGATCCGAATTATCAGGTGCTGTTCCGCCTGAAGCCGGTGCAGGGACGCTGGCTGCAGGACAGTGACATCAACCAGCGGGTCAGCCCTGTTGTTATCAACAGTATTTTGTGGGAATACCTGGGCAAGCCCAACATTGCTGACCCGATTGTGCTGAACGTGACCGGCAAGCAGACACAGCAGCTGCGTGTAGTCGGAGTGGTCAGGGCGAAATCCGCCTGGGATCAGCCCATCATCTACATGCACTACGACGCCTGGCAGCTGACCAAACCACAGGACACGGCCGACCCGACAATGGCAGGAGGCATCGGAGGTTTTCCGACGATGCTGGTGTGGAGCGGTGAAGACCAGGTCGACCAGGCACGCACCGAGCTGCCCGCGGCTCTGAGTGCGATTCTGGGTCAGGGCTGGCGCGTGGATGTGAGTGGCGGCGAACAGTTCGAAAGTGTGCAGGACCAGACTCAGACGCTGCGCCTGATAGTCATGATCATCGGCGCGATCGTCATCTCCCTGGGCGCATTGGGCTTGCTGAACGTGGCGATCGTGACGGTGCGTCAACGTATCCGGGAAATCGGCATCCGACGCGCAATGGGTGCCTCGGCCGGCAGAGTCTTCTTCGCCGTGTTCATGGAATCAGTGGTCGCGACCTTTGTTGCAGGCATAATCGGGGTAGGCATTGCGATCGTGATCCTGCAGTTCATTCCGCTTGAGTCAATGGACATCATATTGCAGGACCGACCGGCGTTCCCCACTTCCGCGGCCGCCGCCGGCGTCGGGATCGCATCTGCAGTTGGCGCTCTGTGCGGCATTATTCCGGCAGTGGCAGCCATCCGGGTGCGCCCGATCGACGCGATTCGCTACTAATTAGCTACCAAGGGACTGGCTCGTGCGCAGGCCGTCCTGACCAGAAGAGAGGCCATTGCGCGCCCTCTAATGGGCGGTCCGCACCCTAGTCAGGCAGGCCATACGTTCCGCGTCGATCCACCTCGATCAACCCGTCATTGACGAGGGCATCCACCACTTGCACTGCCTGGTCGGCTGGAGCGCCGGGCAAGGTGGCCGCTTCAATGACTGCATCGCGGCCGACGCGCTCCGCTGAAGAAGCGTGAGCATCACGCAGCAGCGCCATGACGCGGCCACGAGCCTGACGGTCGGTTCCCGCCCACGCCTGGCCGCGCGGTTTGACCGCATCGGCAGGCTGACCGTCAGCAAGCCATCGGCACCGCTCACTGATCGGGCATTGATCGCACAGCGGTGCGCGCTGCGTACACACCAGTGCGCCAAGCTCCATGATGGCCACGTTCCACAAGGCGCAAGCGTCGCCCTCGTCAGGAAGTAATGACCATGCGCGATTCTGTTCGGCTCGTGAAGGGGCCGATTTTCGGGCGAACTGGCGGCCGTCAAAAACGCGGGTGAGGACCCGACGAATGTTGGTGTCCAATACAGGGACACGTTGGTGGAACGAGAAGGATGCGACAGCTGAAGCGGTGTAGGGACCGATTCCCGGCAGTTCCAGCAAAGCATCCATATCGGCCGGTACACGCGAACCGGGGCGGTTGGCGATCACCTGAGCACATGCATGCAGACGCAGGGCTCGCGACGGGTAGCCCAGGTGGTCCCACGCCACCAGAACATCGGAGCGCCTGGCACGGGCCAGATCAACAGGCGTGGGCCAGCGTTCCATCCACCGCTCCCAGATCGGCTGGACCCGCGGTATCGGGGTCTGCTGGCTCATCACTTCAAAAACCAGGGTGGCCCACGGACTGACATGGTCAGAACGCATCGGAAGGTCACGCCGATTGTGCCTGTACCAGGTCGTTACCGCGTCAAACATGACTACAGCCTACGGGCAAGTTGTCGTTCAGTTGGAGCTGGGGCGCCGACGTGGGACAATCAACACATGCTCCTGAGTGACCGTGACATTGCTGCCAGCCTGGATTCGGGGCGGATTAATCTCGACCCGCTCGACCGCTCGATGATTCAGCCCGCCAGTATCGACGTACGCCTCGACCGGCTCTTCCGCCTGTTCAACAACCACCGCTATTCGGTGATCGATCCGGCGGCCGACCAGTCAGACCTGACACATCTGATTGATGTGGGACCGGACGACCCGTTCGTGCTGCATCCCGGCGAGTTTGTGTTGGGAGCCACCTACGAGCAGGTCACCCTGGCTGATGACATCGCCGCGCGCCTGGAAGGCAAGTCGTCGCTGGGCCGGCTCGGATTGCTGACGCACTCGACTGCAGGGTTCATTGACCCCGGATTTTGTGGCCATGTGACCTTGGAGCTGTCGAACACGGCGACGATGCCGATTCTGCTGCACCCCGGCATGAAGGTCGGACAGTTGTGTTTCTTTGATCTGTCGTCGCCCGCGAAGAACCCGTATGGTTCAGCCGCGGCCGGCTCCCACTATCAGGGCCAACGCGGGCCGACTCCGTCCCGCACGCATGTGCGCTTTACCCGCACCAGAATCGAGCGTGGGGCTGATGACTGACACGTCATCACCTGGCAGTGGCGCAGAGGCACCCTCGTCGCACAACACTGCGCCTGGCCGACCCACGCGCATTTCAATTCATGACCGCTTCGCCCAGGCGGACCGCCGTGTTGAAAAGCGTGCAGAGCAGCAGGGGGAGGCTGCCGACGCGACCGAAAGTGAACGGGCCGCGCAGCGCGAGGCACCCAGCCTTCTGGCTGACACGTCATTGACGGCGCTGAGCGGCCTGAACGTTTTGACGGATTCGTTCCGCATTGACGAGGGGGGCCGCGCGGCCCGCGATGACTCGGGAGCACCGATCAGTGCGCCGCTGACACGCCTGGAGGACCCGCACCCACTCGACGTGGACAGTGCGCGTGAGCACCACGTGCTGTTGCTCAGCCCGGAGGTCGACCCCGAAGAACTCGAAGCGCTGGCAATTTCTGTGTGGGATGACGCCGGATGGGCCGGGGCAGGAAACCTGACGCTGTGCCAGTCCGCGCGGCTCAATGGCCCGTGGAGCGTGGATGCGGCGACTCGCGCCGAGCTTGGATCGGGCGCGGACCTGACGCGTGCGTGGATCCTGAATTGTCCCGCGTCACGTGGGAAAGCTCCAGATGAGGACATGAAAGAGCGTGACAGGTGGGCGCGCGCATTCCCAGACGGCATGCCGATAGGACTGGAGTACAAAGTCTTGCTGGTCCTGTATCGCATGGCTCGACGCCTGGGTGGTGCGCTGCGCATCGCGACCGACACGTCCGGTGATGTCATTCAGCCTGACCCGGATTCGGCAGTGGGGCTGACCCTGTATTCGAGGCGCTGGCTGGACCCCGATGAACTGATGGAGCTGCTGCACAGGGATTTCCCAACGGTGGTTGACTCGCGGGAATTGGGTGTCAGGCAGCAGCGCCGCCTGACACAGCGTGAAGTTGAAGCTGCGCGCGCGATCCAGAGCTCAACGCCGGCATTGAGAGAAGACATCGCTCAGAGACTCAAACGCGACCGAGCCGAGGCGGCAACCCGCGACCAGGTGCTTGACGGTTACTGCCTGGTCGCGCCGGCTGGTAACCGGTCTGAGTTTTCCTGTGAAGTCACCGTCACGCGCGACATTCCTCGAGTCCTGCGCTGGGAAATATGGGAATCACAGTCGGTGATCTGCTACAGGCTGCACTGGTTGAACCATGCGGATCTGAAAGTGCATGCGCCGACGAATATGCTCACCCGGACAGCCAGGCTTGAGCGGGCACGTTCCGCACGCGACATTGAGCGCGCCGCCGGATTGATCGTCTCCGCAGTGGGTGGCTTCGTGGTTGACGAGGATGACTTCCTGGTCGCCATGAGCGACCAGGGCGACTAACACATCTGCAGACCTGTTCCACTGGTACTAGGTGATGGTGCCGTCGTCTCCGGCTGCATCGCGGTGACGGTGGACGCCCTCGAGCAGCAACACGGCAACGTCCTTGACTTCAGGCATATTCTCACCGTGCGCCGATCCCAGCATCTGCGAGCAGTAGGGGCACGCAGTTGCCACGACGTGTGCTCCGGTTTCACGCGCCTCATCCATGCGGTTATCCGCAATGCGCGTGCCACGTGTTTCCTCCATCCACGCCCGCGCGCCACCTGCACCACAGCACAGTGCGCGCTCGCGATTGCGCGGCATCTCCACCATGTCCACACTCGGCAGCGATCCCAGCAGCTCCCGCGGTGCCTCAAAGAGACGGTTGTGCCTGCCCAGGAAGCAGGGATCGTGATACGTAATCGTCTGGTGGCGCTCACCGGGTGCGGGCGGCAGGGGAGTGAGCCTGTTCTCGCGCACCAGACGGTTCAGCAACTGCGTATGGTGGATTACTTCGAAAGTGCCGCCCAGCTGCGGGAACTCTCCGGCAATCGTGTTGAAGCAGTGAGCACACGTCACAACGATTTTCCTCGCGTGAGCCTCGTTCAACGTGTCAATGGCGGCGCTTGCCAGCATCTGGAACAAGATTTCATTGCCGGCACGACGCGCCGGATCCCCAGTACACGACTCAGCCGATCCAAGCACCCCGAACGTCACGCCAGCGGTGTGCAGCAATTCCGCCAGCGCGGCAGTGGTCTTTTTCGCACGATCATCGTACGCACCCGCGCATCCGACCCACAGCACGTACTCCACGTCATCGGCAGACTCAATATCCTCTCCGATCACCGGTACCTCGAAGTCCAGGTTCTTCGCCCACTCCAGACGCTTGCGAGCCGACTGGTTATACGGATTCCCCTTCTTTTCCATCCCGCGGAACGGACGCGCCAGGTCGCGCGGGAATGCAGACTCCATCAACACCTGGTGGCGTCGCAGATTCAAGATGTCGTCAACGTGTTCAATATCGACCGGGCATTGATCCACACACGCACCACACATCGTGCAGTCCCACAGGACACCCTCGTCAATGACGTCGGGAACGAGCGGCCCGTCGGTGTCGCGTACCCCAAGCGGACCGGTCGCACCGGAGGACGACAAGGCATGCAGGACGTCGCTGGTGTGCGGGGAGGGAAGGACGCCCTTTTCGATCAGGGTCTTGTCCTCACCCGGGTCAATCTCCTCAGGTACGTCCATGTCGGTCAGTTCCACGCGGGAAACAGATTCCACATGGTCGCGCAACGCCAGGACGAGCAGCTTAGGCGACAGCGGTTTTTCCGTGTTCCACGCCGGACACAATTCCTGGCAGCGGCCGCATTCGGTACACGAATACAGGTCCAGACGCTGCTTCCACGTCAGGTCCAGCGCGGTTCCCACGCCGAGCGGCACGTCATCAGGCAGGTCGTCGAGGCGGTCCAGGTCAGTGAGCGGCTCGCCATCAACGAGCATCGGTGCTGCCGGCCCCAGTGACTTCGCGCCGTCGGCGTTGCGCCGCGCATACAGGTTGATGATGGCGAGGAAGCGGTGCCATGCCACACCCATTGACGTCTGCACGCCGATTACGATCATCCACAGCATCGACACGAGAATCTTCAGCAGACTGACCAGCACGATTACCGTGGCGAGCGTGGAAGGAGCCGCCGAGGATACCAGCGATCCAATCCAACCGGTCAGCGGATAGTGCCACCACGACGCATCGCCTCCATCAGCAACGACGAGGGCGGCCTCCAATCCGCGCAACACCACCACGCACCCGCACACGATGACAATGACCCATTCAACGAAGAGGGCCTGCCAGCGGGTCGAACCGAAGAAACGGGACGTGCGCTTACGCAAGGTGGCGTCGGCCGGTAGCGGCTCGGGGCGGTGTCCGGTGCGGTAACGGATCACCATTAACACGATGATCGCCAGCAACCCGGCCCATGCAAAAATATCGACGAGCCATTGCCACGGCGCCCACGTGCCGATCAGCGGCAGCGACCAGCGAGGGTCGCGCAGATGCGCATAACCACTGATCAAGGTCAGGAAAAGCAGGGGGAAGGAGACCATGACAAACCAGTGCGCGACTTTCACGACTGGTTTGTGTGTGAACTCGCGGTGCGTGATGATCGTGGAGAGCATCGTCCACAGGCGTTTCCCGACAGGACGCATCCTCGTGTGATCCGGCTGGCCCTGTGAGAACTGGCGAACCAGATGGGCGATGCCTCGGCCTAGCGACACCAGGGCAATCAGAGTGACCAGCCAGGCGAAAACCCATGAAACCGTGACGATGACGGGAGAGGCCATGTGAGTTTTTTCCTCCTGGAATGATCGGTCTGTTGATCCTGATGTGTCTCATTATCCTCTCACGCAGAGCCCCTCGCGCATGCGACCGATCAGCTCTGCCCGTGGCTGAGGCCTTTTGGACAGGGCACGCAGATTATCAGCAGGTGCATTATCCTAGAAGTGACCGTTCGTAAATGCGGGACGTACCTGTGTGCTTGCCCCGCGCACGGCGCCCATCTGCCCGCTGAGAACGACGACCGCTGCGGAGGTCCTGAATGATTACGCTGCTTGCCGCGCATATATGCGCGGCAATTGTAGCGCCGTGGCTTGTCGGGCGATTGCATCGCACTGCGTTCATGTTGTTGGCCCTGGTGCCAGGATCAGCATTCGTGTGGGCACTGGTCCATACCTCCCAGGTGTTGTCGGGCAATGCTGACACGATTCCAGCTGAACACGTGATGTGGGTTCCGGGACTGGATCTGGACATCTGGTTCCGCATGGACATGCTGTCGTGGCTGATGACGATGATCGTGGGGGGCGTGGGCGCCCTCGTCCTGCTGTACTCGTCACGGTATTTTGGGCACTCAGCGGTTGGAAGCGGGCGATTCGCAGCAGTCTTTGTCGGCTTTGCCGGAGCCATGCTCGGCGTGGTCACCGTTGATCACACGATGGGCCTATACACCTTCTGGGAAGCCACATCGCTTTTGTCATTCCTGCTGATCGGACACCACTTTGACCGCCGGCCCGCACGAGCTGCAGCCCGGCAGGCACTGCTGATCACCACATCAGGCTCACTGGCCATGTTCGCAGGCTTCGTCATGTGGGGCCTGGCTCCCGGTGGCTCCTTCCGCCTGTCCGAGCTGGCCGCGAACCTGGCCGACGGCACGATGGATGCCGGATCGCCGCTTGTGGCGACCGCGGCTGTCCTCGTCCTGCTCGGCGCATTCACAAAGAGCGCGCTCTTCCCTGCTCACTTCTGGCTGCCCGGCGCGATGGCTGCACCCACACCTGTGTCCGCATACCTGCACGCGGCGGCAATGGTCAAAGCAGGTGTGTACCTGGTTGCCCGCCTGACACCCGGTGCAACCCACATCGCTTTATGGTCCCCGCTGATCGTGACTATTGGACTGATCACGATGGTTCTGGGCGGGTGGCGCGCACTGCGTCAAACAGACCTCAAACTCGTGTTGGCATTCGGTACCGTCTCGCAACTGGGGCTGATCACAGCGACAGTCGGGTTCGGCAGTCACGGCGCAATGGTGGCAGGACTGATCATGCTGGTCGCACACTCGTGCTTCAAATCCACGCTGTTCCTGACAGTCGGTGCGGTTGAATCCTCGACCGGCACGCGCGATCTTCGCCGTCTGACCGGTCTGGCGCGACGCCTTCCCGTGCTTGCCGTAGCTGCCGCGCTGGCATGCCTGTCAATGGCGGGTGTTCCCATCACAGTGGGATATGTCGGCAAAGAATCCATGATCTCCACCCTTTTGGGAGGTTCAGGAGCGCCGTGGACGGGGGCGCAGGCCGCATACTCGGGGCCAACCCTATTTGACCTCATTGTTCTTGCCGTGATCGCAATCGGATCGATGCTGACTGTCGCATACTCATGGCGCGCATGGTGGGGCGCATTCGGGACGCGCACACTGACCCCGACCGAGCAGAAGAAAAACACCGAAGGATCAGCTGCTGTGACCCAGAAATCAGCCCCTGAGGTTGATGCGAACGGTCAGCTGGTGCGCGTCAAGCCCGTCCCGTTGTTGATGCTGATCCCGATTTGCCTGCTTTCCCTCGGCGCACTGATCGGGCTGGCGCCGACCGGGCTGGAAGACGTGCTCAGACTACACGGGGTGTACGACCTGGACGGCTCGGCACACGTGGCCTGGTGGTCGGGCTGGGAACCGGCACTGATCACACTCGCCATTTTCGCAGGTGGCGCGCTGCTGGCAGCGTTTGGATATTCGAGTGGGCTGATCTCACCCAAGCCACGCTCCCCGCTGTCCGCCATTTACATCTACTCCTGGTCGGTGCGTGAACTGGAAATCATCGCAACACGCGTCACCCGACTTATCCAGCGCGGTTCGCTGCCCTGGGACCTGTCGACAATCGTCGTGACAATGCTGATCGGTGTGGGCTCTGCGGTGTTGATCTTCCGACCCAGCACCTACGTCATCCGTCCGTGGGACTCCATACTGCAGGTCGGCATCGGTATTATCATCATCATCTGTGCTCTGCTCACCGCCCGCTCCAGGCGACGCATGCGTGCCGTCTTCGCGCTCGGTGGCGTGGGCCTAGGTGTGGCGGTGCTGTATGCATCGCAGGGCGCACCTGACCTGGCATTGACGCAGATCGTTGTTGAATCGGTGTCGATGGTGATTTTCGTGCTCGTGCTGCGCCGCCTCCCACGCTTCTTCTCCGACAGGCCGCTGGCACGTTCACGCTGGTGGCGTTTCATCGTCGCCCTGCTCATGGGGATCGGCACTGTGTTTGTTGGGCTGTATGCCTCGTCTGCGCGCGTCCACTCCGCAGTGTCGGAGCTGATGCCTAACGAGGCCTCCGAATTCGGCTACGGCGAGAACATCGTCAACGTGATCCTGGTGGATATCCGCGCTTGGGACACGGTTGGTGAGCTGTCAGTCCTGCTGGTCACGGCAACAGGTGTCGCCTCGCTGATCTACGTGTCCTCACGTGTCGGACGGGTGGAGCGTGCCCCGCGTGACTTGACGAGGGAGTCCACCTCTTTCCTGCCTGCAGCAACCGCCCTGCGTTCCCAGGATCGCTCAACTGTTCTGGAAGTAGTGACCCGCCTGCTGTTCCCGACCATGATTGTCGTGTCGTTGTGGCTGCTGCTGATCGGTCACAACAATCCGGGTGGTGGCTTCTCTGGCGGTGTGGTCGCAGGCCTGGCGTTTGTCCTGCGCTACCTGGCAGGTGGGCGCTATGAGTTGGCTGAAGCGATCCCGATTCCAGCGGGCCGCGTCCTGGGCACGGGCCTGTTCGTGGCTGCCGGCGGTGCGCTGATGCCATTGCTGTATGGCAACTCGGTGCTCCAATCCACGCCGCTGACCATTGACGTCGGCGTGCTGGGCGACATTCACTTCACCACCGCCATGATCCTGGATGTCGGCGTGTACATCCTGGTGGTCGGCCTGGTGCTGGACCTGGTGGCCTCGGCCGGTGCTGAAATCGATCAGCAGGCTCCGACCCCGATTTCACAGCAAAAGACAGGGAGGAAACACTGATGAGCGTTGCTTCCCTGACGATGCTGGTGATTGCCGGAGTTTTGGTGGCCACGGGCGTGTACTTGCTGCTTGAGCGCACCCTGTCACGTATCTTCATCGGCCTGAGCCTGATCACACACGGCGTGAATGTCTTGATTTTGTCCGGCGGTGGAGCAGCCGGACGCCCACCCCTGCTGGGCAGTGAAGACCCGACGGCAATGGCTGATCCACTGCCGCAGGCTATGATCCTCACCTCCATCGTGCTCTCGTTGGGCACCACTGCTTTCGGCCTGGCATTGGCGTACCGCTCCTGGCGACTGCTCGGACACGATGAAGTGGTCGATGACGTGGAAGACCGCCTGCTGGCGCGCCGCACCGAAGCTGAAATTACCGAGGCTCAGGATGTGGCCTCCTCCGGTGATGAGGACGAAGACATTAACTACGATGAGGATTCCCAATCTGACGAGGATGACGCGGACGGCACTGACGACGCTAACGGCGTTGATGGCGCTGACGACGCAGAGGAGGCCCGACTATGACCTCCCTGGACTGGCTCGTTCCCATTCCCGTGGCACTGCCCCTGCTGAGCGCAGGACTGGCGCTGGCGCTGTCACGGCACCCGAAGATCCAACAGCTCATCGCCCTGGTCGCACTGTCACTGACCACCGTTTCATCGGTCGTCCTGGCAGGTGCGGCGCACACCGGTCGCGTCGTCCTCGACGTGGGATCGTGGGCCGCTCCCATCGGCATCACGCTGGTCGTTGACCGGGTTTCCGGCGCGTTCCTGGTGGTCTCTCAGATCGTGACGCTGGCCGTTCTGGTCTATTCCCTGGCTCAGAATCTGGCTGATGACGAGCCGAACATGCCGATCGCCATCTACTTCCCGACGTTCCTGGTTCTGTCAGCAGGCGTGGCTAACGCATTTTTGACCGGTGACCTGTTCAACCTGTTCGTGGGTTTTGAGATCCTGCTGGCCGCCTCGTTCGTCCTGATCATGTTGGGCGGCACGCGAGGGCGAGTGCGTGCGGGTGCTGTGTACGTGGTCGTCTCCCTGCTGTCATCGTCGATTTTCCTGGCCGGCATCGCATTGACCTACGCTGCCACCGGCACGGTCAACATGGCGCAACTGGCGCTGCGCCTACCGGAGATTGATCAGAACGTGGCCACGATGATCCACATGCTGCTGCTGGTGGCCTTCGGCATCAAGGCAGCGTTGTTCCCACTGCAGGCCTGGCTTCCTGACTCCTACCCGACGGCACCGGCGCCCGTGACGGCAGTGTTCGCCGGCTTGATGACGAAGGTAGGCGTGTACGCGCTGATCAGGCTTGAAGTCCTGCTTTTCCCCGGTGATCGCTTCGCCCCGATACTGACGGTCATCGGCATTGCGACCATGATCGGCGGCATCCTGGGGGCTGTTGCCCAGGATGACATTAAACGTCTGCTGTCCTTCACGCTGGTCTCGCACATCGGCTTCATGGTGTGGGGCCTGGCGATCTCCTCGCGCGTGGGTGTCGCGGCAGTCATTTACTACGCAGCCCACCACATTCTGGTGCAAACGGCACTGTTCCTGATTGCTGGTCTTATCGAACGGCGAGCGGGAACGACATCGCTGGCCAAACTGTCCGGTTTTGCCAGGAGCGCCCCCATCGTGTCGATCATGTTCTTCATCGCCGGTGTCAACCTGGTGGGTGTTCCGCCCCTGACCGGTTTCATCGGGAAGTTCGCCCTGGCGCAGGCATCTGTCGAAGCGGGCACGTTCAGCGCATGGGCACTGCTGGCAGGCGGCATCATCACCTCGTTCCTCACGCTGTACGTCGTCATCAAATGGTGGCACCAGGCATTTTGGCAAACAGAAGATGATGCGCCGCTCGCATTGGCTTCCTCTCTGCCCATTCCGGGTATGTCATCGAATAGCTCGTCGCGCCTGTCACGCCAGTTTGACCGAGCCCAGCGCACTATGCGCAGCTCCCTCCAGCACTCTCAGGAAGTGGCTCGATCCGCGCTGACTGAAGCGGAAGCGAAGTCTGGAGGAACCTCACGACTGATGTCGGCAACCGTGGCCGTCCTTGTCGGCGTGCAGATCGCGATGGCCGCACTGTCCGGACCGATCTGGAATTATGTGGAAGAAGGCGCGCGCGACCAGCTGACACGCACGCCCTACATCAACGCCGTTCTGGGAGGAGACGGGCGCGGTAGCGGCACGTCAGATACGGAATCGGGCGGCACCACGCCGGTCGTTCCCTCACCTGACCCCACGGCTTCACCCATTGAAGATCAGCAAAGTGAGGGCGAGGGCGACGCGCCTCAGTCGGATCACGATTCTCAGTCGGATTCGGCCCAGTCCGGGCGCGATGCACAATCGGGTCAAAGCGGCCAGTCAGATGCCGGTAACCAAAGTGGCGAAACGCGTGGGCAGGTTGGTACATCGCAGGATGGGAGGCGATCATGACAGCCTCACTAACCTCGTCGAACCCGGCCGGGCCGGAACCGCACGTGTCACGACGCCACACCCCTCTGGGTAAGCGCCTCTCCATCGCGATGACGCTGTGGCTGACGATCATATGGTGCCTGATCTTTGGACATTTTGACTGGTTGACGATTATTTCAGGTGTGCTGGTCGCCCTCGCCGTCCAGGTGGCGTTCCCACTGCCGCACATCACTCGCCTGTGGCATATCCGTCCGCTGTACGTGCTGTGGGTGCTGCTGACCTTCACGCGCGATGTCATCGTGGCCGGGCTGCAGGTGTCAAAAGTCGTGCTGCTCAATAAGCGCGTGGACAATGCGATCGTGCGAGTCGATCTGCGATCATCGAACCCGGTACACCTGACGATTCAGTCGGCAATGACGTCACTGGTGCCAGGGACCGTCGTGCTGCGCGTGGACAGGCTTTCAGCCGGGCTGTACCTGCATGTGCTTGACGTTCCGGCTCAGGGCGGTATCGACGGGGTCAAAGAGTCGATTCGCGCTCAGGAAGCACGCATGCTGCGTGCCATTGCAGCCAGCGAGCACCTGGAGCAGTGGGGGATTGACCTGCCGGTGAAGCCGATTTGGTCGTGGAGCAAGAAATCTCCGACTGCCTCGGAGAGGTGCGTTCCCGTCGAAGACACAGTTGAGACGACTCAGGCTCAGCCGCCGCTGCGTGAGGTGACGCCCACCGGCGAGGACCATCATGAGGAACCCGCATCCGGCGAAGGGACGCAGAGGAATCACGGCGACGATGTTCGAGACACTGTTGATCACGCGAAGGCTTTGCGCGATGCCACGCAGGGAGACATTTCCGGCATGGTGGATCTGACAAAGGTCGTGCCGGAAGAAGAGCGTGGGCTGGACGTAACAGAGACGACGAAGTCTGGGGAGGGTCAAGGCTTGGGTGATGCTTTTGCCTCGGACACTGCCGGTGAACCTGGCGATGCCCATGCCTCGGGCAATGCCGAAGAGCCCGGTGATGCTTATCCCTCGGACACTGCCGGTGAACCTGGCGCGCGCGGTGAGGAGGATCAATGATCGGCGACTTTTCAGCGCTTGACCTCCTGCATGCCCTGACAGGACTTATGACCGTGCTCGCGGCAGTACTCGCCACGATCCGCATTGCCAAAGGCCCCGGTCTGCTGGACCGAACCGTCGCATTCGACGTGTTGACGGCCGCGGGAATCGGGATGATCGCCGTGATGATCGTGTGGTGGCATCGCTACGACCTGAGCGTCCTGCTCATCATTCTGGCGCTGACCGCATTCATGTCCGGCGTCGTGGTCTCACGCTTCGCCACACGTATCGACCGCAGCCAGCAGCGCATCCTGAGTGAGGAAGAGGCCCAGGAGCAGGTAGCTGAACGTGAGCGGCAGGCTGAAGAAGCTCAGCGTGAAGAAACTGAGGATGCTCAGCGCAGCGTGCACGATGCCCGCCAGACGGGAGCCGTTGACGCAGCGCACGACCTGGAACTGGTGCATGACCCCGAACACGGCACGCAGGAGGAACACTGATGGTGATGGAATGGATCGGCGCCATCCTGGTCTTTATCGGCGTGGCCTTTACATTGATTGCAGCGATCGGCCTGATCAACATGCCGGATCTGTTCACGCGCATGCATGCGGCATCAAAACCTCAGCTGCTCGGACTGATGTTCATCTGCGTTGGCATGGCGGTCGAATTACATAACTGGCGCTGGGCAGTGCTCGCCGTCGCAGTCCTCGTCCTGCAGGTCATTACCGCGCCCGTGTCGTCGCACCTCGTGGGTCGAGCGACCTATCTCACGGGGAATTGGGATTCAGAGCATCTTCTGGTCGATGATCTGACCGATGACATGTCCTCCTCGTCGATGATTGACGCGCCCTGATCGTTTCCTGTCGAGCTTCCTCGGCCTGCTCTGAGAATGGGATGGCGTCCCGCCAACTTCAGCCACGCTCCGACAGTCCTAAAAAGGGTGCAATCTCATGGTCTGAAGATTGGCTCTGCGACCAGTGGATATGACACAGTAGAGGCGTGACTATGAGCATGTCGCTTCCTGACGACACTGACGATCATCCACACGACCATTGCGGCGTTTTCGGCGTGTGGGCGCCAGGCGAAGATGTTTCACGCCTGACATATTTTGGCCTGTACGCGCTGCAGCATCGTGGCCAGCAGTCGGCGGGTATTGCCGCCTCTGACGGTAACAACATCCTCGTGTACAAGGATCAGGGCCTGGTCAACCAAGTGTTCAACGAGCAAACCCTGACAGGTCTGCGTGGACACATCGCCCTCGGACATGTCCGTTACGCCACCACCGGTGCAGACAACTGGCACAACGCCCAGCCCACGCTCGGCCCGACACCGTGGGGCACAGTCGCGCTAGGACATAACGGCAACCTGATCAACACGGCTGCGCTGAGCACCCTCGTCGATAAAATCAGTCATGGCGAACGCCGGGCAGACCGAAATTCGACCACTGACACCTCGATCATTACTGACCTGCTGGGTAAAGCTGACCGGTTGCCCGCCCCGTGGCGCGGCGAAGAAGGGGCTGTCGAAGATGTGGACGAGGGCGACGCAGCCACGTCCGCTGCACCCACTACCGCACCAGCCTCTGCCAAGCCTGCCGCGCGGACCGTGCTCGACTCCGAGCCCACCACGCCCACCGCACAAGCCGATACCGCGCCCGCAGGAGCAGACAACGCGCAGCCCGGCCGCCCTTCTGAAGCCGCATTCCAGGCCGCACGCCGCGCATCCGGAGAAATCGATCCGGGCGCCCTGTCAGAGGCGATACGCCAGGCCAGGGAAGCCGGCGACGATGAGGACCACGGTTCACTGGTGCCCTCCGCGCTCAAGGTTCTGCCACTGCTGCGCGGCGCATTCTCACTGGTGTTCATGGACGAGCACGCCATGTATGGTGCGCGTGATCCGCACGGATACCGCCCACTCGTGCTGGGACGCCTGTCGCGCGGATGGGTGCTCGCCTCGGAAACGTCTGCACTGGATCTGGTGGGCGCCTCGTTCGTGCGAGAAATCAAGCCGGGCGAACTGGTGGTCATTGACTCTTCTGGAGTGCGTTCCTACACGTTTGCGCAGGCCGCCAGCGCAACATGCGTCTTTGAATACGTCTACCTTGCGCGCCCCGACACGGTGATCGGGGATCGTCAGATCGTGGCGGCTCGTCGGCAAATGGGAGCAATCCTGGCTAAGGAGAATCCGGCCGAGGCTGACTTGGTCATGCCGACACCCGAATCGGGAACACCCGCTGCGATCGGGTACGCCGAAGAATCAGGCATCCCTTTTGCGCAGGGACTTGTGAAGAACTCCTATGTGGGCCGCACGTTTATCCAGCCCACGCAGTCGCTGCGTCAGCTGGGTATCCGACTCAAGCTCAACCCGCTCAAGGAAGTTATCGCCGGCAAACGACTCATCGTCATCGACGATTCGATCGTGCGCGGGAACACTCAGCGCGCGTTGGTGCGTATGCTGCGCGAAGCAGGCGCGCTGGAAGTTCATGTGCGTATCTCCTCGCCGCCAGTGCTGTGGCCCTGCTTCTTCGGCATTGATTTTCCGACGAGGGCGGAACTGATTGCCTCGTCGATGGATGTGGACGAAATCTGTCGTTCCATTGGTGCTGATTCGCTGGCCTACCTCTCACTTCCCGGCATGGTCCGCGCAACCGGGCAAGGCGATAACCTGTGCGTAGGGTGTTTCACCGGCGCGTACCCCGAACCTGTCACACGCGGCACACCCATCCCCGGCACGCCGGGCGCAACGGTCTAGTCACACAGCTACAACTCGGAGGATCTTGTGAGCGAGCATCTTGATTACGCGGCAGCAGGCGTGGACACTGCGGCCGGTGACCGCGCGGTGGAACTGATGAAGAACGCCATCAGCCGCACGCATAACTCCACCGTTGTAGGAGCAACCGGCGGGTTCGCCGGCATGGTCGATGCGAGCGCTCTACTCGGAATGACGCGCCCGCTGCTGGCCACCTCTACTGACGGTGTGGGCACGAAGATTGCGTTGGCGCAGGCGCTGAATATTCACGACACCATCGGCCAAGACCTGGTAGGCATGGTCGTTGATGACATCGTTGTTGTGGGTGCGCGGCCGTTGCTCATGACTGATTACATCGCGTGCGGCAAGGTTGTGCCGGAAAAGATCGCGGCGATCGTGCGCGGTATCGCCCAGGCGTGCGAACAAGTCGATTGCCCGCTGGTGGGCGGCGAAACCGCTGAGCATCCCGGAGTGATGGATCCGGACGATTACGACATCGCCGGTGCTGCAACCGGCGTAGTGGACGCGGACAAGATGATCGGCCCTGACCGCGTGCGCGAGGGTGACGCCGTGATCGCTCTGGCATCATCTGGCCTGCATTCCAACGGTTATTCGCTGGTGCGACGCGTTCTGGACATCTCCGGAACCTCTCTGGAATCGCAGTGCGCCGACTTCGGTCGAACAGTGGGGGAGGAACTGCTTGAACCCACACGTCTGTACACCCGTGTGTGCCTCGACATGCTGGATTCTCTTGGCGTTGACGAGGGTGGCCTGCACGCCCTGAGCCACGTCACCGGCGGGGGATTGGGAGCCAACTTGTCTCGAGTCATTCCCAGCGGTTTGTGCGCGACTGTGGATCGTGGTTCATGGACTGTGCCTGCCGTGTTTGAGTGGGTGCGCCGCAACGGTGACGTGACATGGGAAGCTCTGGAGGATTCACTGAACCTGGGTGTTGGCATGGTCGCTGTAGTCGGGCAGTCCACTGCTGACCAGTGCATGTCGCTCGCTGCCGACGCTGGGATAGAGGCGTGGGTGCTGGGCGAGGTCATCGCCTCAGAGGGTTCCGCTGCAGAACGCACTGCTGCAGAACGCACTGCTGCTGAAGGCTCTTCCGTAGAACGCACTGCTGCAGGGGGCCATGCCACAACGGGAGCCGCCTTGAGCACGTCCCAGCCGCGACTGATCTGCGGTGCCAAGGGAGTCGATGCCGGGGCCGTGGCGCTATCCGGCAGTTATCGCGTGAGCTGAGCGGCTTCGGTAGCAGGGTGATGCCAGCGGCTATGGTGGAGTGCGCCGCATTCGCTGCGCCGCGTTCGCTGCGCCGCGTGCAGGCTGTCGTCCACCGGTTGTCGCACACCAGGCCCCGCGTTCGCTGCACCCTATGCACAACCCCCTAGATCTAAACAGTTTTCTCGCACAATCCCCTAGATCTAAAGTGATTTGTGCACGATCCCCTAGATAAACCCCACCTGCGGATGCGCGCGGCAGTACATCTGGCTCCTGACCTGCGCATATGTAAAACGCGAGAAATGAACTTCGGTTAAATCTAGGGGGTTGTGCACGCAAATCGGAAGATCTAGGGGATTGTGCGCGCGAACGGGTTAGAACTAGGGGTTCGTGCACGCCGGTGGCTTAGATCTAGGGGTTCGTGCACGCCGGTGGCTTAGATCCAGGGGCTGTGCACGCCGGTGGCTTAGATCTAGGGGCTGTGCACACAGCTCAGTTAGATCCAAGGGAAATGTGCCGTCAATCCGCGGACTCCGGGCGCCGCGTCGCGCGCAAACATAAAACGAGGACGGTGCGTAGCGCGCCGCCCTCGTCAATCGTGTGAAACAACGTACGTCACAGTGGACGTCACTCAGCGTGAACTCTGGTCGCTTTCGTATGCGCCGTAGTCGTCGTCCTCGTCATCCTCATCCGCGAACATGTCGGCGTAACGGTCTTCGTACAGATCCTCATAGGAATCATCCTGCTGATCGTCATCGTCGATGTATTTTGCGTATGGGTCATCTGGATCGGCTCCCTTACGCTCGGCAGCCAGCTCTCTCTGGAGGGCTTCCAGATCAGTATCGGGACTGAAATACTTCAGCTTACGTGCGACTTTCGTCTGCTTGGCCTTCTGACGGCCGCGCCCCATGGCGTCGACCCCCTCCACGGTGTGCGGATCCGCGTAAAGCGGTGTCCTATGTTGGTCAAAATTCTGTCGTGTCCACATCATAGCGTGTTCAAAGCCATGTCACCTATTCGTGTGACATGAGACATCGTGTCGCCTGCGGGCCGAGAACCTCTACACGAGGATGACGTGGCGATTCAGCGTTTGACGATCCTGAAGATCACGAGGCCCACGAGGGCGCTCACGCCCACCGCTGCCGCCGCAACTTTCATGATGGCGTCTGAATCACCCGCACGGGCATCGTCGACCAGTAACTGTGCTTTGGCCTGGTAATCCTTGGCCTTCTCCTGTGCAGCTTCTTTCGCGAGGCGAGCCTGGTTGGACGGGCTGATGGTTTTCACCAGTTCGTCAACGGTGACGCTCATCTGTGCGCGGGTGCGCTCCAGTTCGCGCTCAATCTCCTCGGGAGAACGACCTTCAGCTTTGCGGGGTTCTGACTGGCTCATTTACCCAATCCCTTCTTCAGCGCATCGACGTCATCTTTCAGGCCTTCCTGAGGAGCAGGCGTGTCTTCCTTTGCCTTCTTCAGGGCGGAGACACCAACCAGCGCCAGAATCAACACGATGATGAGGAGAATTCCGACAACGATCAGCGATGCCGCCCAATGAGGCAGAGCTTGTGCAATGCCGAGCTCGATCGTGTGGAAAATCCAGCCCAGCATGAACAGTGCGAAAACGGCTGCTCCAGCGAGCAGGCCGCCACCCATGCCGATCTTTCCCAGGAATGCGGTTGCCTTCGTCTTCGTCAGTTCAATCTCACCACGCACCAACGTAGTGAGCTGAGCGGACAGGGTGGCAAAGAGCTCACCGATGGTCGGCCCTGATTTTCGTGATGCATTCGCGTCGGTTGCTGTATAGGACGTCCGAGTCGTATCGGACGTCGAAGTGACCGGCTGCGCGCTCGAGTTCGAGCGGAAGCGGTTCGTCGACATGGATGATTCTCCTTCGCGCCGTCAGTGATTTCGGCCTTCTAACTCGCCTGTTAGAAGTGTATAAACCCAAGTGTTGCAGATTTGGAGCTTTTTGGTGCAGTGGACAGTAAAATCCGACCGGATTTCCTCCATGCGCGCAACGGGAGGTAGGTCGTGCGCGGGCGGCGGGTTTTAAGCGAGATCTAAGCCTTGTGCGGGAGTCCTCTGCGGCCGGGAGACAGCTCGTGTGCAGGCGGCGATCCGCGACCGAGAGCTAGGCCAGGCGCCGGCAGCCAGAGCGGTTGCTGCGTCAGCGTTCAGGTGCGATAGGCCCTGGCAGCTGCGAGAAGACTTCCTGCGCTTTCTCAAGGACGCGCCGGCTTTCCTCAGGCAACTCGCTCATATGATTGTGGGTGCTGCGATCGGCCGCAGACAGCTCACCACCGTCGCCGCCCGCTTCATTATCCGCATCGTCAGATTGACGAGGGTGGCTGGGCGAGTCGCCATCTTTGCCCGAAGGGGTAACTGACTCGTCTATTTCAGTGTTCGATGACCCGTCCGGCTCAAGCTCCAGCGTCGACGACTCGGACGCGGTATCGTCGGTTGCGGACTGATCCACTGATGAATGGCGGAACCACGAACAGGGCCGCCACCACCGCTTCCGAAAGCCGCGCGAATCAGACATAGACCTATTGTGCCCCGAAAGGGTCGCAAAATTCTCGCTACGGCTGAAACCGCGTGGCGTGACATCACCACCCTTGCGCGCAACGAATTTATCTGCTGGGTCACCAGTGCGAAGCAGGAAGCTACGCGCCAGCGACGCATCCGACGCACTCTTGAAGAGCTTGATGAAGGCAAACGCCGCCTGTGTTGTTGGCCGGGGTGCCCTCATCGCGAAAAAACAGGCCGCGCCTGGCGCGGGGCGGCAGAAGCGTGGAGCCGTTCAGCCAGATACGGCAGCGCCGTTGACGTCCCTATGTTGACCCTCACCTGTGCGAAACGATCCCCCCGCGTCGCGCCGCGATTGATAATCGCGATGGGCTTGTCCTCGTGATGAGCCTGGCGCACGAAACGCATCGCTGAGCCTACGGCAAGGGATGAGCCTGCCACCAGCAGCGCATCAGCTTTCTCAACCAGGGTGCGCGCCGCGCGGACAATATGTGGACGGACGGTGCCGCCGAAGAAAACAACGTCAGTTCGCAAAATGCCGCCGCACGCCGGGCAGTTGGCGATGACGAAACCACTTGTGTCGCCCACATCCAGATCGGCATCGGGCGCGACGTCCCCCTCGTCAATGCTGATCTGCCACGTGGGGTTGAGCTCAACGAGGCGCTTGTGCAGGGCCGCCCTCGGAAAAATTCTGTGGCAACTGGTGCACATGACGCGGTCAAAGCGGCCATGCAGGTTGACCAGTGAGTGGGTGCCGGCTCGGGCGTGCAGCATGTCGACGTTTTGCGTAATGACGCCGTCGATGATCCTGTCACGTTCCATCTGCGCCAGGGCGAGGTGGCCGGCGTTGGGTTGTGCGCGCAGAGGCGCGAGCCAGCCGGAATGGTTGCGCGCCCAGTAATGACGGCGGTACGACTCGTCAGACATGAACTGCTGCAGTGTCATGGGGTGTCGGTCAACTGCGCCGGGGGATCGGTAATCCGGCAGGCCGGAGTCCGTGGAAATTCCCGCACCGGTGATCACCGCGATGAGCTTACCGTCGAGCAGCTCGACAACAGGTTCGAGGGCGGCCGACACATCCGTGGGATCGGGTCGCGCATCTTCAGCCGGAGGCACGGGCGTGTTCTTGATCCGCAGGTTAGGGATGTTGCCGTCGGGGAAGTAATCCTCAATCGAATGGTGAGCCACGCTGTCAGACTATCGCGAGTGAGCAGAAGGCGTGATTTCGAAGTGTTTACGTGGCGTAACAGGATGCGTCAGGAGCCGTTCAACGACTGGTCCTAGCGTGTGAGGCGGTTTGCCCACGAAGGACACGGACCGTGTTTGATCAGCACAATGAGGATAAAGTACATCGTGTCTTTTCGAATCGGAATCTGTTGCATCTGTCACATTTGAGGAGGTGAATATCAGTCACTGAAGCGCCGTGTGGCAGGACTGCGCTCCTAGGAGTTTACCGCCCAGGAGCAGCGAATTTGTTCTCTTTCATGCCGCCTGGATCGTGAGAACCCGTCCGATTCGTCTGCGTATGTGGCGACAGTTTTGCGTTTGAAGCAGGCACATTTCTTTGAAATATTCGAAAGGATCTGTGTACCTGACGAAATGGAAGGTGGTGGTCATTAGCGCCTGGAAACTGAATGCCCATCAGCTGGCTGAAGCCCCGACACGTCTGTGCGAGCAGTATTCGAGCAGCTGGCTCTTACTCGAAGGGAACTATGAGTATCCTCGAATGTGATCATGTTTATAAGATATTCGGACGAGATAAGCAGCAGGTAGTTGACAAACTACGAAATGGTGCAGATCCGTCATCCATCACACATGCAACTGTCGCAGTGAATAATGTGTCCCTGAACATTGAAGAAGGCGAAATCTTCGTCGTCATGGGACTATCCGGTTCTGGAAAATCAACACTGTTAAGAACCCTAAACGGCCTTGGACCCGCCACTGCGGGAAGTGTCAAAGTCAAAGGCACTGACATCACGAAACTGAAACCGGCAGAACTTCGAGATGTGCGCCGCGAATCCATGTCCATGGTCTTCCAGCACTTCGCACTGCTGCCGCACCGCACAGTGCTGGAGAATGCTGCCTACCCGCTTGAAATCGCCGGAGTAGGCAAGCAGGAACGCGAAGAAAAAGCTATGGAAGAGCTGAAGATCGCTGGTCTGGAGGGCCGCGAACACTTCTATCCGTCTGAACTGTCAGGCGGCATGCAGCAGCGAGTGGGCCTGGCTCGCGCGCTGTGCGCTCCCGGCGACATCCTGCTCATGGACGAGGCCTTCTCCGCCCTCGATCCGCTGATTCGCCGTGATATGCAAGAACTTCTTCTTGAAATTCAGGCACGTTCTCAGCGCACCATCGTCTTTATTACTCACGACCTGAACGAAGCCATGCTGCTGGGCAGCCGCATCGCCGTGATGCGTGACGGTGAAATCGTCCAAGTCGGCACAGCTGAAGAGATTCTGACGCAACCAGCCAACGAATACGTGGCGCGCTTCGTGCGCGACGTGGACCGCTCGCGCGTGATCACCGCGTCGGCCATTATGAACAAACCGGTTGCACGCATCTACCTTGACGACGGTCCACGCGTCGTGCTGCACAAGCTCGAAGAAGTGGATCTGCAGGGCGGCTGGGTGATTTCCTCAGGGGACCGCCATCTGCATGGATACGTGGAAGCCGATGAAATTGCAGCGGCCCTCGCCCATGATCCGCAGCTGCGAACTATCAGCGACCTCGTGCACCCCACGCACCCTGGAATCTCGCCGGACACGTCTCTGTCGGACATCATCATGCCGTCCGCCACGCGACCCATACCCGTACCCGTGGTGGCAGATGACGGCCAGCTGCTTGGCGTCATTTCACGTGTCGCGCTGCTGCGCGCACTAGGACAGGGCGCTGGAAAAGAAGACACGAGCGTGCCCATCACCAGTGATGCAAACCGGACGGGACAAGCCACTCAGGCAACTGAAATGGCTGATGCGGCCCATGCTGTACCTGCAAGCGAGCAGGGAGGTAAACACTGATGGTGGAATTTTTCGAATCGATCCGCATCCCGCTTGGACGCTGGGTTGCTGACGCCGTTGATTGGATGATCGCGAACTGGAGTGCATTCTTCAGCGTTGTTTCGTGGATCTTCCAGTCGATTAACGAACTTCTCCAGACGATTCTGCTCACCCCGCCGTTCTGGGTCTGGCTCCTGGTCTTCACGCTGCTCGGATGGTGGGCCAAAGGCTGGAAGCTGGCCCTTGGCACTTTCATTGGCTTCAGCATTGTGTGGGGTATTGATCAATGGACCAATGCCATGCAATCGCTGTCACTGGTGCTGTTGGCATCAGCGATCGCCGTTCTGATCGGCATTCCACTGGGTATTTGGGCGGCTCGATCGAAACGGGCCTCCTATACGCTGCGACCCATCTTGGACTTCCTGCAGACAATGCCTGCGTTCGTGTACCTGATTCCTTTCGTGGTTCTCTTCTCGGTGGGCGTCGTGCCAGCGATCGTGGCGACGATCCTGTTTGCAATCGCGCCGGCAGTCCGCTTCACAGAACTAGGCATCAAACAGGTCGACAAGGAAGTTGTCGAGTCGGCCTACGCCTTTGGCGCGACTCCACGACGTGTGCTGTTCCAGGTACAACTGCCCCTGGCTAAGCAAACGATCATGGGTGGCATCAACCAGGTCATCATGTTGTCACTGTCCATGGTGGTCATCGCCGGCATGGTCGGTGCGGGCGGCCTCGGTGCTGACGTGGTGACCGCGCTGAACCGAGTGAACATGTCTCTCGGCGCTGAAGCAGGCCTGTCGGTCGTCATTCTAGCCATGTTCCTTGACAGGGTCACGGGGTCGCGTAGCGGGCGGCACGCACAGTCAGATGCGGCGCCCAGAAGCCTGACTGATCGTCTGGTGAAGCCGATAGCGCTGATCGCCTCCCTCGTCCTCGCATTCGGGTGGACAATCGTTGGTACCGTTGCCGGTGGCTCATCGGCGACGGCACGTGACACCATCCGCATCGGCGTTCCGTCCGGCTGGGATGAAGGAATCGTCATGTCGAACCTCGCTAAGGTCGCCCTCGAAGAACAGGGCTATAACGTCGAGCTGCAGGACGCGGAAGTCGGCGTCATCTTCACGGGGCTGGCCGAGGGCGATTTCGATCTGCTGATGGATGGCTGGCTGCCAATCACACACGCCGACTATGTCGAAAAGTATGGTGACCGAATTGAAGACATGGGCGTGTGGTACGACAACGCCAAGCTCACCATCGCGGTCAACTCAGATGCTCCGATCCAGTCACTTGAGGAGCTGGCTGACAATGCTGATGTCTTCAACAATGAGATCATCGGAATTGATGCCGGTGCCGGCCTGACTCAGGTCACTGAGGATGAGGTCATCCCACAGTACGGCCTAGAGGGAATGGACTTCAAGATTTCTTCGACCGCCACCATGCTCGGTGCCCTTAAGGGGGCAATGGATTCCGGAGACGATATTGTCGTCACCTTGTGGTCGCCTCACTGGGCATACGACGCGTTCGACATCCGTGATCTTGAGGACCCGAATGAGGCGCTGGGCGGTGCAGAGGAGGTTCACTCCTTCTCCCGTGACGGATTCTCCGACGAGTTCCCCGAAATCGCGGATATGATCCGTGACCTGACGTTGACGGACGAACAGCTGTACTCGCTGGAAAACTATGTCCTGAACGAGAAAGAAGGCAAGAACCTGGTCGGGGATACTCAGGCGTGGCTTGAGGATAATCCGGACGTGATGGATCTGTTCCGCGTGGAGCAGTAACGATTTGTCCATGAGCAGTCTAGGTCCACTTGGCAGTGGAAGTCTGGCTCACTGAACTGTGGACGTGGGAATTGTTTGCTGCGGCGGTATGGCTCACGGCGTTGTGCCGGGGCTGTGCCGCCGCAGTACTATCTGTGGCAACGTGATCGCCTACGCTGTGTGTTGACGTTGCAGCTGTTACTCGACGTCATCAGGATATCGAGCATGCAGTTATTCGCTCATGTGCCGTCCTCCAGAGTGGTCTGAGCGAAGCTCGGTCAATGTAAGTCGGCGCAATCCGGTCTCTAACTACTATTGCGCTATGACCTTTTTTCGCCGCATCAAGTATCTGGTATCGAATCAGCTGTGGGTGCCCCCGCTCGTAGCCGCCCTCCTTGCCACGATAGCGGCGGGAGTCCTGGCACCGATCTCATGGCCCACTCAATGGCTCATTTCTCGAATCTTCTGGCCCGGAGATATTTCGGCAGCATCCTCTCTGTTGGGCTTCATCGCCTCCTCCATGCTGACGGTGCTGACGACCACGGTTTCCATGACACTGATCGTGTTGCAGGTGGCTTCTGGTCAGTTTTCGCACCAGCTGCTGCGTGACTACATCCAGTCCCGGGCTGTGAAGGGAATCTTTGGCGTATTCATCGGCGTATTCGTTTACGTAGTTGTTCTGCAACGCTCGGTATCAGCCGAGTCGCGCGAGACCCCTCCGCAGCTCGCAATGGCGATCGCAATGCTGCTGGTATTTCTGGCTATCGCGACCTTCGTCTGGTATGTCAGCGCGGTGGTGCGAATGGTACGGGTCGACGCAATCATCGAGCAGGTAGCCACGCGTGCCGAACGTCTCCTGGATGCGCACCGAGAGAAATGGGACGTCGCCTGCCAGATCCCCGAGATCCCACCGCACGCGCATGACGTTCGTGGGCACTTCTCGGGATATGTGCGTTCCATTGATGTGGAAGCGGCGGCAAGGTGGGCTCGCAAACACGGACAGCGCGTCGTGTTCACCGTCGCACCCGGCGATGCAGTCAGTGCCGGACATACCTACGCGTGGGCGTGGGCCGAACGACGTGGAACATCTGCTGCTGACTCCTTAGACAGTGAGCTCAGTGGTGACGAGCTTCGCAAACTGGCCGACTCAGCGGTGTCTGTTGAAGCTGAACGCGTGTCCGATCAGGATTTGCGCCTGTCTTTTCACCAGTTGGCAGACATCGCCGTGCGAGCTTTGTCCCCTGGAACCAACGATCCGTCAACTGGACGACACGTGATCACCAGAGCAACACCGGTGCTGCGAGGCCTGGTTGTCTCACCTCCGAATCATGAGGTGAATCTGAACGATAAGGGGCAGCCCGTTGCATCTGTGCCGACCCCGACTGTGCGAGATTTCTTGAAAGATTTTGTCGTTCCCATCCGAAGGTTCTGTTCCCACAGCCCGGATGTCACATTCGAACTGCTGAGACTGCTGATCATCATTGAAGAAGCGCTGGAGAAAGCTTCAGGTGTTGATATTGCAGAGGTGCAGGAATTTGTCGAAGACGAACGCCAGCGACTGATCGAAGGGGCGGAGCAGGGATTCGTTCATCAACACGATGTGGAGCTCGCACAGCAACTGACTTCCGTCGAAAGTTTGCGTTCCATGCTCAGAGTTGAGGGACCTCGTGAAGAAATCATTGACGACGAGGAAGCGCAAGACGATGAAGACTGACGTGAAATGGCGCTTGATTATCAGAAAGAAACTCGCGTAAATCTCGCGAGCTGAAGCAGCGGTGGCTCCGACCGGCGTCGATCCGGTGACCTTTCGATTTTCAGTCGAACGCTCTACCAACTGAGCTACAGAGCCAAAACCCCACCAAAAGGTGGGTCAGCGACCCCGACGGGACTTGAACCCGCGACCTCCGCCGTGACAGGGCGGCGCGCTAACCAACTGCGCTACGGGGCCTCGAAAAAGTGAGACCTGAAAAGTCTACCTTATTCACTTGTTGAACCCGTCCCAGCAGGGCTGACACGGATCGTACCCCCAACGGGATTTGAACCCGTGTCGCCGCCGTGAAAGGGCGGTGTCCTAGGCCTCTAGACGATGGGGGCCTTGTCCACGAACTTGTCGTTCGGCGACGAGTAGAATAATAAGCAGGAATGACCTCCGAGTGCAAAACGGATCCATGTGAAGCCTCTCACCGAACGCAAATGAGCCTGGAAGCTTCTAGGCTAGGGGTATGACAGTTTTCGGACCTGATTTCTCCGCCGTTCTCACGGGCTGCCGCGCGCAGTCAAGCCTCGTTTTCGGCACAATTATGCCGATCGGGGACCCCTCTGCACCTGCCGAAGCTGTTGAAACCGCATTCGACGTGGCTGGCGTATTCCTCGGAATTGTTGTCGGCATCCTCGTCGGAATTGTGGTCGCATTCATTCTTGCGCGCGTCAGCCGATTTGCGCTCCGCAAACTTCGATTGCTGAAAGCCTTGCAGCGCCGCATCCACGCGCCTTCGTACTGGGCACTCATGGCGTGGGGCGCGCTTGCCGGATGCGCTGTTGCGCTGGGAAGCACCGATGTCAGCAATCAGCCCACGTGGGTGAAATATCTCGACCACGGGTTGTTGATCCTCGCACTCCTGGCAACGACATGGGTCATTGCCGCCGCCGTGTGGGTGATCGAAGACGCCGCGCACGTGCGCAACCGCTCCGATCACGGACGCTCGCGCAGATTCAAGACTCAGGCTCAGGTTCTGCGCCGCGTCCTGCAGGTCGTGGTCTGGATCCTCGGGTGTGCCGCAGTCCTGTTTACATTCCCCGGGGCTCAGCAGGCGTTGACGACGGTGCTTGCTTCGGCCGGCATTGTCTCCGTGATCGCCGGTCTTGCTGCCCAGTCCACGCTCGGCAACGTGTTCGCCGGCCTGCAGCTGGCTTTCACGGACGCCATCCGCGTTGATGACATTGTCGTCGTGGGGGACAAGGGAACGATGGGTGTGGTCGAGGAGATCACTCTGACGTACGTTGTCCTGCATATCTGGGATGATCGCCGCCTGATTGTGCCGTCCTCGAAGTTCACGTCGTCTGCTTTTGAAAACTGGACCCGCAAAGCCACCAAGCTCCTCGGCACGGTTGAGATCTACACCGACTGGGCAGTGCCGGTGGCGGTGGTGCGTCAAAAAGTTGAGCAGCTCCTGAACAGCACGGATCTGTGGGATCGCCGCTCCTGGGCCGTGCAGGTGACTGATTCGACTGATCAGACCGTCACCGTCAGGGTCTCCCTGTCAGCGTCGAATTCGGGCAACTTGTGGGATCTGCGCTGCTTCATGCGCGAGCAGCTCATCGCGTGGATCTCGAAGGAATACCCGTGGGCGCGTTCCGCCCGCATCATTCAGCCGCGCGAGGTCAAGGAAGTGACGAAGGATGAGTCCCAGGAACTGATCGCGCGCCTGGCCACTGAACTATCCGGTATTGCAGGTTCAGATACATCCGGTGGGTCCCCCTCGGACACCAAGACTGACGAGGGTGACCACGGCGATGCTGCTACGCATGATGGTGACAAGCGAGACCCGTTCGACCCTGTGCACGCTGCTCGTATGCTGGCGGCGCGCCAACGCGCGAAGATGGCGCGTCGACGGGCCATGTCGCAGCGCAACCGCGACCGCCTCGAAAGAGCAGAGAACGCCGGGTCTGGAGCGGAGGACGGACCAACAGCAGCTGTGAAACGGACTGGCCGCGGGGGAGCGAACGCTGCAGCGGATGCTACTCAGACGAACGGCACGGGCACGACCCACGTGTTCACGCCAGAAGAGGTTGACAAGATCATTGCGCAGGCGCAGGGGCATCTGCGTGTCAAGTCCGATGCTGGCAGCGGGGCTCCTGGTCAGGCTAACCAGGCGTCGGAAGCAGCGTCTGCAGAGGGAGCGGCTCAGATAGCTCGTTCTGCGTCAGGCGTAGCGGAAACTGCCGTGATGCCGGCCATTGGAGCAGATGGCAAGCCCAAGAAGCAGGCCGATGACGATGGCGCGGAAGCGGGCAGTAGTGCGCCCACCAGCGGTGCACAGGCTGGCGATGCGAGCCCTGCACGTGCGGACAATACGAGTGTGGATCTGGCCAGTGCGAACCAGGTCGGCAGCGACCCCGACGGTGCAGTGGCAGACGCGACTGGTCGAGCAAACTCGGACGATGAGACAACCACGACGGGGGAGCGGGTCTTTTCCGGCTCGCCCGACGCGGAAGAGCGCAGTGCCGCATTTTCGGGCCCTGACCCGGAAGTACTGGAAGAAAGAAAACGTGAGTCGCAGATCCGCCAGGAAAAGGGCTCAGGACTACTGGGAGGATCGAGCCGTGAGTGAAACGCAGAATGATCAAGGCGCCCGCGACCTGCGGGAGAGCGGTGACAACGACGGCGGGGCGGTTAATGGCAACGCCGACGAAGCGGTTGCTGACAGTAACGGCAAAGCGGTTACCGACACTAACGGCAAGGTAGTGCGCAGCGAGGAAGAATGGCGCCGCATACTCGACCCCATGGAATACCACGTCCTGCGCGAGGGCGGCACTGAGATGGCGCACACCGGTGCACTGCTCCACGAGGATCGCGAGGGTATCTACCGCTGTAAAGCGTGCGGCGCGGAACTGTTCCGCTCAACCACCAAGTTCGATTCTCTGTGCGGCTGGCCGAGCTTCTATCAGCCAGAAGATGCAGCTGTGACCACCAGTGAGGACCGTTCACACGGCATGGTGCGCACGGAGGTGCGGTGCGCTCGCTGCGATTCTCACCTGGGTCATGTCTTTGACGATGCTCCCCGTCAGCCAACAGGGCTGCGTTACTGCATGAACTCTGTCAGCCTCGACTTTGAAGAGCGCTGATGCCGGGACCGGAACCATTACCGGCACCCCGACCTGCATCCCGAGGTAAAGGCTCCGCTCTGCGAGCTGCTTCAATCGCGATTCCCGCGCCTTTCTTTCTGGTCGGATCGGGGCTCACGCAGTACCTCGGTGCAGCGCTGGCAGTGACCCTGTTCGCCGTCATGACACCCGCTGAAGTAGCATGGGTCCGCATCGCAACGGGTGCGGTTGTGCTGCTGGCGTGGCGCCGCCCTCGTATATGGCGCTTCAATCCGCGTGACCTGGCTGCGTCGGCCCTGTTCGGCATCGTGCTGGGCGGCATGAATATCTGCTTTTACGAGGCGATCCACATTCTGCCGCTGGGCGTGGCGGTCTCCTTAGAGTTCCTCGGCCCGGTCACGGTTGCGGTGGTGACCTCCGGGGGCTGGTCCGGACGTATCGCAGGAGCGCTGGCTTTTGCCAGAGTGGCCTGCATCGGTGGCCTCGGACTGGATCTGAGCGACACCAAGCAGCTCGTTGGTGCGGCCTGGGTGCTCGGGGCTGCAGCCCTATGGGCGGGGTACATCGTGATGGGGCAGTCGATCGCGTCGCGCCGCTCAGGCATCACGAATCTGGCGCTGGGCTGTGGCACTGCCGCACTTGTGTTCGCCCCGTTCTTTTCGGTCGGAGCGGTCAGCGCGTTGAATTCACCGAAACTGGTCGTCGTGGCGGTCGGTGTCGGAGTCTTGTCAACGGTGATCCCGTACTCGTTGGAGGCGCTCGCCATGGGCCGCCTCAGTGCCGCCATGTTTGCCCTGTTCAACTCCCTGTTGCCGGCAACGTCGGCGCTGATCGGTGCGGTGACATTGCGGCAACTGCCCAGTGCCTGGTCTCTGGTGGGTCTTGTGTTGATTTCAGTTGCTGTCGGGCTCGCCTCCTACCCGCCTCAGCCGCTTCATCGACGAGGGTGACGCTAGCGCCGCTACTACCTGCCTGAGCTGTTCCAGGTCGACTGCCTTGCTGTGACCTTGCAGCGCGAGCAGCTTGCGTCAACGCCGACTTGACGGGGCAGATGCGGGCGAGATGTCCGCTAGACCAGAACTGGCCGTATTCGGTCTCGCATTGACGCAAAACGTATGAGATCATGAAGATGTCTCTGCTGATCAACAGAATGAGAGAACGATCATGTTGGACATCTTGTGGATGATTATTGCCGGCGCCGTTATCGGTGCAATCGCTCGCGTCTTCATGAAGGGCGACGAGGGTATGGGCATCATCTGGACTATTATCTTGGGTGCTGCCGGTTACGGTATCGCCGGATGGATCGCTGGTGCGCTTGGAGTGGGCACAGTGCTTCGCTGGATCATCGGCGCAGTCGTGGCATTCCTGCTTATCGGTGTCTTCCTCGCAATTCAGGGCAAGTCGAACTCCCTGACGAAGTAACGTTAGCGGATCCGCAGACTGTGGAAAGGCTCGGTCAGAAATGGCCGGGCCTTTCTTTATGTCTGCTCGCCGCTTGAGGTCGCTTGGCGATTAAGCCTGCTTGTCGTCTGTTCGATGCTTAAGCCCGCGTGGCGTCTGCATGGCGCTTCAGCTCGCCTGACGATTAAGCTCGTTTGGCGAGCTTCTGTATGAGTGTTTGCATCGCCGTACCTTCCGAAGCTTTGTACCTGCGTGTGGCCTTGGCGTCTGCGTCCGTTCGGCCGCATCTCGGATTGATGCCTGGCTCTGTCTCGGATTGATGCCGTCTCCGTCTTGGAGCACTGCGCGCAGGTTGTACTCTTTTCTCCGCTTTAAACAGCTCGGTGTACATCCCCTCAAATAGACGCGCATTTGTGCACATTCCCCTAGATCTTAGGCGTGACCGCGCACATTCCCCTAGATCTTCCCTGCTTTGGTGCACATTCCCCTAGCTAAAGTCGGCACCCCAAAAGGACAAAACCTATTTCCGCAGGTCAGCCGCCAGTAGCTTCCGGCGGCCTCGAGCCTCACGCGTTAAATCTAGGGGATTGTGCATTTTTACAAGACTTTTTAGGGGTATGTGCACGAGGAGGGCTTAAATCTAGGGGTATGTGCACGAGGCGGGGCTAGAACTAGGGGTATGTGCACGAGGCGAGGTTAGAACTAGGGGTATGTGCACGCGGAGGGCTTAAATCTAGGGGATTGTGCGCGTTCTGGTGTGTTGTGGCCGGACCGCAGTCGCATTCCACCGAGTGACCTGCGGTTAGAGCATACGCGGCAAGGTCGGCCATATAGTGAAAGACCGGGACACCGCTAACTGATTGTCAACGATGCCCCGACACATCATAATGGTAGGCCCAGGGGGAATCGAACCCCCAACCCACGGATTAAAAGTCCGTTGCTCTGCCAATTGAGCTATAGGCCCATGAGAGCATGGTAATGCATCAGTCCCACGTTGCACTAATCAACGTGACGTGGGAAAAACCACGATCCTCCTCGGATCAGGATTGACGAGGGTGCCCACTCCGTTCAACTACTTGATCAACGCCGTTCACCTTCAGGCGGTAGGCTCGTCATATCACCGAGAAGGAGTCACAGATGAACAGCCAACAGCGTCGCCCTCGTCGGCCAGCAATGCTGGACCCAGCCGACGCCGAACAAATCGTCGGCGACTCCGACCCTGCGGAAATGTCTGCGATTGCGCACTCGTCAGCATGGGCTTTGATGGGAGTCAGTGACGACGACTTCGGGCCTGACGAAATCGAACGCCTGCGCACCACCGTGCGCACGGAAGGCGTGGACGTGCTGGCCGACATGTGGTCACGCAGCCCGGAATTCACATTGCCCGGAGCCTTGTGGCGACTCTACCTGTGGTCGCGCTGGTACCACCGCGACACTGCGTTGGTGCGCGACCGTTTTGTGCGCGGAAGCCATGCGGACATCATCCCCGGCCTTGAACATCCCGTTGACATTCCCGATCTGGAGCACGTGGTACACGAGGTTGACCAATTGCTCGAAGGGCGCCGCCACGACGACGACCTGGCTGACATCATTACTGCAACGTCACGGGCGATGCGGATCGTTGCAGCTGGAGACGCCGAGGGCGGCAAATGGATCGTCGACCCGCGGGACCCGTTGGCATACCCCGTCACCACGCGCGCCCGCGCGCTGATTCAGACCGCAGATGAACTTGACCGATCAGCTGAAGAAGCGCACATCGGTGCGCTCAACTAGTCGCCAGTGTGAGGAAGAATGATGACGAACCCGGAACATGCAGGCAATTCGGACCAACCATTCTCGGCGCCAGATGAACACTGGCCAGCAGACGACACCAACGGCGAGGGTGACGCTCACAGCGCTCACGTCACCAGTGGCAGCGCGGTTGAAGCTGCCCTGGCGAGCGAATTGGTGATCCCTGCCGACAATGAACAGCTCGTCGGTGTCGAACACGAAGACTCCGAATACGACGAGGAAGACGAAGCTACCGACGGCATCCAGGATGGTGAGCACATCACGGTGGGCGCCGACGCGAACTCCTATGAGGAGCGCGCTGAAGATGCCCAGGCCAGCGCCGCACCAGCCTCGACCGTTGAAGATTTCGGCGAGCTGCCGGACAAACGCTTCGCAGACCGTGAACTGTCGTGGATGGCGTTCAATGAACGCGTCCTGGAGCAAAGTGAAGATGAGGATTTGCCGCTGCTGGAACGCGGATGGTTCTCCGCGATTTTCTCCTCCAATCTTGATGAGTTTTACATGGTGCGTGTGGCCGGACTGAAGCGCCGCATCAACGCCGGCATCGCCAAACCGTCTGCCGCTGGTCTGTCGCCGCGTCAGGTCCTGGACGGTATCCAGATGCGCACGCGCGAACTCAGCGAGCGTCAGGCACGCGAGTTCCAGAACGACATCTTGCCCAAGCTGGACGAGCAAGGGATTCATCTGCGCGGGTGGGATCAGCTCACAGATGACCAGCGCTCCAAGATGACGACCTACTTCCGCAGGCAGATTTTCCCCGTCATCACGCCACTTGCCGTGGACCCGTCGCACCCCTTCCCATACATTTCGGGGCTGTCACTGAACCTCGCGGTCGTGGTGCGCAACCCGATTACCTCGAAGCTGCACTTCGCGCGCATCAAGGTGCCGCCGTCGATGCCGCGCCTGATCAACATCGACTCCGCAATGGGCGAGGGGAACGCGGAAAGTTATGTCGACACTGATGAGGGCGCCACGTTCATCACCCTCGAATCAGTCATTGCCGCGCACCTGGACCACCTGTTCCCAGGTGTTGAGATTGTCGAGGCACACTCGTTCAGACTGACCCGTAACGAGGACCTCGAAGTAGAAGAGGATGATGCGGAAAACCTGCTGACCGCGATGGAAGAAGAACTGCTGCGCCGAAAGTTTGGGCCGGTGGTTCGCCTCGAAGTTGAGGATACGATCTCACGCTTCGTACTGGACTTTCTGATCAGCAAGCTGGAAATCACACCCGCTGACGTGATTATGGTGCCGGCACCGCTTGACCTGACGCTGTGCAATGAGCTGCAGGCACTCGATATTCCGCGCCTGAAGTATGAACCGTATGTGCCGGTGACTCCTGCCGGACTGGCAGAGGTTGAATCGGCGCGCCCGACGGATATTTTCGGCGCGATCCGGTCGCACGACGTGCTGCTGCACCACCCGTATGATTCTTTCGCCACCTCCATCCAGAACTTCATCACGCAGGCTGCGCGTGATCCCAATGTGCTGGCCATGAAGCAGACGCTGTACCGCACCTCGGGCGATTCTCCGATTGTGTCGGCGCTGATCGAAGCGGCCGAGAACGGCAAGCAGGTGGTCGCGATCGTGGAGATCAAGGCCCGTTTCGACGAGGAAGCCAACATCGAGTGGGCGCGCAAGCTTGAACGCGCCGGAGTGCACGTCGTCTACGGCATGGTGGGTCTGAAGACGCACTGCAAACTGTCACTGGTGGTGCGTCAGGAGGGCGATCAGCTGCGACGCTATTGCCACGTGGGAACCGGTAACTACCATCCGAAGACGGCGCGCGGCTACGAGGATCTGGGGTTGCTGACCTATAACCGCGATGTGGGTCAGGATCTGACGCGACTGTTCAACCAGCTGTCCGGCTACGCGCCACGCTCCACGTTCCACCGCCTGCTGGTCGCACCGCTGGAAATCCGACCCGGTTTGATCGAGCGGATTTACCAGCAGATTGAGCGCGCGCGGAACGGTCAGCCTGCCTGGATCGGTTTCAAGGTGAATTCGGTTGTTGACGAAGCAGTGATCGATGCTCTGTATCGCGCCAGCCAGGCCGGTGTTCAGGTGGATGTGCTGGTTCGAGGTATCTGCGCAATTCAGGCCGGAGTGCCCGGCTTATCGGAGAATATTCGGGTTCGCTCCATCCTGGGTCGCTTCCTGGAGCATTCGCGTATCTACGCGTTTGGCCCGGAAGGCGAAGAGGAAGTGTGGATCGGGTCGGCTGACCTGATGCACCGCAATCTGGATCGCCGCGTGGAGGCTCTGGTGCGTATCGTGGATCCGTCGCAGGTTAGTTATCTTGCTGACCTGGTGCGTCGAGGCGTGGCGTCGACAACCTCTTCATGGCATCTGCAAGCTGACGGCACGTGGAAGCGGCACAACCGCGATGACGAGGGCAACCGTCTGGAGGATCTGCAGGAAACACTGATGGCGGAGGCATCTGCCCGCGTCGTCGGCCGCAGCTAAGGGACACGCGGACGGGGTTTGCGCCACAGCGCGCAGCCTCGGCGGCCCGCCCACCGCGTGGAGTCGATCGTATTTTTGCCCATCGTCGGCATCATGGCACTGGGTCAGATACGCTTATGACGTGTCCCGTTCCCATCCGTCACCGATACCGAGCCGGCTAGTCAGAGCCGCCGGTGCATTGGTGTGGAGATTTACGCAGTCTGACCGCGACGCCACCCTCGGTGACGTCATTGATCCCGATGACATAGAGGTCCTGCTGGTCCATCGGCCGCGCTACAACGACTGGTCGTGGCCCAAAGGTAAGACTGAACTCAACGAGCCGCTGCCGGTGGCCGCCGTGCGAGAAGTGGAAGAAGAAACCGGCCTGCCGGTCACGCTGGGAGCGCCACTGACCATTCAGCGCTACCGACTTGGCGCGGGCCACATCAAGGAGGTCCACTACTGGGTCGGACAGGCCTGCCAGCCCGATTCTCCAGCACTGCTCAGCCGCCCGCCTGTCCATCAGGCCTCCCGCCGCGAGATCGACAATACGCGCTGGGTGAGCCCGTCACTTGCACGCCGCACGTTGACCCGCCGAGGCGATCGTCGTCTGCTGGATGAGCTCGTAGCTCTGGCTGAAAGCGGTGGACTTGTCAGCTCCACGCTGGCCATTGTGCGCCACTCAAAGGCCGTGAAGCGCGGGCGTTGGGAAGGGTCGGATGCGGATCGCCCCCTAGCGCGTATCGGCGTTCGCCAGAGCATCGACTTGATCGATCTCATGTCAGCATTTGGCATCACGAAGGTCCTGTCCTCGTCGTGGCGACGCTGTGCGTCCACCGTCGGACCGTACGCGTCACTGACCGGCATCGGCATGGAGCTGTTCGACGAGCTGGATGAAAGCGCGATGACAGACAACCCGGCCGCAGGCTCCGCCCTCGTCAATGAAGCAATTGAAAACCCCGGGTCCGCGCCGACGATTATCTGCGCGCACAGGCCCACGCTGCCTGCCCTGTTTGAGCCGATACGCTCGTACTCGCCCTCATCGTTGCACGCCGCGTTCCCAGCGGAGTCGCCGTGGCTCAAGACTGCTCAGATGCTCCTGGCTCATATCGTCATGCACGAGGGCGGCCCGTGCGTTGTTGCCGTGGAAACGTATCGCCCTCTCACCAAGCTGGCGACGCTCTGATGGGCGCAAATCGCGTCCGGAATTGTCACGTTTGAATGAATTTCAGGCCCTAAAAACCGGGCAAAGGTTACAACTTTATAACTGTGTGGGCACCCTCACGTGCAAGTTCACCATTTGTTCATCTTTAACCGGCTTTGCTGTCACTTCCCCCTCTTAGCGTGAGCAATATCCGGGACATTCCGGGTCTATCGTCAACGCGCCGCCACAGTGGCGGCAGAACGGAAGATGATCAATGACAGTGCATGCTCGTACAAAGCTTCTCGCCACTCTGGCAGGTGCCACCACCATGACGCTCGCTCTGGCTGCTTGCGGCGGCGGAGACAAAGCGGAAAGCACAGGCGCGGACAACGGAGCATCCGGCGACTCTCAGTCAGCTCAGGATGAAGTTGCACCTGCGACTGACCTCTCAGGTTCGGTTGCCGGTTCGGGTGCGTCCTCCCAGGAAGCCGCGATGGAAGCTTGGAAGGCAGGCTTCAACGAACTTAACCCTGATGTGACTGTTTCCTACGAGGCAGTTGGCTCAGGTACCGGTATCACACAGTTCACCAGCAAGCAGGTCGCATGGGCCGGATCGGACGCCCCGCTTGAAGGCGACGAGATCGCAGCAGCCGAAGCACGCTGTGGTGGACCTGCATGGGACCTTCCGGTGTACATCTCCCCGGTTGCCGTTATCTTCAACCTTGAGGGTGTCGACTCCCTGAACATGGATGCCGCAACCATCGCCAAGATCTTCGCCGGCGAAATCACCAACTGGAACGATCCGGCAATTGCCAAGGCAAACCCGGATGCGAAGCTCCCAGATCTCGCCATCACCCCTGTTCACCGTTCCGACAAGTCAGGTACGACCGAGAACTTCACCGACTACCTGCACTCAGCTGCTCCCGAGGCATGGCCGACGGATCCAGGCAAGGAATGGCCAGTCTCCGGTGGCGAATCCGGTGACAAGACCTCTGGACTTGTCCAGGCCGTCCAGGCCGGTAACGGCACCATCGGCTACGCCGATGCTTCTCAGGTCGGCAACCTCGGAACTGTCGCACTGGCAGCAGCCGACGGAACCTACGTCTCCTTCTCTGCTGAGACAGCAGCCAAGGCCGCTGAAACGGCTGAGCGCGTTGCGGATCGCGATGCCAACGACATCGCACTGTCCGTGAACCGCGTGCCCGAGACGAACGACTCCTACCCGCTGATTCTGATCTCCTACTCAATCGTGTGCTCCACCTACGAGGATGCGAACGAGGCCGAACTGATCAAGGCATTCATCGGATACCAGGCTTCCGAGGAAGGCCAGCAGATGGCAGCCGACAACGCTGGTGCGGCTCCCATCTCCGAAGCAATGCGCAGTGAAATCAACGGCGTTCTGGACCAGATCAAGTAAGGTACAGGTTCGCGTTGGTTACGACACCTACAACAACGAAGAATAAGAGCTGGGAGAGAACGCCAGGGAGAATCGGTAACAAGGTTTTCGCTGGCCTCTCAACCGCCGCTGCTTCGTTAATCTTGTGCACGCTCGCAGCAGTAGCGATCTTCCTACTGCTGCGGGCGTGGCCCGCGATTTCCGACCCTTCCCTGCGTTTCAAGATGATGGGGTCGGCTGAGGAAGTCACGATTTGGAAGTTCACGGCGCCGCAGATATTCGGCACGATCCTGGCAGCAGTGCTGGCACTGCTCCTGTCCGTTCCTGTTGCAGTCGGTGTCGCCCTCTTTATTTCCCATTACGCACCTCCGCGTATCAGCCAGGTTCTTGGATACCTCGTTGACCTGCTTGCGGCAGTTCCGTCCGTTATTTACGGCCTCTGGGGTGCGATCTGGTTGATCCCGATCCTCATGCCGCTCTATGACTTCCTGGGTAAGTACTTCGACTGGTTCCCACTCTTCGCCGGCACAGTGTCCCCAACGGGCCGTGTACTCGCCTCCGCGGTGGTGATCCTTGCTGTCATGATTTTGCCCATCATTACTTCCGTGTCGCGAGAGGTCTTCCTGCAGACCCCGCGCCTGCACGAAGAGGCTGCTTTGGCCCTTGGTGCCACGAAGTGGGAAATGATCAAGATGGCCGTTCTGCCGTTCGGACGCTCCGGTATCGTGTCAGCGTCCATGCTGGGCCTTGGCCGAGCTCTTGGTGAAACAATGGCTGTCGTCATGGTGCTGTCAGTCGGCAGCAATATTTCATGGCACATCCTCGAGGCAGGTCAGCACTCCACGATTGCGGCCAACATTGCCTTGCAGTTCCCCGAATCAACGGGCATCAACTCGTCGGCTCTGATCGCAACGGGTCTTGCTCTGTTCGCGATCACCCTCATCGTCAACTCGATTGCGCGCTGGATCGTCTCGCGTCGAGCCGCATTCTCAGGAGCGAACTGATGAGCACAGCAACACTTGGTACGAACACTTCGCCGAAGGACGTTTCCGATTCAGACAACAATCGCGGCCATCAGAGCCCGATCCATGAGTCGCTGCCAATCGGAAGAAAACTCACCAATGGCTTCGTGACAGTTCTGGTGACTGTCGCATTCGCTCTTGCCATGATTCCGCTGGTCACGGTGTTGGTCACGGTGATCAGTAATGGCTACCTGCGCACCACGTGGGACTTCCTCGTCAGCGATATGGTCGGCATGTTCGGCGGTAAAGTGGGCGGCGGTATCGCCCACGCACTGGTCGGAACCACACTCGTGACACTGTGGGCGACACTGATTTCTGCGCCGATCGGTATCTTCACGGCAATCTACCTGGTCGAATACGGTAACAACGGGCTCCTGTCGAAGGCCACGACATTTTTCGTCGACGTCATGACCGGCATCCCCTCGATCGTTGCTGGTCTGTTCGCCGCCTCGATCTTCATGTTGTACGACCCCTCCTATCGAGCAGGCATCATCGGCGCGATCGCCTTGTCGGTGTTGATGATCCCGACAGTGGTGCGTTCCAGTGAGGAAATGCTGCGCCTGGTTCCTAACGAACTGCGTGAAGCTGCCTACGCTCTGGGCGTGCCAAAGTGGCGTGTCGTGGTGAAAGTCGTACTGCGTACCGCTGCAGCAGGCCTGACTACCTCCGTCATGCTGGCTATCGCCCGCGTCATCGGTGAAACAGCCCCGCTGCTGATCACCGCAGGCTTCATTGGACGCATGAACGTCAATGTGATGGACGGCCGCATGGCGACACTGCCGGTGTACATCTACCGACAGTACTCGCAGGGCCTGGCCACCTGTCGAGAAGGTGTCGCTAACTGCGTACCCACCATCAACTATGAACGCGCGTGGGCGGCCGCCCTCGTCCTCATCCTGTTGGTGATGGTTCTGAACCTGATTGCCCGAGTGATCGCCAAGATTTTTGCTCCCAAGGGAGGACGCTAAACGATGAGCACAATGGATAATCCCGCGGGGCAGGGCACACAGACAGCCGTGGCAACGCAGACGGAACGCGCTCACGATGAGCCACGTGACGCGTCGCCTTCAAATCTGACAGTGAAAAAAGACGGAGTTAAAACGATGACGACGTGTTTCAATATCACCGATGAACAGATCTACTACGGCGATTTTCTTGCCGTGAAAGATGTGACGGTGGAAATTCCACGCCACGCGATCACCGCGTTGATTGGCCCATCAGGATGTGGCAAGTCGACATTCCTGCGTTCCCTGAACCGCATGCACGAGGTGATCCCCGGTGCGCATGTGGAAGGCAAAGTTGAGCTGGAAGGCGTCGACATCTACGACAAGAAGATCGACCCCGTCCAGGTGCGTCGCCATGTCGGCATGGTGTTCCAGCGCGCCAACCCGTTCCCCACGATGTCGATTCGTGAGAACGTGCTCGCTGGCATGAAGCTCAACGCGCGACGTATGAACAAGGCGATGCAGGACGAGATCGTTGAAAAGTCACTTCGCGGTGCGAACCTGTGGAACGAAGTTAAAGACAGGCTGGACATCCCGGGATCTTCACTGTCTGGTGGCCAGCAGCAGCGTCTGTGTATTGCACGCGCCATCGCGGTGCGCCCCGAGGTCCTTCTGATGGACGAGCCGTGTTCGGCTCTCGACCCGATCTCCACGCTCGCCATTGAGGACCTGATGAACGAGCTGAAGTCGGAGTACACGATCGTTATCGTCACGCACAACATGCAGCAGGCATCGCGTGTGTCGGACAAGACCGGTTTCTTCAACCTGAAGGAAACGGGCGGCTCCGGCGAGCTCGTCGAATTCGACGACACCGAGACGATCTTCTCGAATCCGTCCAAGCAGGCGACCGAGGACTACATCTCCGGACGCTTCGGATAAGATCGCGGGCTTCCTGGCCCGGCAATGCTTCCGGCGGGCAGCTTCTCACCACTTATGAGGCCTCGCGGCCTACTGTCAGACATAGGGTGAGGGGTTGCCCGCCGGGTTTTGTATGCCGTGGGGCGCCCACGTCAATCACTGGCGAGGGCGCCCCACGATTATCGCGTTTTCAACCTTTACGCGGAGCATTACATCTTGGAATCCCTAACTGACTGATTCAGTGTCTGGCCAGTCTCGTGGAAAATGAGGCAGGAAACCACGCGGTCGCCTTCTTTCCATGAATCTTCAGATGGGCTCAACGGCGCCACGTCCAACTGCGAGGCTTCCAAAGGGACACCGACATATTCTTCGAAGTGCTTCGCGCACTCAACGGTGGCCTCATCCGACAGCGACTCAGAGTACTCCGGGGCGTCAATCTCATAGTCGTACATGACTTCGCCGACATGGGGTTCCGAGCATTCAACCACGGGCAGGGATTCCACGATCTCATCTTCAGGCGGGGCCTCGATACACTGGCCAACCTTCAGGTCAAAAGCTGACGTGTCGTTACCCGATCCGAGGAACGAACACCCGGCCAGCATGGATGCCGCCACTGCGAACCCGCATGCACTCAATGCTGCACACACGGTTCGTGATGTCGGGCGATGCGAAGAAGAAAGGTCTTGAAAGTTCAGCATATCGTTCTCACTTAGCGTCGCGCAGTCGCCCTCGTAAATGAGTGGATGAGAGGAAAACGCCACCTGCAACGGAGGCGACAGCTGAGTTGTCAGGACACTTTCATGGTATCGAACGGGGCATGAAAAAGATAGAGAATTTTCGACGAAAACCGGCGCGAACTCGTCGAAAAACGCAGCGCGGACGCTCAGCGCGAGCACGTGTGATTCGGCGGGGGCTGCGCAGCGAGCGTACGTGCTTCTAGACGATGCCAACCAGACCGTGGATGGCGAAGAACATCACTGCCGCCACTGCCGCCGCAGCGGGCAGTGTGAGGAACCATGCGATCACGATGTTTCCAGCCACGCCCCAGCGCACCGCTGAGAATCGCCGGGTTGAACCCACGCCCAGAATTGCCGAGGTGATGGTGTGCGTCGTCGAAATCGGTGCGTGGAAGACGAACGCCGACAGGTAGAGCACGGCGGCAGAAATGGTCTCCGCAACGAAACCGCGTGCAGGATCCAGGTCGATGATTTTGCGGCCCAGGGTGCGCATGATGCGCCAGCCGCCCGAGTATGTGCCCAGCGAGATTGCGCCTGCAGCGGCGAGCTTGACCCACAGAGGAATCTGCATGTCGCCGGTGGCAGGGTCGAACACCTGGTGGGTCTCACCGTAGCCGCCCGCAATGAGGGCCATGACGATGACACCCATCGTCTTTTGAGCATCCTGCAGACCATGACCCAATGCCATTGCTGCAGCTGACAGTGTCTGCGCCAGACGGAAGTTACGCATCGTTCGGTGATACGGGAAGTTTGCGAACAGCCACAGCACAATCTTCATGAGGATGAAACCCAGCAGGAAGCCAATGACGGGGGAGGCAAACATGGGGACGATGACGTGCTGCACGATGCCGGTCCACTTCACGGCAGTCGCGGACGCAAGCCCGGCACCGACCAGACCGCCGATCAACGCATGCGATGACGAGGACGGCAACCCAAACCACCACGTAATCAGGTTCCACGTGCAGGCCCCCACCAGGGCTGCCAGAACAATGACGAGGCCCTCGCGTTGCAGACCCGTATCCGTTGACAGAGAGTAGTGAGAGATGTCGATGATGCCTTCACCGATAGTCTTGGCTACTTCCGTGCCCATGAGCGCGCCGAAGATGTTCATGACGGCGGCCATGATCAAGGCGACGCGGGGGGTCAGCGCGCGGGTCGACACGGACGTCGCGATTGCGTTGGCAGCATCGTGGAATCCGTTGGTGAAGTCGAAAATCAGGGCGATGACGATCACCATTACGACAAGGATCAGATTGAGATCCACCGCTTCAGGACTCCTTCACGGCAATGGCTTCAATACCGTTGGCGAGGTCCTCAAATGCGTCGGTTCCTCGCTCAAGAACCTGCACGACGTCTTTGAGTTTGATGATGGTGACTGGATCCAGAGAGGAGTCGAACAGTGCTGTCAGAGTGTGACGGTAGGCCTTGTCACCCTCGTTTTCGAGGCGGTTGATCTCCACCCAGTAGTCACGCAGGTCAAGTGGAGACTTCAGGCCGGGCAGAGCGGTCGCGGTCTGATCTGCGCAGCGCACCAGAACGTTGATCTGTGCTGCGAGGAGCGTGGCAACGTCCTCGGGAATGTCGTCGAGGCCGTACAGCACGATCAGGTCGCCAGCCTCGTCCATGTAGTCCATGCAGTCGTCGAGCCGACCGGCAAGGAAGCCGAGGTCTTCACGGTCGAACGGGGTCACGAACGACATATTGAGCTTTTTCGTTAACGCATGGTTAAGCTCATCTGCCTCGTGTTCAATTTCGTGAAGTTTGTCGCGGAGGGCGACTCGCTCCAGGGGCAGTGAGCCGAGCATGGATCCCAGAAGATCGACAGCTGATACTAAAAGTGCTGCTTGCTTAGTGAGTAGATCGAAAAACGACGGCCCATCGGACTTACGTAAAGGCATACGGACTCCCAGTATTCACATGTCTGTCAGACATAGTTAACATTAGGGCAAATCGCTGCAAGTTTCACACAAGCAGTTAATTTCGCGAAATCCTCGCGCATACGTGCAGGTGTGCTGGCGAGCTAAATAAGGATTTTCGCACGCGTTTATTCTAAGGCTGGCGCGGAATCGTGCGCCAAACCGGCGGTGAATGTGGAGTCGGACACACCAGCGGTGGGACTATTCGCCCTAGCGAAAACCCCTATGGTGCGAGATGATGGGATCGTAGATCGAGGGCGTGACCGCGCCCTGGAGTACCGAGTGCCTCAGGAGGCAAAAGTATGTCCGTGACCGAACAAGATGTCCGCTCCGCAGCGCCATCAAATGCTCCCGAAGACGTCGTGAGTTGGGTGGCCGAGATTGCTGCTCTGACCACACCTGATGCCATCGAGTTCTCTGATGGCTCCCAGGAAGAATGGGATCGTCTGACTGAGCAGATGGTTGACTCAGGCATGTTCACGCGTCTGAACGAAGAGAAGCGCCCCAACTCCTTCCTGGCTCGTTCTCTGCCGTCTGACGTCGCCCGTGTCGAATCCCGCACATTCATCTGCTGCGAGAAGGAAGAAGACGCCGGCCCGACGAATCACTGGGCAGATCCCAAGGAGATGAAGGCAACTCTGAAGGAGAAGTTCACCGGCGCGATGAAGGGACGCACCATGTACGTGGTGCCGTTCTCCATGGGACCGCTGGGTGGCCCGATTTCTCAGCTCGGCATTGAGATCACCGACTCACCGTACGTTGTGTGCAACATGCGCATCATGACCCGTATGGGTGCCAAGGCTATGGACCTCATCAACGAGGGCAAGCCGTGGGTTCCTGCAGTTCACTCCGTCGGCAAGCCGCTTGCCGAGGGCGAGACTGATACCGAGTGGCCGTGCAACGACGAAAAGTACATCACGCACTTCCCTGAGACCAACGAGATCTGGTCTTACGGCTCCGGTTACGGCGGCAACGCTCTGCTGGGCAAGAAGTGCTTCGCGCTGCGTATTGCATCGACGATGGCTCGCCGCGACGGCTGGATGGCGGAGCACATGCTCATCCTGCGCCTGACCTCTGAGAAGACCGGCGAGCAGTACCACATCACCGCTGCCTTCCCGTCAGCATGTGGCAAGACCAACCTCGCTATGCTGCAGCCGACCATTGACGGCTACAAGGTTGAGACCGTCGGTGACGATATCGCATGGATGCGCCCCGGTCCCGATGGCACCCTGCGCGCCATCAACCCGGAAGCCGGCTTCTTCGGTGTTGCCCCCGGAACGTCCTACAAGACCAACCCGATGGCAATGGAAACCGCCAAGGCCAACTCCATCTTCACCAACGTTGCACTGACTGACGATGGCGACGTGTGGTGGGAAGGCATCGACGGCGACGTGCCTGAGCACCTGATCGACTGGCACGGCAAGGACTGGACGCCGGAGTCCGATGCACCGGCAGCACACCCGAACTCACGTTTCACGGTTCCAGCATCGCAGTGCCCGATCATCTGCCCCGACTGGGAAGCACCAGAAGGCGTGCCGGTCACCGCAATCCTGTTCGGCGGCCGCCGCGCTTCCAACGTTCCGTTGGTTGCTGAGCAGTACGAGCCTGCACACGGTGTGTTCATTGGTGCATCCGTTGCATCCGAGCAGACCGCTGCTGCTGAAGGTTCAGTCGGCTCCCTGCGCCACGACCCATTCGCCATGCTGCCCTTCTGCGGATACAACATGGCTGACTACTGGGGCCACTGGCTGGAGATGCAGAAGGAACTGGGCGACAGGTTCCCGAAGGTCTACCAGGTCAACTGGTTCCGTAAGGACGAGGACGGCAAGTTCATGTGGCCGGGATACGGCGACAACTCCCGCGTTCTCGACTGGATCGTTCGCCGCGCAGCCGGCGAGGTCGAAGCCGTCGAAGGCGTCACCGGCCTGTACCCGAAGTTCGAGGACTTCAACCTTGAAGGACTCGATCTTGACAAGGAGGCTTGGGACAAGCTGTTCTTCATCGATCCTGAGGCGTGGGAAGCCGAAATGGATGATACCGAGAAGTACTTCGAACAGTTCGGTGATCATCTGCCGGCAGAAATTACCGAGCAGCTCAAGAAGTTCCGCGATCGCATTGCAGCTGCCAAGTGACGATGCGATCTGCAGAACCCGCAGATCGGTGGTGCGTAGTCTCCCAGTGAGACTCGCAGCCTGAACGTTCAGGGGCTCGTCTGGGAAACCGGACGGGCCCCCTTCGTCTTTATCTAGCCATCGTGATCTTCTCGAACGTAGACTAGTCTCAGCATCGCATCAATCAAAGTGAGACAATGAGTGCGTCGATCGCACAGTTGAAGAAGAAAGATACTGTTCATGAGCCAGAGCCCGAACTATCTGACTGACGAGGAACTCTCCCACGCCAGAGACCTGCTGTCTCGGGTGGAACGCATTTTCGCTTCCCGTGTGGTGGGACAGGATGACCTGCGGCGTGCACTGATCGCGTCACTGCTGGCACGCGGGCACATCCTGCTTGAATCTGTCCCTGGCCTGGCCAAGACAACAGCAGCCCAGACCCTGGCTTCAGCAGTATCCGGATCCTTCAGGCGTATCCAATGCACACCTGACCTCATGCCCAATGACATTATCGGCGCGCAGGTCTATAACCAGGCGACAGGCGAAATGGTCACGCAGCTCGGACCTGTTCACGCCAACCTCGTGCTCCTAGACGAAATCAACCGTTCCTCAGCGAAAACCCAGTCAGCCATGCTCGAGGCCATGCAGGAAGCTCAGACAACGATCGGCGGCGTGAACTACCCATTGCCCAAACCCTTCATGGTCATGGCTACGCAAAACCCCATCGAAGAAGAAGGCACCTACGTTCTGCCCGAAGCTCAGATGGACCGCTTCCTGATGAAGCAGATCATCACCTACCCTCAGCCTCGTGAAGAACTCGAAGTCCTCGAACGCATCGATGCGGGCACGATGGATGCGCAGATCCAGGAAGAACCGATCAGCCTCGAGGATCTGACAACGCTGCAGAAGATGACGAACCGCGTCTTCATTCACCACACCCTGAAGGCCTACATCGTTGACATCATCAACACCACGCGCGGCCAGGGTCCTCGCTACGTCGAGCCAGTGAGCAAACTGCTGCGCGTAGGAGCCTCCCCGCGTGGCGGTATCGCCCTGATGCGCGTCTCTCAGGCCCTCGCCTTGATGTCAGGTCGCAACTACGTCACCCCTGAGGAAATCAAAGCGATGCGCCATGCAGTGCTGCGTCACCGCATGATCCGCACCTATGATGCGATCGCTGACGGTGTGGACGTGGATCGCCTGATCGATTCTGTCTTCAACGCCGTCCCGGTGCCGTAAACACCCAGAAGGATCTGCATCATGGCATCAGGCACGTCTCGCGGCACGCTCCAGGCAATCGGCACTCGCGTCGAATTGCCTGTCATGCGGCGTCTCCTGTCGGTGATGGAAGGTCGGCACTCGTCCGAACGAACCGGGCGGGGCATGGAGTTTCGTGACATGGCGGTCTACCAGCGCGGCGACGATGTCAAGGACATTGACTGGAAAGCGACCGCCCGAGCCGGGGAACCCATCGTCAAGCGTCGTGAAGCAACCGCCAACGTGCAGATGATGCTGGTGGTCGACGCCGGGCGATCCATGGGCGCCCTCGCACCTTCGGGGGAGTCAAAGAACGAAGTAGCCCTGGAAGCGTGCCGCATTGTCGCGTGGCTGGCTTCCATGCGCGGCGACCAGGTAGGTATGGTTGCGGGCGATTCACGTCGTTTGCGGCACGTGCCCGCTCGCTCCGGCAACCAGCATGCGGAGATGATTTTGCGCCAGCTCAAGGCGAACATCGACCTGACAGCGCCTCCCTCGGACATGCACAGGCTATTGACGAGGGCGTTCGCCGCAACCCGCCGCCGATCCCTGATCGTCATCGTGACAGATGAGACGCGCCCGCAGTTGTCCGATGAGCAGGCTCTGAAACGCCTCACGGTGCGTCACCGCGTGATCGTCATGCAGGTGGGAGACATGCTGGCGGCATCCTTGCCGAAAGGGACCGAAGTGATCGACGTCAACGCCGGTCAGCTGCCTGAATTCGTCATCGGTGACAAGAAACTGGCGGAGCAGGCCGCGATCGTGGCGCATCAACGCAAGCAGGCAGTGTCGGAGATGCTGGCGCGAGTGGGGGTCACTCAGGTGTCGATGGATTCGGTTGCGGCGGTGCCTGGTGCCCTTGTCACAGCGCTTGAAAGGAGCGGTCGTGCCCACTGATTCGCTGCAGGATACGCTGACCTACCCGCATTGGATGTGGATCACCGGCTGCGTCCTGATCCTGCTGGTCATTGCATGGCTGTCGATCTGCCTGTGGAGGTGGCGCAATGCGCGCGAAGCGGACCACCCCGAACTGATGACGATTTCACAGGCCGAAAAGAAACGCTACAACGAACTTCTCACGCAGATTGCCGCCCGGCAGGACGAGGGCGACCTGGACACACGCGGCGTGCACCTGGCCGTTGCCGGTTTGATGCGTGCGCTGGGAACTCAGCGAACGGGGCGTGACCTGGAAGTGGCCACCGTTGAAGAGATCCGCCAGCTGGTGCCCACGTGGACAGAGCTGGCTGACGTGCTGAACGCGTGCGAAGACCCCTCGTTCCAGGAGGAGAACCAGGCTGACACGCGTGCCGTGATTGCTCAGGCACGGCGGGTGGTGGACTCATGAAATTCCCACTGTTTATTGCCGTCGTCATCGGCATTGTCGTTTTAGGGGCGCTGACCAGCTGGATCTTCTTCCGTGACCGGTCGCGCGCCCACCGCCATGAAGCGTGGGTTGCCAACAGTGGGTTCGTGCGGACGTTGCCGAAGTACCGCCAGCTGCAAAACCTTTCGCGCCTGGCGTTGCTGGGTGTGGTGATGCTGCTGCTGGGTTTGACGTTGAGCACTGCCGTGGTGGCGGCATCGCCGGTTGATCGGCGAGTGGATAACCAGAGCGTGCAGTCTCGTGACATGATCATGTGCCTGGATGCGTCAGGGTCGATGCTGCCATACGACATGCAGATCATTGAAACCTTCGATTCGATTGTGTCGGGATTTGCCGGCGAGCGTGTCTCCCTGCAGCTGTGGTCGGGCCGTTCCTGGATTGTGTTTCCTCTGACCGATGACTACGACATGGTGCATGAAGTCTTTGCCGAGATTATTGACACGATCGATTCCGGCAACTTCAACATGCCGGACAGTTTCTGGGTCATGACACCGGAGGTGGAGCGTTTATTCCGCCACATCAATGACCCGAAGATCTGGGATATTGACCCCAACGACCCTGATCCGGACACCTCCGACATCGTCTCCTCGCAGTCGGGTGACGGCCTGGCGTCCTGTGTGTACGGCTTCGACCACACAGACAAGGAGCGCTCACGCACGGTCCTGTTCGCCACCGACAACATGATTCAGGGCACGCCTTTGTATACCCTGCAGGAGGCCACTGACCTGGCGATCGAGTACGGCGTGACTGTCACGGGCCTGTACCCGGACCTGTCCCTGAGCTTCGGTGAAGCAGAAGAGATGCAGGAGCAGGTCGAACGCACCGGCGGGCAGATGTACACGCTGGGTGATCCGAGCCTGACAGATTCGGTGGTGCAGGAGATCGAGGATGAGCAGACCGCCGAACTGTCAACGGGTGAGGTTGTGGAAACGGACCGGCCTGAAGGTGCTTTGTCGTTCGGCGGCTGGTGCCTGCTCGGCCTGCTTGCATTGGCGGCATGGATGCGCATCTAGCACCACTACCGCTCGTCAGGGTCATTGACGAGGGGACCGCGGCGCCACTGTCACGTGTGGTTGCTGAGAGTGCGGGCGCAGATGGCGCTGGAAAGGCGGACGCTGCCGGTCGCTAGAAGTACAGGCGCACCTGCGCGGAATGCGGATCCCACTGCGGCCACGGCGCACTGTGGTGGCGAATGAAATACACCCAGTCCTCATGCATGGAGAGACTGTCCTCGTCCAGTTCCCCGTCGTAAACCGGCGCGTCGAAACTGTTGCGCAGCGTGGTGAGCGCGGATTGCGGCGGCTCGATGTCAGTGGGGATGCGTACCAGCGCGGTCTGGGCTTCTGGATTGTGGTGCACATCGAATGAGAACGGCAGATCGAAGCAGTGCTGGGAGAGTTGACGCGGCCACGGCCATTGAAAACAGTAGCGCCAGGTAGCAGCGCCACCCTCGTCCCTGGACTGCAGGCAGCGACGAAGCGGGGCGTGGACGAGCGGCTCGGTGCTGATCGCTTGGTTCAGGATCTGGCGAGGGTCGCGCAAGGCGCTCCAGCGTGCGACGAATCGCCGGGCATCGTCCGCGGTCCAGCCGCACGTCTGCAGCGCGGAGGCAATGGCTGCGGCCTGCTCGGTGGTGGCCGGGTTAGTGCCTGTGTCGTTTTCACCTGCGAACTCGTGCGCCGTCGAACCGATCAACAGTGGCACCGAGGTGTGGCCGGGCGTACGCGCAATTGCGGCCGGATGATCAGGCAGGACTGAGTCTCCGATGACGGGGCCGAAGGGGGAGCGTTGCGGGCATTCGATGGTGAGTGGATTGCAACCGTCAGCGTCACCCTGCATCTGTGCCGTCTCGCCCAGCGCGATGATGAGGTGCTGTTGAGCGGAGTAGATGGTTTCCTCGCTCAGGGAACACCAACCGTCGAGGGTGGCGGGGATACCCGCTGCGAGGGCCATGTGTACGGCCGTGACGTGAGAGTCGTCAACGGTCAGCGTGATGGGCAGGGGAGACTGACAGATGGCGGCGTGGAATAGCCCCTCGGCTTGCCCGGATGCCATGAGTGCGTGGATGCAGGCTGCTCCCGCGCTGTGACCTGCCACGGTGACGTTATCGGGGTCACCGCCAAAGCTCGCGATATTGTCTCGCACCCAGGTCAGCGCCATGATCAGATCGAGCAGCGCTCTGTTCGTGGGCGCATCGGAGCCGTCGACCCAGCCGAAACCGTCGAAGCCAAGGCGATACGACACGCTGACCGTCACGATGCCGTCGCGGTTGAAGGCGTTCCCGTCGTACCAGGGGGACGAGGGAGACCCTGCGACGTATCCACCGCCGTGGATCCACACCATGACGGGTGCGCGCGCATCGGTGCGGCCGGGATGAGGCGTAAAAACGTTGACCAGAAGCGTGTCATCGCCGGCGATTGACGGTTCAGGGATGGTGGTGACATCAAGGAGCGCGTGCCTCTGCGCAGTGGCGCCGGGGCGCGTGGCGTCGATGGGCTGCTCCCAGGGTGAGCGGCACCGTGGGGCGAGGAAACGCAGAGGACCGGTCGGTGGCTGCGCGAAGCGTGAGGAGGCATTGGCGCCCGCAATATGGTCGCTTTGTTGCTGTTTTGTAGCGTGACAGCATGTCGAAAACCGGTGAGCTGCGCATGGTGATTGAAAATGAGCCATCCTCGGGGAACAATCACACTATGGCCACACGCGAAGAACCACGAAAGCGCCGTCAGCCGGGACGTCCTCCCGCCGGCAGTGAAGACAAGCGCGCCCGAGTCCTGCACGAGGCGGTCGAGCTTTTCGCTCATCAGGGATATGCGGGAACATCTCTGGCGGAGATCGCGCGGGCAGCGGAGATCTCCAAAGCCGGGTTGCTGCATTACTTCCCGTCCAAGGATGCGCTTTTCGCGGCCGTTCTGACCCAGCGTGACCAGAAAACTCACGAGGAATTCCTCCTCGATTCGACCGACGACCCGTGGAAGCTCCTTGACCAGTGGGTGCACCTGATTGAACGGAATGTGCAGGATCCCACCGGGGTGGCGCTCTACTCGGTGATGAGTGGCGCTGCCGTGAGCGATGAGCATCCGGCTCATGAATGGTTTACCGGTCACCTCGCCACAACGATTGAAATGTTGACCCGCGCTTTTGATGAGGGGAAGAAAGCGGGAACTGTAAGACCGGATGCGCCGTCTCGATCTCTCGCGCGCTGTCTGGTAGCTCTTTCTGACGGGCTGCAGGTGCAGTGGCTGGCGGCCCGAGCGTGCCACGACAAAGACAAGGCCACCGTGTTCGGCACGGACCTGGTCACCGAAACCCGCATGCTTGCCCAGGCTATTCGCAGTACGTGGGGCATGTAAGTCGAAACTGGTCGGGCGCTTCTTTGTGGGTCGCCCCAATGTACTCGCGCAAGGGTGAGGCACATGTGATGACACGAGCGTAACGGATGGAAAACGACTTGAGCATCATGGGTCGTGATGGATGTTCCAATTCTCAGATTTCCGCTACTGTGGTACTTGCAGACCTGAGTTTCTGCGCGAGAAGTCCCCTGTGGCGGAAGCGATCTTCACGGGGAGCATTCTTCGCAGGAGGTTTCCACTTGTGGGAACGGGTCGGCGCACCAGGCAACCGAGCTGAGGCGAAGGAGATAGACGCGTGATTTTCCGCCCCATTGTCTCCCTGTGGGTCCTCGCCATCTTCTTTATTGCATGCGTGGCACTGTGCGTCTGGGGCGCTCGCAGACGTGCGATGAGTTCGCGCGTGAATCTGGTTCGCCGCCTTCTGATCGTCTCACTCATGACATTCATGCTTGCCGGCCCGTCCATCAAGCAGGAGTCGCACAGCACCACCTCGGATGTTGAACTGTGGTTCGTTATCGACCGCACCGGATCGATGGCGGCCGAAGATTATGGTCCTGACCGTTTGCCGCGCCTCGACGGCGTCAAAGCGGATATTGCCACGATCGTTGACCACATGCCTGCCGCCAGGTTCTCAATCTTCACGTGGGATCGTGACATTGAGCGGGTTTTGCCCGTCACCAGCGACATCGGCGCGATCGACTCGTACATGCAGAGCATGGGCCAGGAACTGTCCTCCTCGTCCCAGGGCTCATCATTGGCGCGCCCTGTGAGTGACCTGCGCAGCTACCTCACCAAGGCTCAGGAATCGCGCGGCGGAAACTCGCGCTATGTCGTCGTCATGGGCGATGGGGAGAACACCGAGGATGCCTCGCAGGGAGTTGGGGACTGGCGTTCAGTGGCAGAGGCATGTGACGGTGCGCTGGTCATCGGGTATGGAACTGCCGAGGGGGGCCGGATGAAGGCGCGTTCACTCGATCAATCCCAGTCCGGCTACATCCCCGACCCACAGGACCCTTCCAGGGACGGGATCTCATCTGCGGATGAAGGTGCCTTGCGTGAGGTCGCCAGTCAGCTCGGTGCTGACTATGTCCATTCGCCCGATAACGGGTCGATTATTGACCATGCTGCTCAGTTCAACTCTGAGGGCAAGCTGATATCGGAGTCACGTGACACAGTTGAGGTGTACCGCTACTACGTCTGGCCGTTCGCATTGGTGTTTGCCGTGTTGCTGGCATGGGAAGCCTCGGCAATCGTGGCCCGCATGCGCAAGATGAGGAGGGCTCATGTCATCTGATCAGCCACCGTACGACTCTGCTCGTCCGCAATCCTCTGCGGGCGGCGCCAGTGCGCAGGCTCCACATGACGATGCCAGCGCGCATCCTTCGCGTGCAGGTGCGTCGTCGCACGGTGGGCGCTCTGTCGGTAAAGCTGCGTCGAAGACCCGTGCCCGCGGGTCGCTCGCATTATTGTGGTGGACGTTGCCGCTCATGCTGATCGTCTTGCTGGCAGCGGCATTCCTGATCGGATTGACACTGTGGTCGCACGCATCTGGGGTGGCATACCGCTCCGGAAATTACGACAAAGCGATGGGCGGCTACGACGGTCAGATGACGGTCACTCAGCGCGGACCGGAGCGGTGGCTTGCGTTCTACAACAAGGGCACGACTTTCCTGGCTGAAGGCGAGGTTGACGGCGGTGTTTCTCAGTTGTCGACTGCGTTCGAGCTGGTGCCCAAGGCCGTCAAGAACGAGGACGGCACGATCGAGCCTTACTCCTATGAATGCATGGTCAGGAATAACCTGGCCGTTGGAAAAGAGATCATGGCTGACGGGCTGGAAGCTCAGGGTGATCATCTGGGCGCGCGTGATACCTACGACGAGGCGCTCGAACTGATTCAGATCTGCCGGGCGCCCGATGATACCAGTCAGCCGCAAAGTGGTGACCAGTCTCAAAGTGGTGACGAGCCGCAAAGCGATCAGTCACAAAGTGGCGATAATTCCCAAAGCGGTGATCAGTCCCAGAGCAGTGACCAGTCGCAAAGCAGCGACCAGTCGCAAAGCGGTGGCGGATCGGATTCGGACTCCGGCTCAGATTCAGATTCCGACTCTGATTCCGGTTCTGATTCGCAGTCCGATCAGCAGTCCTCGCCGGCGGATCAGACAAATGACCGCATTTCACCTAAGCGCGATCGTGCGAATGACCAGCTGCCTGACGGTCAGAAGGATCGAAAGGACGGGGAACAGGACGATTCTGATGGCCAGGGTGGCGGCACCCGTCAGCCCCAGCCGAAGCCCGATCAAGGCAATGATCCGAACTCCACGCCTGCTCCAGAAAAGCGCGAAGATCCGTACGCGGATGAAACCCAGGAGGAGAAGGATCGCCGCGAGGAACTCAACCGGCGCTCGAAGGAAACCAACAGTGACGTCGACCCGTTGGATGGCAGCCGCGACACCAGGCCGAATGGCAAGTGGTGACGCGACCGGCTTAGACAGAGATCGCGTACAGGCTCCGCCGTATTTGTCCGGTCATATGTACTCGACATAGGACATGACAAAGCCTGTGGGGGTGACTGGTCTAACCGAAAGTAGGGGACTGAGGCGTCGTTTACGGCCTGACAGTTCGGTAGGCTGAAGGTGTGAAGGTTCTGCTCATTGGCAATGGTGGGCGCGAACATGCCATCGCGCGCGCACTGATCCGTACTGGCGCACACTCCCGTGTTCTGGCTGAACGCGGCACACCGCTTGAACTGTTCGCTCAAGCCGGAAACCCCGGAATCGACCGCATCGCCACGCCCGTGGACTTCGGTGATGCCAACCCCGCTGACCCGAACAGCTCGGACGCCATCGCGCAGCGCGCACGCGACCTGAACGCTGACCTGGTCATCATCGGACCGGAAGCCCCCCTCGTCGCCGGACTGGCTGACGCGGTTCGCGCGCAGGGCATCGCATGCTTCGGCCCAGGCAAGGAAGCCGCCCGCCTCGAAGCATCAAAATCTTTTGCCAAAACTGTCATGGACGAGGCCGGCGTCGCCACTGCCCGCTCCTTCACCTGTCAAACAATGGATGAGGTCGACCAGGCGCTCCGCACATGCACCACCCCTCACGTTGTCAAAGACGATCAACTGGCCGCAGGCAAAGGTGTGCTGGTTACCGCTGACTCTGACGCTGCACGCGAACATGCGCGCCACTGTCTGGATCGTCCCGACGGTGCCGTTGTCATCGAGGACTACCTCGATGGGCCGGAAGTCTCCCTGTTCTGCATCAGCGACGGTACACACGTCGTCCCACTGGTTCCGGCACAGGACTTCAAACGCCTTCAGGACGCCAATGAAGGGCCGAACACCGGTGGAATGGGTGCCTACTCGCCGCTGCCGTGGCTCCACGACGGACTTGCCGACGAGGTTGTTCGCACCATCGCAGAACCAACGGTGCGCCGCATGGCGCAGCGCGGTACGCCGTTCACCGGTCTGCTGTACTGCGGGCTGGCGATGTCCTCGAACGGAGTGCGTGTCGTCGAATTCAACGTCCGCTTCGGTGACCCGGAAACACAGGTCGTCCTGGAGCGCCTCGAATCCCCACTGCTTGACCTGCTCGACGCAGCATCGCGCGGTACCCTTGACCAAGTCGCGGCCCCGACCTGGAGTGACGATGCGGCAGTCACCGTCGTCCTGGCCTCACCTGGATACCCCGTTCGTGCGCGCACCGGCCAAACGATCCGCGGAGCCGAAGCCGCAGAGGAACTCCCCGGAGTCCACCTCATCCACGCCGGCACGAAAAGTGTCGGCGCAGCGCAGGACAGTGAAGCGCACGCCACCCTCGTCGCTGATGGGGGACGCGTACTGGACGTCGTGGCGCGTGCAGCAACCATTGACGAGGCGCGGCGCGCAGCGTACGAGGCAATCGGGCGCATTGACTTTCCTGAATGTCAATTCCGGCGCGACATCGCGCAATGGCCAGACGGACTCAGCGCCTAGGCGCACGCATATCAGCAGTTCAGCGCAAGGAGTGAGGGAGAAGAAAATGAGTGAGGCAGTCGAACTGGACGGGTGGACACACGTTAATTCTGGCAAGGTGCGTGACCTGTACCAAAGTGAGGACGGGCGCGTACTCCTGATGGTCACGTCGGACCGTATCAGCGCCTACGACTATATTCTGCCCACCGAAATCCCCGGCAAGGGCCTGGTGCTGACAGGACTGTCGACGTGGTGGATGAACAAGCTCGATTCGATTGTGGGGAACCACCTGCTTGATGAGCCGGTGCCCGCCCAGGTCGCAGGGCGCGCAGTAGTGTGCAAGAAGCTCACCATGTATCCCATCGAATGCGTGGTGCGTGGATACCTGACCGGCTCCGGTCTGGCGGAATACAAGCAGTCCGGCACAGTGTGCGAGATCCGCCTGCCGGAAGGCCTGACCGAAGCTTCGAAACTGCCTGAACCGATCTTCACCCCCGCAGCCAAGGCTGAACTGGGTGAACACGACGAAAACATCTCCTTCGAGCGTGCAGCCGACATGGTGGGGCGCGACGTGGCGGCAGCGCTGCGCGACACGTCCATCAAGCTGTATTCGGAGGCGGCGCGCATCGCTCGCGAGCGCGGCGTCATCATCGCTGACACCAAGTTCGAGTTCGGTGTGGATCCTGACAGTGGCGAGCTGGTCCTGGCTGATGAGGCACTCACGCCGGACTCGTCGCGTTTTTGGCCCGCCGACCAGTGGGTTGAAGGCCAGGTGACCCCCAGCTTCGACAAACAGTATGTGCGCGACTGGCTGACCTCCGCAGAATCCGGGTGGGATCGCGCCAGTGGCGAGCAGCCGCCGCGCCTGCCTGACCGGATCGTTGAGGCGACACGTCAACGCTACGTCGATGCGTACACGCTGCTCACCGGTCAGGCACCGGAACCGGGCAACCAGCCACGTCAGTGAACCGTTTGACAGAGCTACCACATTAACCGCCGACACCTTAAGAAACCAGGAGGACCCAGTGGGCCGAATCATTGTTGAAGTGATGCCGAAACCAGAAATCCTTGACCCGCAAGGAAAAGCAGTCGGATCCGCACTGCCGCGACTGGGAATTTCCAGTTTCACATCTGTGCGTCAGGGCAAGTGCTTCCACCTGGATGTGGAGGGCGCCGTCACGGATGAGCACCTCGCCCAGGCACGCCGCGCCGCTGAAGAAGTCCTGTCAAACCCGATTATTGAGGACGTCGTGCGCGTCGAAGAACTTCTCGTTGACGAGGGCGCTCACGGTGATGCGCAATGAGTCCGAAGGTGAAAATCGGAGTCGTGACTTTCCCGGGCACGCTCGATGACCAGGATGCGGCTCGCGCTGTGCGTCTGGCCGGAGGTGAGCCGGTGCGCCTGTGGCACAAGGACACGGACCTGCAGGGCGTGGGCGCAGTAATTCTGCCCGGTGGCTTTTCCTACGGTGACTACCTGCGGTGCGGCGCCATTGCAGCGGTGTCCGCCATTATGGGGCCGATCGTTGACGCGGCCCGCACAGGCATGCCGGTGCTGGGCATCTGCAACGGTTTCCAGGTTCTGTGTGAGTCACACCTGCTGGAAGGCGCACTGATCCGCAACACGCACCAGAAGTTCATTTGCCGCGATCAGACGCTGCGTGTGGAGAACGCGGACACCGCGTGGACCTCGAGCCTGACGCAGGGACAGACGATCACAGTCCCACTCAAGAATGGCGAAGGCTGCTTCCAGGCTGACGCCGACACGATCAAGCGGCTTGAGGATGAGGGTCGCGTCGTGTTCCGCTACGTGGATGTCAATCCGAACGGGTCGGCTCACGACATTGCCGGCATCACGAATAAGCAGGGCAACGTTGTTGGCCTCATGCCGCACCCCGAGCACGCCGTGGAAAGCGGTTTCGGACCGGTTCGTCGCGCGCAGCGCTCGAAATCATTCGGCGGGGACGGCTCCGTTGAGGTTTCCGGACATGGCGGCACCGACGGCCTGACACTGTTCGCTTCCGCACTGGCCACATTGGTGGGGTAAGTGAGGCATGACGACGCAGCGGCGTTCGCCCTCGTCCATGACCCCGCTATCCACAACCCATACACAATTTGATCCACAGGGAAGCAGGCGCGACGGCGCCACCGTCCACAAGCATGTGGACACAGCCTGTGGACAACTGAGAATCTGGAGCTTGACATGACCCCCACACATGACGCTGACCGCGGCGCGGCAGGCGCGCCTATCCCGGTCGAAACCCCCGACACCGTTGAGGACGCCGCGCGCACGCCCGACACAGCGATGCCCTACCGCGAACTCGGCCTGAAAGACGACGAATACCAGCGCATCTGCGAGATCCTGGGACGCCGCCCCACCAACGCGGAACTGGCCATGTACTCGGTGATGTGGTCCGAGCACTGCTCATACAAGTCCTCGAAGAAACACCTGGGCGAACAGTTCGGCAAGAAAACCACTGACGACATGCGCGAACACCTGCTGGTCGGCATGGGACAGAACGCCGGCGTCGTCGACGTCGGCAACGGCTGGGCTGTGACATTCAAAGTCGAATCGCACAACCACCCCTCATTCGTGGAACCCTATCAAGGTGCTGCCACGGGTGTGGGCGGCATCGTCCGCGACATCATGTCGATGGGTGCACGCCCGGTAGCCGTGATGGACCAGCTGCGTTTCGGCGCACTCGACCACCCGGACACCGCCCGTGTCGTGCACGGCGTGGTGGCCGGTGTCGGCGGATACGGCAACTGCCTGGGCCTGCCGAACATCGGCGGCGAAACCGAGTTCGACCCGTCCTACCAGGGCAACCCGCTGGTCAACGCCCTGTGCCTGGGCGTGCTGCGTCACGACGATATCCACCTGGCGAACGCGTCCGGTGAAGGCAACCTGGTGGTGCTGTTCGGTGCACGCACCGGTGGCGACGGCATCGGCGGCGCCTCGATTCTGGCGTCGGAAACCTTCGACGACGGCATGCCCACTAAGCGCCCCTCGGTGCAGGTCGGTGACCCCTTCATGGAAAAAGTGCTGATCGAATGCTGCCTCGAGCTGTTCGACGCAGGCGTGGTGCAGGCCATTCAGGACCTGGGCGCGGCGGGAATCTCGTGCGCCACCTCGGAACTGGCTGCCAACGGCGATTCCGGTATGCATGTGGATCTTGAGAACGTGCTGCTGCGTGACCCGACCCTGACAGCCGGTGAGATCCTCATGTCCGAATCGCAGGAACGCATGATGGCGATCGTGACCCCTGAAGATCGTGAGCGCTTCTTCGAAATCATCGACAAGTGGGACGTGGAAGCCGCCGTGATCGGCACGGTCACCGGTGATGGCCGCCTGACGATCGACCACTTCGGCCAGCGCATCGTGGATGTGGATCCCAAGACCGTGGCGAATGAAGGACCGGTCTATGACCGCCCGTACGCGCGTCCCGCATGGCAGGACGAGCTGCAGGACAACACTGTGGAGGCAGCCGGCTTGGCGCGCCCGCAGACTGCCGCCGAGTTGGATGAGGCGCTGCGCACGGTGCTGTCGGACGTCAACCAGGGGTCGAAAGCGTGGGTGACAGATCAGTACGACCGTTACGTGCAGGGCAACACGGCGCTCGCGCAGCCCGATGATGCCGGCGTGGTGCGCGTCGACGAAGAAACCGGTGCGGGCGTGGCGCTGTCAACGGACGCGAACGGCTGGTTCACCAAACTTGACCCGTACGAGGGTGCCCGCCAGGCGCTCGCGGAAGCCTACCGCAATGTCGCGACGGTGGGTGCTCGCCCCGTGGCAATCACGAACTGCCTGAACTTCGGTAATCCGGAGGATACGGACGCGATGTGGCAGCTGGTCACCGCGATGGAAGGCCTGGCTGACGGTTGCGTGGAGATGGGTGTGCCGGTGACCGGCGGAAACGTCTCCCTGTACAACTCCTCGGGAACGGAAAAAGGTCAGTTTGATTCCTCGATCAACCCCACCCCGGTGGTCGGCTTGCTGGGCGTGATGGATGACGTGCGTCGCGCAAATCCGTCTGGCTGGACCGCTGAAGGGCTGGCTGTGGTGCTGCTCGGCTCCACCCGCGATGAGCTGGACGGGTCGGCGTGGGCACGCATCGTGCATGATCACCTCGGTGGCCTGCCCCCGAAGGTTGATCTGGAAGCCGAGATGGCATTGGGCCGAGTCCTGGAAGCACTGTCTGCGGCTGACGGCCCTGATGGACAGCCTTTGATCCGCGCGGCACATGATCTGTCGAATGGTGGTCTGATCCAGTCGCTGGTGGATTCGGCGCTTCGTTTCGGCATCGGCGGCAGTTTCGACATCGCGCAGGCAGCTGGCATCGCAGGCGTGGATGACTTCGTCATGTTGCTGTCTGAGTCGCAGGGCCGAGCGATGGTGGCCGTGGCCGAAGAATCCTTGCCGGCGGTGTACGCAGCTGCAGAGGCTGAGGGCGTGCAGGCGGCGCGCATCGGCACGACCGGTGGCGACATGGTGGTGATCACCGGCGGTGACGTACTGACTGATTCAGGCAACGGCAACGGCTGGATGGCTGACATCACCGAGCTTCGCGACATGCAGGAAAGCGCGCTGCGTTCGCGTTTCTAGGTCGCCGGTTCGCGGCGGTCGGGCGCCCTCGTCAATAACTCTTTTTGGAGAATTGGCGAGGGCGACGCCGTGTGTTGATCGAATCGTCGGGCGTCAGTTGGATCGCTGCGCGCGGACGACGCGTGCGCTCATCACTGCCGGGTTCTGATAGATCAGCGTGACGGCAACGGCCAGGCCGTCGCGCACTTCGGCGGTTTGAGTGGATCGCAGGATGGGGGTGCGCAATTTGATGCCGAGCGTTTCGGCAACTGCCAGCGGAGCGCATATGGCTTCCACAGTCGCGTCGTTGCGTTCGATGCGGATACCCCATTCGTCGGTGAGTTTGGTCAGCGTGGTCACTGACTCGATCATCGGGCTCGGATCCAGGTCAACGCCGTCAATGCTGAGCGGAATGTGATCGTAGACCAGCATTGCGGGAGCCCCATCCACACCGATGACGCGCGTGATGCGCCAGCATTCCTTCTCAGAGGTGGGTGGCAGAAGCGCGCGCACAATCGTGGGTGGCGTGACTTTTTCGCACGCGGTATCCAGGTAGGAAACCTGGTGGCCGCGCTGGACGAATGTGCCGAACACGGTGTCGATTGACTGGACGTCGACGAAGACCTGGTCAATGTGCTGAGGGAGCTCGGCGGATTTGCGCACGAATGTACCGGCACCCCAGCGGCGTTCCACTTTGCCTTCAAGCCAGAGCTGTTCGAGGGCTGCGCGCACAGTGGTACGCGACACCGACAGCAGTGTGGCGAGGTCTTTTTCCGAGGGAAGACGGTCACCGGGCTTCAGATGCTGGTCGATGTGAGATCGCAGTTCCTGGCATGTCCTGGCGGACAAGTGTGTTTCTTGCATCAGGGTCATCTTATTGCAGTACGGCGGGTTTTTCCCTGTGGCGTCGGTCGGGCACACCGCAGGTTAGCACCTCCGTGAATCTTCATGCAGCTCACGCCAGTTTTAATAAATTTCGTGTGCAAAACCGACGTGTCTAGGTCTCACGGAAGCCACGTGTACACGCTCAACACGGATGTTCTTGCTGGAGTGCTCTTGCTGGGAGATGTTGCGTTGACAACGCGCCGCAAGCGCAGTGATGTGAAGTAACACTGTAGGTTTGCTCCCGGGCTGAGGCAGGGGAGCGGGCACACCCTCATGCGGGGTCACATGTGACCAATGCTGCGTCAAGTGCGCCCGATGCGCGTGATGAGCCACTGTTGAGAAGACAGAGTCTGCTGCGCTCAAAACCTCCTTTCTATGGTCGAGGCAGCTTATGCAACAGATTGGACAGCGACTATCAAAAGAAACCACACTTGCGAAACCTAGAGTAGTCACCTACCTGTGTGTCGCTTATCTTTCAGCCCGCATTCGGACTAGGTGGATATACGCCCAGACATGCAGCCGCCGCCAAGATTAGGCCCATGGTGAAAGGGCTAAAATTTAGCGGTAAAAATTCTGGCACCCTACAAAAGTCCATACGCAAAATGGCTGGGAAGAGATCGTGATACTGGCTTCGAGACAGTAGTGTTTGAAACCGTTGTCAGGATTACAAAGCCTCATACGAGAGCAAGCGGATGCCTAGTGGCATTGTAGACCAATTCGCGAAAACTAGCTTCTGTGCGTGTCAGCGAATAAATGCCAGGTGATTGCATGTGTTTGAAGCAGAATCGCGTAGCTTGTGGCAAGGGATAGTAGCTTTCAAATTAGATAGCTGCTTGTGTATCAGCGTGAAAGGAATCCCGCTTCAGTTAAGTGGTTGTGTACGTGAAATCTCTCCTGAGCCGCGCTTGATCAGCCGCGTCGATACCACAACCGACTGATCCTGAACCCGATTGTTCTCAAGCATATCCATTAGGATGGCGGTAGCAATTTGTCCGATCAAAATTGGATTCTGCGCAACTGCAGTCATACCTGGATCCAGTTCTGCGGCAAGTTCTATATCGTCGAATCCAACCATTGCTATTTCTTCGCTACGCTTGGTCGCTCGAAGCGCTTGAATAATGGCCACATTAATTCGGTTTCTGGAGCCAATGAACGCGGTGGGTGGATTATTGGATTCCAAAAGCGATACAGCTGTCTCTCTCGCCTGTATTGGGTCAAATTGGTCGAGGCGAATAATAGCCTCAGTGGTGTCTATTGTTGCCTCCTGAAGCCCTGCTAGGAATCCATCGCGACGAGCGGTCATCGGAACCGAGGCTTCGTCTCCTAAATACGCTATACGTCGGTGTCCATACGAAATCAAGTGACGCGTGGCTTGTCGCATTCCGTCATAGTTGTCCGAGATAACGGAGGGAATCTGCTCGAAGTCGGATGGACGGTCGACGATAACGATCGGTAAACCGGTTTCTGCCGCTGCACCCAGATACGATTGGTTTCCTGGTGGAGGTGCGATAATCAAACCATCGATTTGGTGTGCGCGCATTGTCATGACGAGCTCGCGGGCGTAATCCCGATCGTCATCATTACTCGCCGTAAGAGTTAGAGATCCAGAGTCGCGAAGAGATTTTTCGATTGAGCGATGAAGCTCTGCAGAAAATGGGTTCGCGACGTCTCTTAGAATTAGCCCAATTGTCCAATGGGTGCTCTTTTTCCCCCTCAGCTTAGATGCTGACAGGTTCGGCACGTATCCGAGCTGCTCAACCGCGCGAAGTACACGCTTCCGCATAGTAGAGTTAACGTTATCAGTTCGATTTACGACCCTTGACACCGTCATTGGACTAACCCCTGCGGCTTTGGCAACATCCTTTATCGTAATCATCGTTCTTCAATCGTAGCATGGTCTATTTGCTCAACATTAAAGGCTTTCGAAGGCTCGTCTCGAGGAGTGGTGGAGGGTCGAAAGCCCGAGAGGCCTCAGCAAAAATAAGGCTGCTTTTACTTGGGCAGAGGTTTCGCGTAGTCTTTCGTGATTTGCGTATAGCAACGATGCGAGGTAACGTTACCTCTGCGGATGGGCTTCCGTAATATTGATTCTTAGAAAGGGACGATGATGTCGAGAATTCGAACTGCATGCACTGGGATTATGGCTCTGAGCATCATGCTTTCTGCTTGTGGAAGCGCAGGTGGTGAGTCATCTAATGCAACGTCTGGTGAGGCGAAAGCGTCCGGGGAGCTGGAAGGGAAATGTACAATTCTACAGTATGAGACAACAGCTACTGCGCAGTACAAGGGGTGGCAAAAAGGGCTGGCAGAGTTTCAAGAAGAGAATCCCTCACTTGATGTGGAGTGGTCGTCGACCAATTTTGAGTCTTTCCGCTCGAACGCGAAGGTTCTGCTTTCGGGAGGAAACGTGCCTGATGTTGTGCTCGTTAACACGGGTAATGCGGATGCGGGCCAGTTAGCATCCCAGGGACTTCTTGATCCATTGACGGACCTTGTGGAGGAGAATGGCTGGGATAAGGAGCTGAATGGGGCTGTATCAGCCCTAGCAAAATACGATGATAATGGTAATGCGGGAGCTGGTGAATGGTATGGCGTGCCGTCGACTGCAAGTTACTATACATTTTACTACAATAAAGACTTGTTAGCTGAGCATGGCATCACTGAAATGCCAAGCTCAATGGCCGAGCTAGAAACAGTGTTCGATGATTTGCTAAAGGCTGGGGTCACGCCAATTTCCTCGAATGCGGGCGAGCATGCTGTATTGCAGACATGGTGGCAGCTGATCTCGCAAGATGCTTCGCGAGAAGAAGTCGACAACTTCATTCTGCTCGCCGGCCCCGCAGACATTACGGGCGGTGCGTTTGCAGAGGGGACGAAGCACCTCGAAGAGTGGATTAGCAAGGGGTACTTGGGTCATCAGCTTGCTGGACTGAAAGGTGATGATATGGAGCGAGCCTTTATTGCTGGCGAAATGCCTTTTATGGCAAGTGGCACTTGGTCCTTTACTCGAATCAACGAAGAGGCTCCGTTTGAATGGGGATTGTTGGAATTTCCCGAAGCGAAGTTAACGGCGGGAACCTCGGGACATTTGTGGGCGATTCCGAGCGACGCTAAGAACAAGGAATGCGCGAAAGCGTGGATAGAAAAGACTCTGAGTGAATCGGTTCAAGGTGAGATTGCAAGAATTGGTGGAATTCCGGTCGTGGTGGATCCGTCGACTATTGAAGATGAACGCATGAAAGAAATGAATGAGACGTTCCAGTTGTTAAAATCTGAAGATCGCCTGTCTTTCTACCCTGACTATCCAGTTCCCGGACTTCTTGATTATCAGATGGCTGGGCTGCAGGGACTTGTGTCTGGATCGCAGAGTGGCGAAGAATTCCTCGCAGGAATGAAAGACTACTACGAGAGTAACAAGTGAACTTAAATAAGTTAATGCTCTATCGAAAGAAGCGACCTATGAGATGGAGAGATAAAGAGCGACGTAGTTATTGGGCCTATTTATCACCATTGGCTATCGGTTTTTGTGTAGTGGTCCTACTTCCTCTCATCGTGAACACACTTTTGAGCTTCTATAGCTGGAAGGGTGGTAAGGCTGAGATGAAATGGGTTGGAGTGTCAAACTATGTAGATCTAATGCATGATAAACTATTTTGGTCATCTTTTGTGAACACTATATACATGATTTTCGCGATAGCGATTATACCGACTGTGATTGGTTTGATCCTGGCGGCTACCCTGTTTGACTTTATCGGCAGGCATTTTAATAGTGCGATAGCGTCATTTTTGAGGGCCACATATTACATTCCGCAGATTTTGCCTGTCGCCGTGGCGGGCGTCTTATGGAGTTGGATTTTAAACACTAGAGATGGAGCACTAAATGAGATACTCCGTGGTGTAGGTACAGGACTCGCGCCTGACTGGCTGGGGAACACGGACTTAGCGCTGTACTCAATCATGTTGATGATGATATGGCTGCAGATCGGATATCCGGTTGTGATATTCATGTCAGGTTTGCAGAGAGTTGATCCGTCTCTGTATGAGGCAGCTCAGTTAGATGGAGCGGGCTGGTGGAAGCGATTCAGGCATATTACCATTCCGAACATCCGTGCCGACATTTTCGTTGTTGTTCTGACAGCAACTATCGGCGCGATAAAGTTGTTCGCGCCTGTGATGGTGCTGACCCGTGGAGGACCTGAATTCTCGACGTACGTCCCTTCTTTCTTCTCGTACAGGAACTTCTTTGAGCTATCGAAGGTTGGCTATGGAGCGGCATCTGCGACTGTCTTGGCGGTAACGATCTGCGTCATAGCTGGTGGGCTTGTCTATTGGCAGTCGAAGGCAATTGAGGAGGAGTAAGAGTTCGATGCAAAAAACATCTCAGTATGCTCGCGATGCCTATAAGGCGAGGAAACCGCTTTCTTTTATTTTGACTAAATATGGCGTCTTAGTAATTGCCGCCCTTGTAGCCGTATTGATGCTTGCTCCCCTGTATTTGGTGGTGATTAACTCGTTCAAGAGTCCAGCTGAATATTCCATCAATGGCCCGGTAGCTCTACCAGAGCAGTGGACTGTGAGTGCGTTTCAGCGTTACTTGGAAACGGTTAATTTTCCGAGACTTCTGTTTAATTCCATAGTTACAGCAGGTGTAACTTCTCTAGTCGGCACGTGTTTGTCACTTCTGGCTGCTTACGCACTTGGTATTGGTCGAATCAAGGGGCGTACTGGAGTTATTTTTGTCCTCTTGATCGCAACGATGTTGCCACAAGAGGCACTCTTGTATCCTCTATTTTACGGTGTTCAAGCAATAGGCCTCCATAACTCGATCTGGTCGGTTGTTATTATTTTCTCTGTTCTGCAGGCAGCGATGGGGACTTATCTGTTGTCCTCCGTAATGTCTACATTTCCGAGAGAAATGCTTGAGGCGGCCCAGGTGGATGGTGCTGGTCGTTTCAGGGTCCTAATTAGCATTGTTTACCCGATTATGCGTCCTTCGCTCTCTGTTTTGCTGGTGTTTTTCTTCGTCTGGACGTGGAATGAATTCCTGATTCCGATGATCATGCTGGTTGGACCGGATTCTCAGACTTTACCAATTGCTCTGGCAAATCTAAAGGGACAGAACACGCTTGACGTGACCCAAATGGCGGCCGCATCTCTGCTCACGTTGTTACCCACGCTCATTTTCTTCGCGTTCTTCCAGAGAACGTTGACGAGGGGCGTCACTGCTGGAGCAGTTAAGTGAAAAGGATTAGTCACTTGAAAACTAATATGAATTTCCCTGATTATGCGAGGAATCTCCCCGTCCTTTCACGTTCTATAACGGCAGAAAACCCGTGCGGTTCGCCTGGAAACGGAGGAAGATCCTCCTCGAAGCTAGGAGTTGGCAGGAAGGGTAGGCCTTGCATATCTATCCCTCCAGGAGAAACAGTCAAGATTGTGGATATTAAGGGACCCGGTCAGATTCGTCACCTGTGGTTCACTATGCCAGCGAGAACTAAGTCTGAGCCATTCGTTCTGAGAAATATCCGGATAAGAATAACGTGGGATTCGGCGGAAAACCCAGCTATAGACGTTCCAATTGGAGACTTCTTTGGATGTGGATTCGGCGAGGTGGTTAACTATTCTTCCTCAGTTATGGTCGCAGCGCCAACTGGGGGGCTTAACTGCTATCTCCAAATGCCATTTAGAGAAAGAGCTGTAGTTGAAATAGTTAGTGACCACTCTGAAGTGGTCGAAGGATTCTTCTATCAGGTTGATTATTCGCTTGAGGAATCATTTCCCGATGATCTGTGTTATTTGCACTCACAATGGCGACGCACTAATGGCACTAACCAGCTCGGACAAGATCATGTCGTTCTCGACACGCAGGGATCGGGAGCTTACGTTGGTAGCTTCATTTTTCTGAGCCAACTAGAGAGATTTTGGTACGGCGAAGGAGAGCTCAAGTTTTATATTGATGATGACCAAGATTTTGCCACAATTGTCGGAACTGGCTTGGAAGACTATGTCGGTGGCGCTTGGGGTTTTCGTGACCAGTGGGATGGGTATGAAGATCCAAAACCAGTGGCTTATTGTTCTCTGTACTTGGGGTATCATCAGCAGATTAGTCGTGATAACAGCCGAGTTTCACCTTATGCCAAAGATCTGCCACCAGGACATGGGATGTATAGATGGCATCTTTTGGATCCTGTGAGATTTTCTCGAAGGCTTAAAGTTACTCTCCAACAAATCGGGGATCGTGGTGATTATCTTTTTGAGCGTCGTGATGATGTCACTACCGTTGCCTTTTGGTACCAAACTGATCCAAGCGGCGACGATTGGGTCTTGCCTGAAAAAGAGCAACGGCGCCCACGGTAGATGTTTGGTGTTTGCGGCGGTTTGAATGGAAGTTCCTTTGGCTGCTCAACTTCAAGAATAAGATTGAGTTGAAGTTGAGCAGCCATCCGGATTTTCCAATTATCTTATAACGTGCGTCAGGTTCCTCTATTTGTTTTCGTCTAGTGAAAATGGACGTTCGAGATACGCGGTATAGAGAGAGTTTCTTCTTAAAGGGACCGGGGTCTTGGCGACTCTTGTTTTGTTCTGTTGAGTACAGTTCCAATATTCTTTCGCTGAGATTGATGTTGTTACTATTTAAGTGGCGTCACATCGCTGTTATTTTGCGAGTAATCTCGAAGTTGGAGATACTAAGGGAGCTGCTCGATATTGAACGTGTTCTAGGGGTCCCACTGCTACTCTCCCCATTGGCTCGATCGACGATAGGACAGCGTTGAACGAGCGCTACGCTTGCTGTTGAGTGACATTTCAACGTGAAACTGTCGAGGTGCGAACCGTTCTATAGGGCTATAGTTGCTTTCGTGCTGAGGTTTTTAGGACGAAATGTCTTTTGATTCAAGGGCATGGAGAGACTGAGCATTGGCGAGTGAAAAGGACTGCGAGTAGGCACGACAAGAACAGGTATCGACGATCAATTTCGCGCATAACTGCGGGTGCGAACGTTCGTGCATTGCTGGTTGGTATTGGCGGCAGATGAAAGAATATCTCTCATGATGTTGCCAGTGGCGACGATTATCGGTTCTGTTTCCGATGATTCGCTGAACCGGCGTCTTGCACACGCCATCACGCTGTGCTTCAATCCACATCCAATTTGAAAGGTCAAAAGGTGGCAAAAGACGGCCGCCGCTTGTGTAGGATCTTAATCCTTGCCCGGCGTTGTTCCCTGATTTGACTTGGAATCCCGCAACCTGCAGAGCGCTTCGGATACGTGCACGCTCATTCTTGCGAGCGGCTATGTACATCGCCTTTGCTTGTTGAAAATCCACGTCATCCATCTCGAATTCCCCCGCTATCTATTGTGAAGGAGCAGGGCGATCAGCGCATACAACTCGCGCTTACTGATCCCAAATGTGGGCGTCAGTTCGTAGAACTGACGCCCACCCGAGGTTAAGCAGTTCCAGCGACTCACTACGTTTGGGCGTTCGTGATGTGACGGCCTAACTTCTCAGCGATGCGTTCCTTCACACAGCATGCCGCCGAGGCGGGATCATTGGGGAACTATTTCCACGGATCGACGAGGATTCGAATCGGGTTGCCCTCCTTCGATTCCATCATTTCAATACCGCGTTCGATCTCAGACAATGGGACCACACCAGAGATCGATTGCGACAGGTCAAGACGCCCGTCCTTCAACAGCTCTGCCAACAGGTAAATGTCGACAGGTTTGTAGCCCAGGTGGCCGAACGCCTGCTTGCGCTGCAAACCGAAAGACAAGATGGGGCCAGCGTCAATTTCCTGACCTGACAGGCCAACGAGGACAGCTCGCCCATTGAAATCCAACGAGGCAATGGCCTGCTTGAACGTGGACTGCAAACCAACGGCGTCGAACGCGACATCGATTTTTCGCCCGCCCGTCGCTTCCGTAATCTTCTCCATCAAGTCCGGATCATCTGACCGGAACGTATAGTCAGCACCCAACTCCTTCGCACGTTCCAAGACCGCGTCGTTAATGTCAATCCCGATGACCGGGATAGCGCCGGCGAGCTTGGCGAGTTGAACGATATGCGTTCCCACGCCGCCCAGGCCCCACACCGCAACCGCATTGCCGATCGACACCCGCCCTGTGCGCTTGACCGCGCTAAAAGGTGTAGCAACAGCGTCAGCCAGGATCGCTGCCTGATCCATCGGGACACCCTCGGGAACTCGCGTGAGGCCAGCAGCGGGAGTGATGGTGTACTGCGCCCAGGCGCCGTCATAGGCGAACGCCATCAGCTCAAGATTCTGGCAGGCTCCTTCGTTGCCGCGGCGACATTCACGGCACTCGCCGCACGACCTGCCGGACACGGGAATAACTTTGTCGCCCACTTTCCACCCGGTGACACCTTCGCCCAGCTCTGCGATTTCACCCGAGCATTCATGGCCCTGCGTCACCACGTCAACTTGTGGTGGAAAGTTTCCGTCGATCAGTGACAGGTCAGAGTGGCAGATGCCGCAGTAGGCAACTTTAATGAGGACCTCGCCTGGTCCGGGGGAGGGGATCGGGATGTCTTCAACCTTCATGGTCTTGCTGTCGGCGTAGAAGCGCTGGGCGCGCATTGTTCCGTCCATGTTGATACCTTTCTGGTTGTTTTCAGCTCAGCGACGAGGCGACGGTGCAATCAGGTATGCATCCTTGCTTTCATGCCCCTGCGTCTCAACTGTGAAACTCGCTGTGCAGGTTCATTTTAGCGCCGTCTAGGTAGAAAGTCCTATGTTGAGAGAGCAGACGCCGTACTGATCGTGACCCCGGAGTACAACCGATCCATTCCCGGAGCTCTCAGGAACGCCCTCGACTGGATGTCGCGACTCTACGGATCAAACCCCTGGGGAACAAGCCCACCATCATTGCCGGAGCCAGAGAATCGCCCTACGGCACAGCGATGGCACAAAAAGACCTGCGCTCACAGCTCGCATACTTCAACGCATACCTGATGACACGGCCTGAGCTGTATATCAGCGCCTAGAATGGTCGCCATGACGCCTCGACGAAAAATCGACTTCGATGCCGGCATGGATGCACTGCGCACGTGGCGCGAACAGGGCGATGACACCCCGCGCCGTCAGCAGATGACGGCAGTGCGTTTCTGTCTGGAGGAGCTCGAGCAGCGTCACCCCGGTCGCGCGGTCGAAGTGCGCGTCCCTCCTGCCGGAGCCGTCCAGATTCTGAAAGGTACCACTCACCGTCGAGGTACCCCACCTGCCGTTGTCGAAATGTCGATGCCCACGTGGCTGCGCCTCGCAACCGGCGACCTGTCGTGGGACGAGGGGGACGCCGCCGGCCTGATCCAGGCATCCGGCCAGCGAACAGATCTCGCCGCGCTGTTGCCGCTGTTCGATGGCCGCGACCTTGCCGTACACTCGCAGTCCGCAGATGCCGGTGGGCTGTGAGACCATGACCCTGTGAGCACCCCACCCATCGAGATCACCGACGAATTCCGTCGGGCACTCGACATGCTGGAAGCCGGCAGGTCCCTGTTCCTGACCGGCAACGCCGGCACGGGCAAATCCACCCTGATCCGCTACTTCATGGCCTCAACTGAGCGTAAAGTCGTGGTCGCCGCGCCCACCGGAGTGGCAGCGCTCAACGTCGACGGCTACACCCTGCACCGCCTGTTCTCATTCACCCCGCATACCACGATCGACGACGTGCGAAACGGCACGTATAAGCCTTCGCGGTTCTCGCGCACGCTGGCCTCAATCGACACACTCATCATTGATGAAGCGTCGATGGTGCGAGCCGACCTGTTAGACAAGGTGTGCCTCGCCCTCGAAAAATACGGGCCACACCCTGGGGAGCCTCTTGGAGGAGTCCAACTGGTCCTGGTCGGAGACCTCTACCAGCTGCCGCCCGTGGTCAACACGGGAGAAGAAGACTACTTCGCGTCCGCTTTTGGCACCCCGTATTTCTTCTCTGCCAGCGCGTACAGTGCCGAGCGGTTCCCGACCGTCAACCTGACGAAGGTTTTTCGCCAGCTCGGTGATTCTCAGATGACGCAGATGCTCAACGCGATCAGGTCGGGGCGCATGACACGCTCGATCACCAGCGTCCTGAACAGCAAGGTCAACCACGATTTCACGCCACCAGAGGACGAGTTTTGGCTCACGCTCGCCACGACAAACCGGATCGTCGGTGCGCGCAACCGGCGACACCTTGATGATTTGCCGACACCGCTCATCCAGTGCCACGGAGCGCAATCAGGCAACCTCGACAAGTTCGAGCCGCCGACTGACCCCGTGCTGTCATTCAAAGTTGGCGCCCAGGTCATGATGCTGACCAACGACCCGGCTGACAGGTGGGTGAACGGCTCGCTCGGGCGCGTCGTCGGGATCGACGGGATCGGAGGAGCCGACGGGATCGACCAGGCCGCGTCCGACCCCATCACTGCAGGTACCGTGCCCGATACTGCCCCTACGGTGCCCGGCCGCGTTCCCACTTTCGACCCCACCGCCGCGACCGCCGCGACTGACTCGATCGAATGCAGTGTCGATGACGACATCGAAGTGCTCGTTGAACTGCGCGACGGCTCGACAGTCAGCGTTGAACCACACGCATGGGAGATCACCCACCCCACCGTCGAAGGTGGAGTCCTGCGCCACAGCGTCGTCGGCTCCTTCACGCAGATGCCGTTCAAACTGGCGTGGGCCATCACGATCCACAAATCTCAGGGCCAAACCCTCGACCGTGCCGTCATCGACCTGTCGGGAGGCACATTCGCCGCCGGCCAACTCTACGTAGCGCTGTCACGGTGCCGCAGCCTCGACGGCCTCGTGCTGACACGCCCCATCTACCCGCGCGACGTGAAAATCGATCACCGCATCCGCTCATTCCTGGCTGACACAACCGGCCTGCCCACTGGCCGTCGCGCATACTGCGGCGCGCTCACCTGCGGTCACGGCGACGGGTTCATACGCCCCCTCGAAATCGCCTTCACATTTGACGAGGGTGCCCCACTCACCTCACTGATCAACCCGACGCGTGACATCGGAGATGCCGCAGCGACCTATGACATTCGTGCCGCTGACCTGCAGGTAGCGCCGCGCCTGGCTGATATATGGCCAGCCGTTGAAGAACGCATTTCCGGCCACACCCTCGTCGCACAGGCACACGACGACATGCTGCGAATCTGGGATGATGAGCTCAAACGTACCGGCATCGTCGCACCCCTCGAATCAGTGCTCACTGTTCAGGTGCCACAAAGCACAGCAAGCGCGCTCACACGGGCCGAAAAGCTGCGCGACGCAGCACATGCAGCAGATGCGAGTCTGCCCGAACGCGCACCGGCATACACGCCGGTCGACGAGCCTCGAGCCGCATGGCTCCTGCCGCGCTCACCGCGACAAATCGTGCCCTACGGGGATCCGGTGAAAGTGGCCGCACTGATCGAAGAACGTGTCGCTGGGCTTACGCTCGGTGACAGCGCCGCGCAGCTCATTGACGATTTTTGCAGGCGGTACGCAGTGGCGATCAACTACCGCACTCGGGGCGAGCAGACCACGTGGGCGCAGTTCATTGAGGAACACAGCGGTGATGCGGCTATACCCGTGCGTGTGTGCTTCACCGGCACGGCTGTGTGTGACGGTGAGGTGTGGTCGCGCGAGCAGATGGAAAACCTCGCACACACCTGCGGCCTGGCTGTCGCGCCCAATGTGTCAAAGACGCGATGCGACGTTCTGATCGCTGCGGACGTGACCAGCATGTCCGGCAAAGCCAGGAACGCCGCAAAGTGGGGCAAACCCGTCTACTCGGCCGACGAGTTCATTTCCTGGGCGCGCTCAGTGAGCTGATGCGAGCGGGGGGAGTTGGGTACGGGCAAAATGACGCGCCTCTCCTGGGCTGGTTGCCTCACGGATGGCTACGGAAGCTGCCTGGCACTGCTCGAGTGTCACTGACGCCAGACGAGCACCCACCGGTGGGATAGCCGGGCATGCCATCGACAGCGACTGCACACCCATGCCGACCAAGACACACGCAAGCAAGGGGTCAGCAGCAGCCTCACCACACACGCATACATCTGTGCCGGTCTCGCGGCACACCTTCGCAGTGTGGGCAATGAGGCGCAGCACCGACGGCTGCCACGGGTCGGTGTACTCGGCCAGGTGGGGCGACATTCTGTCAGCAGCCATCACATACTGCGTCAGATCATTCGTCCCGATCGACACGAAATCCACCAGTGGCGCAAACTTGTCAATCATGATGGCAACGGAGGGAACCTCCACCATGATGCCGGCTTTCAGGCCGCGATCATGGACAAGGCCGGCAAACCACTGGGTTTCCGCAACTGTGGAAATCATCGGTGCCATCACGAGCACATGCTCATGCCCAACAGAAGAAGCTGCCAATCTAATCGCGTCGAGTTGGCGGGGCAGAAATTCCTGGTTGTGGCCAGTGGTGCGGATACCGCGCACACCCAGAGCCGGGTTTGCTTCCTCCAGCAGCGGGGCGAATGGGACAGGCTTATCGGAGCCGGAATCCAACGTGCGCACCACAACCTTTGATTCAGGGAACTCCTGCATCACCTTCCCGTACAGCACAGCCTGATCGTCCACGCTGGGTTCGACCTGAGTGTTGAGGAAGTACAACTCTGTGCGGAACAGGCCGATACCTTCCGCATCGCCAGAGTGTGCCGCCAACCTCGTCGTCACATCGTCCTGCACATTTGCCAACAGTTCAACACGCACATCGTCGCGCGTGCGTCCCGGCCCGTGCCAGGCACGGATCGCCGCCAGGCGTTCAGCTTCATGAGCAACTGCGTCGTGAGCGTCACAGTGACGGGCGCCCGTCGTAATTGTTCCGGTATGCGCATCGACAAGGACATGGACACCCTCGGCAATTTGCCCAATGGTGCGGGCCGCCACGATGCACGGGATGCCGAGCTGGCGAGCAATGATCGACGTGTGCGAGGTCGGGCCGCCGAACTCTGTGACGATCGCGGAATACATCGAGGGGTCAAGCCCTGCGGTATCAGCAGGAGAGAGATCATCAGCCAGTAACACTACCGGGTGATCAGTGCGCGGAATACCCGGCTCCGGCTCCCCGCGCAGCTCAGCGATGACGCGGTCACGCACATCGCGCAAGTCGGTAGTGCGTTCGCCCATAATGCCACCGGCGCGTTCAAAGGAATCAATCAGTTTCGCGGTAGCACGTACCACTGCCTGAACAGCGGGAACGCCTGCCTCGATGTACCTGACCGTCTCCTTGCGCCATGATTTGTCGGTCGCCATTGACGCGGTGACGGCAAGAACCTCGGCCGCGCTGCCTTCAGAGTGCTCGGCACGCTCAAACAGGCGCTGCGCCACCACGTCAGTTGCCGTCATGTACGCGTCGATTGCGCCTGGCCGCTGATCAGGCGTCAGCTCCGCCTCGTCCTGCGCGGGCAGCGTCGGGCGCCTGGCCCACGCCGAGGGCGCCCACGCCACACCAGAGACAACCGGAGTGCCGTAGTGAACGCACGGCGACCCCTCATGAAACTCACTCACTGAAAACTCCGATCACCATGCGGGACTACGCATTATTCACCATTCGTCGTGCCCACACATCGTCGTGGTGATCAGTCGTCAATCTGACCAGGTCCGTACCACTTCTTCGCACCCTTGATGGCGTAACGCTGAATGACCGACACGCACACCGCTGACAGGGCTGCGAACGCCAGAAGCTGCACAATCTGGACATTGTCATCGTCTTCGCGTGGAATCGGCTTGCCGGTGACAAGCTTCCAACCGCCTTCGACCAGCTTGTTCGCCACCATTGCCGACAGAGCCATTGACCCGGCGCTTGCAATCTTCCACCCGATATCCATAGTGTTCTCCGTTTCCTCAACGTGTTGTCAAAAAGGCGAACAACGCAGCGCCAGCTCAACGCGTGGCGGCGTGGCTCTGATGTAATCATGCCCCATTTGCGTGCGCGGCGCGTGATAAAAAGAATATCGCGTTCGCAAAATACGCTCTGGATGCGCCGCAACCGCCCGCGCACAGGCGACAATGGAACCAGAAACGACAAGGGAGGCTGCCGCGATGAACACTGCGCCACAAGGACGCTTCAGCACAGCGCGCCGACACCCATCCGCGCGCCGACCCATGTATCTAGGCGCGGCAGCGTGCGTGAGTGTCGCCCTTGCACTGAGCGCTTGCACCGCCTCAGTCGATCCAACCGCGGTGACCGACCCGTTCGCGTCGAGCCAGTCAGTCGGGTTGGCCGATGGCGCGTCCCCCTCGTCAATGTCGGGCGCAGCAGGCGATACCAGCCAGTCCGCTGATTCGCTGCGCCAGTCGTGGCCCGAGGGTGCCCCTGGACCTGACGAAGGCCCTGCCGTCACGCGCGGAACGGGAACCGTGCGCATCGGCGTGGTGGCAGATAGCAAGGTTTCGCTGCCCCCGCGTCTACTTGAGGAATTCACCGAACGCAGCGGCTTCAAGGCCGAAATTCTCCCCATCAGCCGCAGTGGTGAAGCTGGCAGCCTGTTGTCCGCTATTGACGAGGGGACCCCCGACGTGCTGATGGGACTGGATCCGGCCGACCTGGCCGATCTGGGACTGAAAGATGCAACGGTCTATGGCCGTGATGATGTGTGCGCCGCGGTCGACCGACTGTTTATTGAGGCTAATCGCGGGAAAGCTGCCGCCTCCTTTGATGAGCTGATTGATGACGCGCATGCCGTGCTGTTTACTGTTCCCGGCCCGGTGACCTCTGCTGCCGGCAGAGCATTCATGCTGGCAACGGCGAGCGTGAAGGGTGACAAAGCTCCGACCTGGTGGAAGGACGCCGCAAAGCGTGGCGTGAGAATCGACAAGGGGAGCGGCGCAACCTCCTCGTGGAGCGCGCTTGACCACGGGGCACCTGTGAGCGCGGACACCCAGGGGGCGAGTGGCCAGCGCGCAACTGGAGACAGCGCCACGGGCGATGGTGCGGCGGAAGACAGCTCGGCGGGAACTCAAAGCGCGCGCGGCCAGGCGGCCGGGTCTCAAGGTGAGCAACCGGCCTCGTCTCAAAGCAACCCAGCAGCCTCGTCGCGAAGCAACCAAGCAGCCTCGTCGACAGCAGCGCCGTCCTACTATTCCGTGGTCGCCGCCTCTGACTTGGCGCATGCGCCGCTGCTGCTCAACACCGGCGTTGAATCATATGGTGCGCTGATCGGTGGGACTTGCGTGAAGCGCTCCGTGTTCGTCGCGTCCTGGCCGGGTGACGAAGCTACGACCGGGGCTCAAGCTACTGCGGACACCGTTCCCACCGCCAGCTCCCTGCCTACTGCCGGGGCGCAGGCGTGGATCGACTTCGTGCAAGGCGCAATGGCACAGCGCATTATGGCGCTTGACGCTGTTGCCTGGCCGGCCGCATGGCCGGGTGACCAGGCGGCCGCTCTGGCAAGCGACAGCGTATTGAGTTGGGTGGCAGCTCCCGTAGATAGCGCGTTGGAACTGAGTGAGGAGCAGTGGTCAGCCTCATCAACCCTCCAACCAAAATGGGCGGGTGCTTTTGATTCCTGACGGCTCCAGCTCGGGGGCTTTCGGTTCCCTGTAGCTTTCAGCGCTTGGCGGCTTTCCCGGCATTGCAATATCGGTGCGGTGCGCGGCCACGGTGCCGATCCGCCCCGAAATGCGTTATGTCGTCAATCGGTCGGCGCTTGTCGCGGCCGGTTGATTCTTGCCTCAGTCGGTTATTCTTGCTTGGCCGGTTGCGTCGTGGTCCTGTCACGGGGTCGAGCAGTGATCGGATCATGGCCTGTGTGCTGCACAAACCCCTAAATCTTAGGCTCCATCGTGCACAAACCCCTAGATCTAAAGCGCTGTGGTGCACAAGCCCCTAGATCTAAGGCGCTGAGATGCACAAGCCCCTAGATCAACAGCGGGCGGGGCCACCCTCGAAAAATAGGATGCCCTGTGACCTGCATGTTCACAAACGCGGTGAAATGTGCGGGCGTTAGATCTAGGGGATTGTGCAAAAAGGAGTGAGAATCTAGGGGAATGTGCACCCGTGGAGGTTAGATCTAGGGGAATGTGCACTCGCGAGGGGTAAATCCAGGGCATCGTGCGCGCAGGCACGCAGATACCAGGAAGCACTGCCTGCCGGAGAGCTGAAAATGGGGGCGCGAGGCGAGCGAGTCGACAGATCTGAGAGAGTGTCTTGCGCGGGAAAACCGAAACGGGGGCGCGAGGCGAGCAGATGGCGTGGTGCGGTCAGTTTGCGGATCGTGAGTGCGAGAGGGAACGTGAGTGGGGGAGGGGACGTGAGCGGGTGGAGGAGATACGAGAGATGGGGTGATAGTGACAGAAGGTGCCCCTGCTGCTTCGAAAAACAGCAGGGGCACCGGGGTTACGAATAGCTCAGTCGCTGATCACTCGCAGAGCGATGGGGTCAGCTCTGGGTCGTGGTGTCCGTAGTTACCTCTGACTGGCCCGGCACTGACATGTCGCCGCCGTCTGACGCACCGCCACCTGAGCAGCCCGCGACTGCAAGACCTGCAATGGCCAAAACAGCTCCGATTCGTGCGATCTGTGAACGTGAAGCCATGATGTTTCATCTCCTTCGGTGGGATGATTACCGGATCACCCCTGATCGGAATAACGTTCTCCACACAGTAGCTGGCATCAAATCCATACTCAAGAGTTTTCAGGTAATTCTCAGATTAATGGGGGAATATGCCCAAATTGCGAGACACCAGCGGCACACTGCTCGAGGGTGAGGCGCACGGCGCTGTGCTCTGCTGCCCAGGAATTGTGGAGTGGAAGGTCGGACCGCGTCGCGCGGACAGAACGTCACCCCTCGCCGTGCAGCAGGCTCGGATCAGCCGAACATTCATCACCGATCTTCATCGGTGCAATCGTGCCCTTTCCGCGCTCTTCGAGCAGGCGCTTCACAACGCGTTCGCGCACAGTCCACGGGTCGATCGTGTTGAGGTAGATGCGAGTGCCGCCCTCGAACCCGGCCAATGTGGAGATTCTCCACTTGAGCAAAATCCTCCACCGCATCGGCGTCGACACCCCGGGCGGTCGGTGATACCACTCCTCGTTACATGGCACGTCGACCCCGGTGGCCACGTGCGCAGCATGCAGCAAGTCAGAAACTCCGCGAACCTGCTCATCGGAGGCGTGCCATGGGTTGACCGGCTCGCCCAGCGGCCAGATCGCAATGGTGGGGTAGCGGTGACCAAAACCGGCCAGCGCAATGGCGTGCTCATTCTGCGCAATCAGCAGGCGTCGCGTGACACCGACCGAGAAAATGTCGTCGTATAGATCCGGCTGCGCTCGCAGGCGGGAAAGCTCTGCCTCAGTCTGAACCGCGTGAGAGTCAATTGCGACCAGCTGTTTATGCAGGTGATCGAAACTCGCGCCGGCCGGTTTAAGCCAGTTCTGGAACGCTGCCACGTACTTGACAGCAGGATCCAACCCGTACAGGTCAGCCATCGCGCGGGTAGTGAATGCCGTGTACTGATAGTGCTCCTCCGGGGTGAGGGTGCCAGACCCCGCCAGCTGCGTATTATCCGTCGCGCCATCAACATAGTGTCGGCGCGCAACGATCACGTCGTGACCACCGGAGAAAAACCCGTTCGCCTGTTGGAGCTTTTCTGAATCGGACAGAGCATCGAAGTCCTCCTCGGACATGCCGCCCGCCATCATCCGCGCGCGCACAACCCGCATCACGTGGTCATAGCCAGTCGAGGAAGCCAGGTATTCAGCCATTCGACGGTGCTCAGCTTCAGATGGAACGTGACCGTGGTTGAGGTGCCAGTAGTTGTAGGACACGATTTCGAAGAGGTTTGGGATGCGGCGGAACTCAGCGACAGTCGACGTCAGCTCATCGGCTGGCAGTGCTTCGAGCTGTTTCCAGTTGCCGTCCTCGTCGCGAATCAGACGAGCCTTTTCGGGTGGAGTCTCCAGATAGCGCTGCTCACAGAAGGCGCAGTATTTGCCGTGCTGATCTGGGTCGAGCTGCTCGGGCGTCTCAACTGGCACGGATAAAGGGCGGTGTCCCCGGCCGGGAACGGTCCACACTTCAGTGCCGGACAGCAGGTTCGTCTGTTTGACGGTGCCATCAGCTAGCCGCACAATGGCCCGGTCGTGGGTCTCTTGCTCCTTCGCCATACCTCCTAGCGTAGTCGCACTCGCCCTCATCTGACGGGCCCGGCACAGGCTCGGCAGCAATTTCCTGTTCTCTTGCGGCGTATGTTCGCCCTCTCATCAGGGGTAACGAGGCAGACGCCGCTTCGTGGCGGCAGCTCCCCCGATTCTATGTATGCGCTCAGTGAATTCAGTGGTGCACTGCTGTCGGGCTATCGTGAGGACGCCGAACATCGGTAGGGTGGACGCATGGCTCGTGTGCGTTTGTTTGAACCGATTGAAGTGGGAGCGCGCCGCATTGCACACCGCGTGTGGATGCCTCCGATGTGTCAATACTCCGCCCTCCCGTCAGGCCCCACAATGGGGCAGCCGACCGACTGGCATGTGGTGCATTATGGTGCGAGGGCGCTCGGCGGTGCAGCAGCCGTCATTGTCGAGGCGACCGGGGTCGTGCCAGAGGGGCGTATCTCCCCGTACTGCCTGAGCCTGCATTCTGACGAGCAAATCCCGGCCTTTGCGCGCGTAGCTGACGCGATCCACGCTGGCGGTTCGACTGCCCTGATCCAACTCAGCCACGCCGGACGTAAGGCGTCAGATCCGGTGGATTGGGCGGTGGAACATTCTCGCCGCTGGGCACGCCAGGCAGGGCGTGACCTTCCGATCTCGGATCAACGCGACCATGAACTTGAGTGGCAAACCGTTGCCCCGTCGGCCGTGGCGTTCAATGAGCGGTTGGGGACGCCTCGTGAGTTAACAGGTGAGGAAATTGACGGCCTGATCCGCGCGTTTGGTGACGCGGCAGAGCGGGCCATGCGCGCAGGTTTCGACGGCGTGCAGATCCACGGCGCTCACGGCTACCTGATTCACGAGTTTCTCTCACCATTTTCCAACACACGCACTGACAAGTGGGGCGGTGACTTCGAGGGCCGCACGCGTTTCCTGCGCCGCATAGCACAGGAAATCCGTTCACGTATTGGCGACGAGGTCGTCCTGGGCGTGCGCCTGTCGGGCACTGACTGGACGAAGGAATACCCCGAGGATGGTCGCGACGGCTGGACACTGGAAGAAACAGTACGTCTTGCCCGTGAACTGGCACGCCCCGGCACTGAGTTCAGTGCTCACGAAGGCGCTCGCGGTGTCGACATGATCAATATGTCGACCGGAGGGAACGTGCCGGATGCCCGTATCCACGGTGGCGTGGGATATCAGGTGTTCGCCGCGGAGGCTGTCCGCACAGGCCTGCATGATGCAGGAATTACCGATGTGCCGGTGTCAGCCGCGGGCCTTATTACGGGAGCTGAACAGGCGGAACAGATTTTGGTGGACGGTCGCGCCGACATGATCGAAGTGGGGCGCCCGCTTCTGACTGATCCGATGCTGCCGCACGTATGGGCGGTGCGTCTTCGCTCCGAGATGGCGTGGCCAGATCCGTATCTGCGTGGCACCGCGCGGTACTAGGCCTGGGCTGGTGGCAGCCAGCCTCGTGCCTGACGTGCCAGATTGTCGAGGATGGATGCCGCTTCCGTTGCTCGATCCACGTGAACAAAAAGGTGGTCGTGGTAGTAGCCGGCGATCACGTTGCAGCTGATGGATCGCGATGCGAGTGTCTGGGTGATGGTGGCGGTCATGCCCACTGAATCCAGTGCGGAATGCACGCCCAACGTGATCAGAGCATAGCGTTCGTCCATCGGCAGGCCAGCTTCGCGCGCATCGTCTTCAGCGACGACAACGGTGATGCCTTCTTCTTCCTGGATTGTTGCGAAAGGCTGGAGCCCCTCAGGAATGGAGTGAACTGACGCAAAGACGTAGACACCCTGTGGGGTGGCGTCAAGCGCTGCAAGAACTGAATCAAGATCTTTTAATCCGGACATGTCTTCGACGATACCGATCGCGTCGTCTGTTTGCGAGGGTGTCTCACAATGAAGACCTGCGAGTTGAAGGGACTTCTGTTGGGGGGACATTGGCCTGCAATTCGGTGATCGTCACAGTGAGTCATCGACAAGTGCAGCTACTTTTGAAAGTTGAGTCTAGGTGTGTCAACTTTCAGCCTTGAGTGAAAGAGACTCAACTTTGCTTGCGGAGCCATCCTCGTCGATGCAGACTAGAACCATCAAGCGAATAGAGGCTCTGGAAAGAGCCACCAAGGTGCGGTCACGAGGGGGCCGAGAGCCTTGGACAAGTGAAGGAGATTGTTATGGTGACTCGTTTTGATCCCATGCGTGACATGGACCGTATTTTCAACTCAGTGATGCGTGAGGCTCCGGCCAACCCCGGCATGCCGCTGGATTTGTACCGCAGCGGCGATGAGTTCATCGCGAAGATGGATCTGCCCGGTGTTGACCCCTCCACGATCGACATTGACGTGGAAGAGCGCACGCTGACCATCAGCGCTGAGCGTAAGGCGGAGACAGCCAAAGATATTCAGTGGCTCTCCCACGAGCGCCCATCCGGTGCGTTTGCCCGTCAGCTGACACTGGGCAACGGAGTGGCTCTGGACGGAATTTCCGCTTCGTACCGTGACGGTGTTCTGACGCTGACCATTCCGGTCGCAGAAGCTGCCAAACCGCGCAAGATCGCTGTTGCGGTGGAGGACAGTGCTCATGACGAAGCGCAGACCATCGAAGCTGACGCGCGCGACTCCGACGAAAACTGAAGTCGGCCTCTGCGCGAGGAGCCGAGGCACTGAGGCCAGAAGGCTGCGGTACTCACGCTCTGCTTTGCCGGGATCCGCATAGATCCGGCGACTAGCGCGGTACAGAACCACCCGCTTGCTGGGATCTGAAATAAGTCCGGCAGGCGGGTGGTTTCTTATGCGGTTTTGCAATTATCGGAAGAGCGTTTCCAGATCGATATCAGCGCCGGTCAGCGTTGCGGTGATCTGGCCGCTGTCCGAGGTCTGCAGTGACGAAATCATGAGCCCGGATGGCAGCGGATCCAGTGGAACGCGCAGATCGTCCAGATTGAATTCCGTCAGCAGGTCATCCAGCGGAAGATTGAGCGCTCCGGCCTGAATGGTGGTGGGCGTGATCACCAGGGATCGACCGTTGTCACCGATCGCCAGTGTTGCCATCGCCGTGACCTGCTGGCCCAGGATTTCCATGCCGAGGCTCACGCCTTCATCGGTGACGCTGACAGTAGCGGGCATTGAGATGTACTGAGGCAGCTGATCATCCAGAACCTGCTGCAACGAATCCTGATTGACCCGCCCGGTGCCTTCAACCGACTGCGCGTGATAGGGCGAGGACGTCCCGACATTGTGCACGCTGATGTCGATATCGTTCAGCCGTAACTGGCTCCCGGACACATCCACGTCCCATCCGGGCACATGCACATCCAGCGTCGAAATCGCCCCACCCAGAACCTGCGTGAGGAACGGGATGTCAACAACTGACACGTCAACGCCATCCTCGCCGTCAGCAGCGCCCCCCTCGTCGGTGGTTCCCTGAGAGGTAGTGACCGCGCCAGGCGCGCTTTCAACCTTGGACGCGAGGTCACTTTCGACGCGGTGTGCCAGGTAGCGGTCTGCACCCACCAGGGCGGCGGCGAGCACGACGATCACCACAAGCTTGATCCACAGGCCTGTGTGCGAACGTGACTTTTCCGGCGCGTAGGGAGGTGGCGCGCTCACAGACGATCCATCACGTCAGGATGAGCACCCGTGCGGCCTTCTTCCCCTTCGTCGAGGGCGGCCACCGCAGCCATCTGCTGATCGGTCAGCTCAATATCAAAGAGCATCATGTTGGCACGCTGTCGCTCCGGTGTCACGGACTTCGGGAAAATGACATCGCCGCGCTGCAAAGCCCAGCGAAGAGCCACCTGAGCAGCTGACACGTCGCGCTCCGCCTGCTCACTGACCTCGCGCGCGATTTCACTGAGGCGGTCATCAGATGCTGCCCGGCCACGCGCCAGCGGCGACCACGCTTCAGTGATGATCGAATGCTTGTCATCGAAGTCATGCACCTCCTGGTTGAGCAGGTAGGGGTGTGACTCGATCTGGTTGACCATCGGGACGACACTGGACTGCTCCAGCAGTATCTCCAGGTGGTGCGGCTCAAAGTTGGACACGCCAATGGCGCGGGCTCGGCCGTCTTCGTAGAACTCCTCGAGCACCTTCCACGTGGTGACAAAGTCGCCGCCGTAGAGCGTGGGCAGTGGCCAGTGGATCAGGAACAGGTCCACATAATCGGTGCGCAGATCCTTCAGTGACTGCGTGAAGGCGGCGCGCGCCACATCAGGCTCATGGTTGGGGTTGTCCAGCTTGGTCGTGATGAACAATTCTTCACGCGCAACGCCTGACTGTGCCCAGGCCTGCCCGACTTCGGCCTCATTGTGGTACATCTGTGCCGTATCGAGATGGCGGTACCCCAGGGCAAGCGCGTTGGACACTGCTTCGACGACATGCTCAGTGATCTTGTAGGTTCCAAAACCCAGCTGAGGAATCGTGGCTCCTGTGGCCAGGGAAAGCGTGGGGATCTGTGGAATGTCTGCCGATGCGGTCGCCATGATGGCTGGCTCCTCTCATGATCTGTCAACATGCTCGGGCACGTGCTCCACTTCAGCTTACGTGCCCAAGCGTCCATTCATGAGCCTATGCGATATCGTCCTCGTCCGTCACTGCTGGGCCCGCAAACTGAGCCTGGTAGAGGCGGGCATACGCGCCGCCGCGTTCCAGCAGTTCGGCGTGGCGACCGGTTTCCACCACGTCGCCGTCTTCCATCACCAAAATGAGGTCCGCATCGCGAATCGTTGACAGGCGGTGCGCAATGACAAACGAGGTGCGATCCTGGCTGATTTGATCCATCGCCTTTTGTACCAGTGCCTCGGTGCGCGTATCAACCGAGGATGTTGCCTCATCGAGGATCATCAGGTCCGGGTGCGCGATGAATGCGCGGGCAATTGTCAAAAGCTGGCGCTCACCGGCCGAAATCTGGTCGTCCTGGTCGGCAACCTTCGTGTCATACCCATTGGGAAGTTGCGTAATGAGGCGATGCGCCGCCGTCTCCTTCGCGGCTTGCCTGACGTCCTCAGGTGTGGAGCCCTCACGCCCAAACGCGATGTTCTTCTCAATCGTGCCTTCGAACAGCCATGTATCCTGCAGCACCATCCCCATATGGGAGCGCAGAACATCCTTGTTGATCGTCGAAATATCCACGCCGTCGATCCGAATCGCACCGGAGTCCAGCTCGTAGAAGCGCATGAGCAGGTTCACCAGCGTGGTCTTTCCGGCACCCGTTGGCCCGATGATCGCGACAGTTTGGCCAGGCTGTACCTCCACCGACAGATCCTTGATAACGGGCTTATCTGGCGAATAGCCGAAGCGCACGTGGTCAAAGACGATGTGCCCGCGCACGTGCTCATTTTCTGCCGTGCTTGCCTGACCGCCCCAGGATGTCTGGCTGCTGGCAGCTTCTGGCGTTTCGTCAGTGCCCTCCACATGGGCCAGCGCGAACGAGGACGCCCCGTTATCCGGCTCCATCTCAGGTGCATCGAGGAACTCAAAGACGCGTTCAGCCGAAGCGATACCGGACTGCAGGGAGTTCGCCATCGACGCCAACTGGCCCAGAGGCTGCGAGAACTGACGCGAATACTGGATGAAGGCCTGAACCTGGCCCAACGTCATTCCACCGTTGGCGACCATCAGCCCGCCACCCACGGCGACCACCACGTACGACCCGTTGGACAGTAACCCCATCAACGGCATCATCAGGTTGGAGATGAACTGCGCCTTGAACGATGAGTGATACAGCCGCGTATTGGCGTCGTTGAATTCGTCGGTGAAACGCTCTTCCAACCCGTACAGCGCAACGACCTCGTGCCCCGTCATCGCTTCCTCCACGACGCCGGAAACCTCGCCGGTCGCATTCCACTGCTCAACGAACTGCGGCTGCGCCTTCTTCATCAGGTAGACGGCGATCGCTGCACCGAAGGGAATGATCACCATCGCCAACAACGTGAGCTTCCACGACATCGACACCATCATGGCGACAATGCCAACGACGGTGAGGACTGACTGGAAGAACTGGGAGAGCGTCTGGTTCATGACCTGCGTGACGTTGTCGACGTCGTTGGAGACGCGAGAGATCAGATCACCGCGCGAATGCTGATCGAGGTAGCTCAGCGGCAGCCGTTCGATCTTGCGCTGAATCTCATCGCGCATCCGCCACCCGGCGTTCTGAACGGCAATGCGCAGCAGAATCTCACCGACCAGCCCCACCAACGCTGAGGCGGCGTAGATTGCGCACACCGTCAGCAGGACCTTGCCCAACTGGCTCATGTCGATTCCCTGGCCGGGCACGACGTCCATCGCAGAAAGCATGTCAGCGAAACGATCATGACCCGAGGCGCGCATCGCCTCGATTGCCGCTTCTTTCGAGGGCGCGTCCGCCATCATCTTCCCGATGACGCCGTTAAAGATAATGTCTGTGCCGCGGCCGAGAATCTTCGGTGCAATCACTGACAGAACCACCGATGTTGCAGATGCCAGCAAGGTGATGAAAATGATGAATGCATCGGGTCGCAGTGACTTGATCAGGCGTTTCAACGAGCCGGAGAAGTTCTTCGACTTGCCTCCAGGTGCGACCCCGCGGTTGCCGCGAGGACGGTTGGACTGCCCGCCGCGGCGCCGGCGCTGTGGCTGAGAATCAGTGCTCATGCTGCCTCCTCCTCGCTGAGCTGTGAGGCAACAATTTCCTGATACGTCGTACAGCTCTTCATCAGGTCCTCATGCGTGCCGCGACCGGCGATGTGACCATCTTCCAGCACGATGATCGTGTCGGCATGCCGAATCGATGCAACGCGCTGCGCCACCACCACGATCGCTGCGTTGCCGGTGTGATCAGATAAACCTGCCCGCAGGCGCGCATCTGTGGCGTAGTCCAGCGCGGAAAAAGAATCGTCAAAGATATACAGGTCGGCATCGCGGTACAGGGCACGCGCAATCGACAGGCGCTGGCGCTGACCGCCGGAGAAGTTCGACCCGCCCGGATCGACGTCATAATTCACACCGCCATCAAGCTTGGAGACGAACTCCGTGGCCTGAGCGCCCTCGAGTGCGCGCTCCACCCTGGAAAGCTGCTCGTCTGTCAGGTTGTCGGTTCGTGTCACGTCCAACAAACCGGACACTGTCTGCGCAATGGTGCCGGAAAACAGGTACGCATGCTGCGGCACCATCGCGATGTGCTGGCGTAGCTGAGCCAGGTCTATGTCGCGCGCATCGACGCCGTTGACTCGGACGGTTCCGTCTGTAGGATCCATCAGGCGCGGCAACAGGTTCACCAGTGTGGTCTTGCCTGAAGCAGTTGAGCCGATGATTGCGGTTGTCGTTCCTGGTTTCAGAGTGATCGAGATGTCATTCAGGACTGGTGAGAGTGCCCCGTCGTAATGCACGCTGACGTGGTCAAGACTGAACACCCATTGGCCCGGGTCAGGCGCGGTGTTGTGGTGAGAATCCTCGGATGCGGCGGCGTCGCCCTCGTCATTGTGTGTCTGCATGTTCGAGGGGGACTGGGGATCCGCGGGCGTGACAACTGTGGGAGCTGAGTCAAGAACCTCGGTGACACGGTGTGCGGCGACGCCGGCACGAGGCACCATCACGAACATCATGGCGGCCATCATGACGGCCATGAAGATCATGCCGAGGTAATTGATGAAGGCGAAGAGCGCACCGATCTGCATGTTGCCGCTGTCGATCAGGGATCCGCCGAACCACACCACTGCAACCGATGAGATCGAAATGATCAGCGTCACCGAGGGGAACATGATCGAAAAGAGGATACCGATGCGCAGGTAGACTGACCGTACAGACGCGTTGACCGAGTCGTAGCGCTCGCGGATAAACGGCTGACGCACGAATGCGCGGATGACGCGGATGCCGGTGAGCTCTTCGCGCAGGACGGTGTTCATCGTGTCGATGCGTTTTTGCAGGCGGGCGAACTGCGGTGCGAGGAACGCCATGATGACGCCGACAACGACTGCGAGAATGGGGACGACGACCAGGAGCAATAGTGAGAGGCGTTGGTTTTGGCGCAGCGCCATCAGGACTCCACCGATGCCGTTAATGGGTGCCTGAACCATGATAAGGAAGGTCATCAGGGTGACCATCTGGATTTGCTGCACATCGTTGGTGGAACGCGTGATCAGGGAAGGGGCGCCGAAGTCATGCATGTTCTGAGCGGAGAAGGACTGCACATGAGTGAAGAGCCGGTGACGTGCCCAGGCACCCAGACCCATCGCAGTACGGGCGCTGAAATAGACGGCAAACGCAGTGGTGATCACCTGGACGAGAGTTATCCCCATCATGATTGCGCCGAGTTCCCAGATCAGGTCAGTGTCACCTTGTGCGACGCCTTCATCGATGATGCGGGCGTTGAGGTTCGGCAGATTCAGTGCGGCTATGGTTGCGATTACCTGCAGCACGATAATGCCGATCACTTCAAGAAGGCGTGTACGCAGATAGCGCCAAACAAAACGAAAAAGCACGCGTTTTCCATTCCATCGAAGTGCGTGACGTTTTCACGCACTCACACATGGTAAGAGACGCTGTGTCGTCATGCTCGCTATGGCGTTTTTGCGCTGTTGCGTGACCGATGGACATTTCAGGTTAATCGAGTAAACTTCCGACGTGCCCATGTTTACGTCATACAGAACACCTGCGTTTTCACCTGATGAGCTTATTGCAGGTTTTTGGTTGGTTCTCGCCTATGTTCATGCCGGGAAAGTGGCTGAATATGTTGCGAATAATGGTGAGCCGACTGAAGCTGTTCTTCTGACTGAGGGTGGTACGCCTCACACCTGGCACGAAATCGACGATATTGTTGAGCCTGTTATCCGTCATCATGGGCTGGAGCACCCGGACGAACTTGCGGAGAAGATCGCACAAAACATCGTTCGCACTGTGTGGTGGGTCACACAGACGAATGACAAGGTGTCTGGTGAGGCCTCTCAGGCGTCGATCTCTGTGGCTGATTTTGACCGCGCCCGCTCGGCTCTGCTGGAAGCCTGGAACGTAGGATCGATCGCCGGAATGGCGCTGTGGCCGCCGACTGCCCGCACTGTCGCCACGCGTGTTGGCGACGGCAGATGGAACACAGCTCTGTCCCGTCTGGGTATTGCGACGTATTCAGGCAGGCGGGTAGGAGCCACGCGCTTCAGTGATGAGGACATCATGAAGGCGTTGCAGAAATTCAACGACGAACTGCACGAAGAATCCGGTGAGGAATCCTCCAGCTCGCAGGTGTCAGATCGTCTGACCTACCAGAACTACTGCGAATGGGCCTCTGAACAGCGGGCTGCAGGCGAGCGGATCGTGTCAGGCGCGACGATTCGCCAGCGCTATCGGTCGTGGAAAAAGGCGCTGCATAAGGCCTTCGAGCAGGAGGGCTGAGCGCGGTGCGCTGAGCTGAGCGAGGGGCAGCTAACGCCAGCGGATCGAGGAGTCACGTCCGCGCAGGCGATCAAGTTCGCGACGCTCTTTCTTGGTGGGACGACCTGTGCCCTTTTCGCGCCGAGCCACCGGAATTGAGAGGCGCGGGCGTGGAAGCGACAAGTCAACGTAGCACTGCCGCGCTATTGGAGCGCCCATCCGTTTAGCCAGGAGGTGACGCACCTCCAACACGCGATCGAATCCTTCGACGCGCAGGCGCACCTCATCGCCGACTCTGACTTTCTGCGCGGCTTTCGCTGCCTCCCCGTTGACTTTCACGTGACCGGCGCGGGCGGCAGCCGTCGCAGCCGAACGTGATTTCACCTGCCGAGTCGCCCACAACCACGTATCGACCCGCACGAAGGACTGGTCGCTGAGTGCGCCCGCAGGGATCGGCACTTCCGCGTCAGCAGCGTGAGCGCTCTCAACCGGAAAACCGTATTCAGCATCGTGGTTGCTCATAGACAGATCCTAGAGCGTGAAGAGCCGCTCTACCCTGCGCACCCCGGGCGGGTGGCGGACGGCGTGACCAACCAGCACGGCTGCATCCTGTGCGAACGCGCACCCCGGACGGGTGGCGGACGACGCACACAGGTGCGAACCGATTGGGATCCCGCCGATGCGATGGCTACGATTGGAACAGGTCACTGTACAGACCTCACGTCAGCAACGCCGCTTCACCATGATGAAAGGACTCGACATGAGCACTCCTCGTATCGTCCACATTGCTACAGATCACGCGGGGCTCGATGCGTCGCATGCGATTCAGGAACACCTGCGGGAGCGCGGATTCGAGGTTCACGACCATGGCCCTCAGTCCTACGATCCGCAAGACGACTACCCCGCTTTCTGCATTCACGCCGCGCAGGCCGTTGTCGCGGACCGGCAGGCAGGAAAAGACGCCCTCGGCATCGTGCTGGGTGGGTCCGGAAACGGTGAACAGATCGCCGCCAACAAGGTCGATGGTGTGCGAGCCGCCCTCGTCTGGAACGAATCGACCGCGCTGCTGGCCCGCCAGCACAACGATGCGAATGTTGTCGCGCTCGGAGCCCGTCAACACCCTGAGGAGGAAATGATTCACCTGATCGACCTCTTCCTCGACGAGCCTTTCTCCAACGAGGAGCGCCACGTCCGCCGTATCGGTCAGATCAGCCAGTTCGAGGCAGAGCGGGGTTAGCCTGCGTCACGAGCGACTAGGGTAGATGCATGGCAACTCCTCCTTTCGTCCTTGAATTACGCTCCAAAATCGGACACGCACCGCTGTGGATACCAGGGTGCACGGCAGTCGTATTGCGTCCCGCTGCGTCTTCCTCATTGGCGAGGGTGACCGGCGCGAACGCTGACCTGGCTGATGTTGAAGTGCTGATGGTCAAGCGTGCTGACAACGGCAAGTGGACGCCCGTGACGGGAATCGTGGATCCAGGCGAGGAACCGGCTGCTGCAGCTGAACGTGAAATTCGTGAAGAAGCCGGTGTTGAAGCGGTTGCGCAGCGCCTCTTGTCGGTGGAGGTCGTGGGGCCTGTGACCTACCCGAATGGTGATGTGTCGAGTTATCTGGACTGCTCATTCGTGTGTGAATGGAAGCAGGGCGAGCCGTGGCCTGCCGACGGCGAGAACATAGAAGCGGCGTTTTTCCCAGCCAATGACCTGCCTCCTACTAATGAGCGCTTCCGAACTGCAATTAAGCGGGCACTGTCAGGTGAAGACGGGTCGGCGGTGTTCAATCGGTAGTACTCCATAGGCCCAAAGTGTGCAGCTTCTAACCGTTCGTAGATAGGACAGTGTGAGACACAACCACTTCCGCTCGAGGCGTGCAGATTCACCGTGCGTGCCGGTTATGGGGGATTAGTGGAGAGATTGGGGATTAGTGGAGAGCACGCTTGGCCAGCAGGGTAGATAGCGTGTGGCACTGTTTCACCGACTGGAACGGCACTTGCCGACAGATCGGGGACGTGGTGAGATTGAGCTCATGGCACATACACCTCAAAAAATCGTCTACAGAGTTGAAGCCGATTGCACGGGAGGTCGCGACGGAGCCGTCACGATTCCGACGCTGGACTTCCAGGCCGATCTGCGTACCCCGGAAAAGATGGGTGGCCCCGGTGGGGGACTGAACCCAGAAGCGCTGTTCGCCGCAGGCTACGGCGCATGTTTTCAAAGTGCGCTTGCACTTGCTGGAAAAGAACTCGGAGTTGACACGTCTGATTCGCTGGTTACCTGCTCCGTGGGGATCGGGCCTGAAGGTGAATCCTTTGCGCTGTCAGTCATGATCAATGTTGAGATTCCTGGCCTCGACGATGAGACGGTCAAGCGCGTGGCGACTCGCACGCACCAGCTGTGCCCGTATTCCAAGGCCATCGCTGACAACGTTCCGGTTCAGATCACAACCGGCCAAAAGTCGAAGTAAGGTCTTGTTCTTGTCAGTTCTCTAACTTTGTGTCAGGTGCGGGCTGCAGCGCGTGAGCTGTAGCCCGCACCTGTTGTGTACGTCCATTTTCATTGACCCAACTGTCGATCTCGGTCGACTATAGGGCGGGGGTGTTGCAATCCTGCCACTGTTTGTGCAGGTCAGGAGCTTTTGTCTGCGCGCACATCAGTCGACGCGTCGTCCAAATCGGCAGTTGGGGACAAGAGGGGGAGTGGAGACAGCCGGGCGCGAGAGGAAGCTGGAGGAAGGCAGCTGGGAGCCAGAGCGCAGGGCGCTGCGCAGAGCGCTTTCGTGCCTCAGGCTCCGCGCCAGTAGGCCTCCAGAATTGCACTGAGCGATTCAAGGTCGGCGACGTGGCTCATTTCGCGAGCCGAGTGCATCGACAGTAAACCGATCCCGACGTCGACCGTGCAGATTCCCAGACGCGTCGCCGTGATCGGGCCGATCGTGGTGCCGCATGGCATCGAGTTGTTGGACACGAAACTCTGCCAGGGGGCGTCAGCTGCCTGAGCCGCGCGTTTCCACAACGCGATCCCGGGAGCATCAGAGGAATACCGGCGGTTGGCGTTCAACTTCAACAGTGGTCCGCGGCCCATCACCGGGCGGTTGTCAGGGTCGTGCCGATCAGCATAGTTGGGATGCACGCTGTGCCCGGCATCAGCAGAGATACACGATGAGGCGGCCATCATCCGAGCCGTCCCGTCAAAGTCTCGACCCAGGCTCGCCGCCGTGCGACGCAGAATGTCTTCGAGGAACGGCCCGGCCGCCCCCGAACTGGTTGACGATCCTACTTCCTCATGATCAAAGCAGGCGAAAATCAGTACATCGTTGCCACTGATGCCGTCAGCCAGTAGGCGCTCTATTGCGGTGAGGCCGCTGTGCACCGATGACAAATTATCCTGACGGCCAGCAGCGACAAACTGTCCGTGCGATCCGAAGACGGCAGGCCCCTGCGAGGGAGTCAGGATTAGATCAAAGGATGCGATCTGATCGGCGTCATCCAGATCGACCGTATGAGCCACGAGATCAAGGACCGACGCGTCGTCCTCGTCAACAGTCCATACGGGCTTCATGTGCTGTTGCTTGTCGAGCACAAGGCCCTTGTCACTCACTGTACGGTCCAGGTGGATGGCCAGCTGCGGGATGCGTGCGAGTGGGCCGGTTGCGACCAGGCGCTGCTCGCCGCCTTGCGTGAGAATGCGTCCAGCGATTTTGAGTTCGCGATCCAGCCACGAGTTCAGCAGCATTCCGCCGTAAATCTCTGCGCACAGCTGCCCCCACCCGTCGGCGGTGGTGGCCTGCACAGACGGCTTGAGCACGAGAGCAGGGGAGTCAGTATGCGCGCCGACGATGCGGAACGCAGACGAGTCAGTGACAGACTCGGGGATCACGTACGCAATAACGGCACCGTCGCGGACAACCACGTGTCCACCCGGTGCCGTATCCCACGCGTCAGTTTCGCGCTGGCGCACGCACCCCGCATCCTCCAAACGTTGAGCAATGAGGTTAGCGGCGTGGTACGAGGACGGGGAATCGCTCAGAAAAGACAGATAATCGCAGGTAAAGGCACTGGCCGTCGCCGTGCCGGCAGGTTTCACGTTGGACATGACTCCATGGTAGGCGATGGAACAACGCCGGTGGAGTCGCCCTCGTCAATCCTGCCGAACGAACAGGCGACGACCAGTAAGGAACTGCGTCACAGTGTGCTCGAGGCGACGCGAACCGCCGTCGAACACGCGAGTGAGGCTCAGGAGTTCAGCTTGCCGGCGATCTCGACTGTGCGGCGAGCCATGTGGTCGAGCGCAGCCACTGTTTCCTCCGAACGCTTGTCGGTGTTCACCCGCTCAGGAATGACACGCGCGATCGCCCGTCTGGAAAAGCTCGGTCTTGTTGAGCGCACCCCGTCGTCCTCGGACAGACGATCAATGCTGGTGTCGTTGACGCCCGAGGGAAAGTGCACGCAGCAAGAAGCCGCTGTCATCACTCAGGAGCACGGCGCTCAGCTATTCGGTGCAGTCGCCACTGCAGATGAACGTCGCCGCGTTAAGCAGATTGGTCTGGATCTGCGCGCAGAGATGGGGGGCGCGGCAAAGTGAAATGATTAAACAGGAAGACGAGGACGCCTAGACGTGCGGCCGCTGATAACCTGCTTGCGGGCAAAGAACCGCTGACGAACTACTTGCCGGCGGAGAAGCGGTACACGTTCGTCTCACGCAGCTCGAAACCGCACCGCTTGTACAGGCGGTTAGCTGCTTCGCGCGAGGGACGCGATGTCAGGTCAATCGTGCGTGCGCCAAGCTCCTGGGCAAAGTCAACCGCTGCTTCAACCAGCTTCTGGCCGGCACCCTGGCCGCGCGTACTGTCATCAACGACCACATCTTCCACCCAGGCACGCAAACCGGTGGGAATTGTGAAAGTGGCCAGTGTCAGCATCCCGGCGATCTGACCGGCAGCCACATCGCCCGCTGCCTCATCGGTGCGATAGATAAACAGATACACACCTGGTTGAGAAATAAAGTCGCGGATAGCGCCTTCCTCCATCGGCGCTGATGAGCGGGACAGCTGAGGGACGAGCAGCTTCATTGCTTCGGTCAGTTCGGGCGAAAAATCATCGACGCGTTCGATCGCCATGAGGCCTCCTGTGGGTTGCGCAATCTCCCTAGCATTGTGACACGATCGCCCGCCGTGCGTGCCAGTGACGCTCGGGCGCGTGGTGCTCAAGCGTGTGACGCTTGGGTGCGTGATGCTCAGGCGTGCGATGCGTGGGCGCGTGACGCTCGCGCTTGCGACGGTCGGGTATGTGACGTTCACATGTCTGTCGGCGCTCTGAGAGGCAACGCCTTCAGTGGGCCAGATCCTGCCTCTCGTGCAGCTGCTGATCCTCGCGCACGCGCAGGTTCTTCAGACAGAAGGTGCAGTACACCACCAAGAGCACAACGCAGAACGACAGGAGCGCTGCGTTGAAGGCCGTCTCGCTCATTGACAGCGACGAGGCCGCATCGGCGCTCGTTTTTTCGATGATGGCCAGAGAATTATTCAGGCTGTGGAAGACGATACATGGAACTAAGCTCTTTCCGTTGTAGAACAGCAATACAAGGGTGAAGCCGACGACGATTGCAAAAACGATCTGCATGAGTGTATTCATCAGCGGGGCGCCGTTGAGCAGGTTGACGATATGTCCCAGCCCGAACGTCAATGACGACACAATAATGGCTGCCATCAAATTGCTTTTCGCCATTGCCAGGAAGAGGAAACCTCTGAAGATTACTTCTTCCAGGAAACCGATGCACGTCATCGAGACAATGAAAAGGATGGTTTCGACAGCGGTGTACCGGAAGTCAAAACCCGTGATCAATCCGCTGGTGGCAACGATCAAAATGGGGAGGAAAAACCAGGCTCTGTCGGCTGGATAGGGCGGCTTGATAAGCCCGTACTTTTTCGCCAGGCCATTGGAGATAATCCAGTACGCAAGAACTGCGACAAGGGCGATATGGAAGATCGCCGGGATCAACGCTGTGATCCCGATCTGGTCGGTGAGTTGCTGTGCAACGAGGGTCCCGCCGACGTAGATAGCAATCATGATGATTGCGAACGTTATTTCACTTTTCTGATACAACGCCTTCATCGTGACGCCTCGTTTCGTGGACGCGGGGATCGAGGAGTTGAACGACCTCACGTATGAGCCCGAAAGAGCATGACATGACTTTCTCGCAAAGCCGCTAATCTCAATGGTGTTTTCAGTGTAACCAGCGCGAATCAGGCCGTCGGTAACAAAATGATAAATGCGCGTCGGCTCATGTGGATGGGGAAGTTGTGTCGCTCCTTGTGGGGGTTGTGTGTATTTCAGGGGGCGTCCGCGCTCCTATCGAGCAGACTTGAGCAGTCAAACGTCTTTCAAGCAGGTCCGCTCCCTTATCGTATATTGAGCAAACCTTCGCCCTTACTGTGTTTCAAGCAAAACCGCACACTCGACATGGCGGGTGTGCGCGAACATGTCAAAAATGCGTCCCTGACTCACTTGATACGACGGCATGTGCGCGAGATCCTCAACCAGTGTTGCCGGATTACATGACGAGTACACGATGTGGTGCGCTCCGCACCCGTTGAGCCACGTCGCAAGCTCCTCACCCAGCCCGCGTCGGGGAGGGTTGACCACGATAGCATCTGGAACCGTGCGTTCGGACTGCTCTCGCGCCCACTTGGTCGCATCCGCCGCAATGAAACGCGTGCGCACACGCCTTGCTGCCACCTCCAGGTGCTGCGCAGCGTTCTTCGCAGCCTCGACAGCATCGCCGGAAATCTCCACGCCCGTCACATCCTGGACACCCGCGGCTGCAGCATTTAACGCAAACCCGCCCACGCCGCAATACAGATCCCACACGCTGCGAGCATCTACATCCGTCAGCCAGCTCGCCACCTGCATGTACAGTGCTGAAGCCACCCGCGTGTTGGTCTGAGTGAAGGAGCGCGGCCCAACCTGCAGTCGCGTCCGTCCAACCGTCATCGGCAGTGTTACCTCGTCGGTGAGGACGTACTCATCCGGCCCTTCGACCAATGCTGCGTGCGTGGGATGAATGTTGGCCGTCACCACTCGAATGGTCGGCACCGCCTGTCTGATTGCATCAAGATGAGTGCGCAGAGTCGACATGTGGCGGCGCGAGCGCAACACGAAGCGCACCATTAGTTGTCTGTCATCGCCTGCCGTCACAATGACGTACTTAAGGTCGCCTCGACGCCGTTTGACGCTGTACGGTTCGATGCGCATGCGCTCGATCAAACGGGCAAGTCGGGGGAGCTGATCGCGGATTGCAGGCACGACGATCGGGCAGTCTCGCAGGTCCTGCACGTTCAAATCCGCCCCCAGTATTCCCAGCCGCATGTTCAAGGGTGTCCCTCCCGCCACGAGTTTCACCTTGGAGCGAAAATCCCTCTGATGCGATGCAGCAGGTGCCAGCCACTGCAGATCGGGCGTGCCGAATTCAGTGAGGGCGCGACGAACCTTCGCATCCTTGTCTGCAAGTTGACGTTCGTACGGTGTGGGTAGCAGGGTACACGAATGGCACAGCCCGGCCTCGAAATACCCACATTGCATAGGGGAATTGTGTCACGGTGCCTGCGAGGGTGCCCGATCGCAAGGTGATGTGTCCGGAGGCTGTGTCGGCTTGCTCACATGTGACGAGGGAATAAACCTCACCGTGATGAAGTTGAGCATATTAGACTCAAGTTTGAGGTCGTAGGACTTGCCATGGCGTCATCCCCCCTCTAAACTTGAGTGCAACAGACTCAACTTGGAAGGATAGATTCAATGGCACGAGCAATTGGCATTGACCTGGGAACAACGAACTCCGCTATTGCGGTGTTGGAAGGTGGCGAGCCCACCATTATTGCCAACGCCGAAGGCGCGCGCACCACTCCCTCGGTCGTCGCATTTTCAAGCACCGGCGAAGTCCTCGTCGGAGAACTGGCCAAGCGGCAGGCCGTCACAAACGTTGACCGCACCATCTCGTCAGTCAAGCGCCACATGGGCACCGACTGGAAAGTGTCCATCGACGATAAGGATTACACCGCGCAGGAAATCTCCGCGCGTATCCTCGGCAAACTCAAGCATGACGCGGAAGAATACCTCGGTGAACCGGTGACCGATGCGGTCATCACCGTCCCCGCATACTTCTCTGATGCGCAGCGTCAGGCCACGAAGGAAGCCGGCCAGATCGCCGGACTGAACGTTCAGCGCATCGTCAACGAGCCAACCGCAGCAGCTCTGGCGTATGGCTTGGAAAAAGGTAAGGAAGATGAACTGATTCTGGTCTTCGACCTTGGCGGTGGCACGTTCGACGTGTCCCTGCTGGAAATCGGCAAGGATGATGACGGCTTCTCCACCATTCAGGTGCGTGCAACTGCCGGTGACAACAAGCTCGGTGGTGACGACTGGGATCAGCGCATCGTTGACTGGCTCATCCAGCAAGTCAAGTCCAAGTCAGGCGCTGACCTGTCGAAGGACACCGTCGCGCTGCAGCGCCTCAAGGAAGCAGCTGAGCAGGCCAAGAAGGAGCTGTCCTCGGCCTCGACCACGAACATTTCACTGCAGTACCTGTCGATGACGGCTGACGGCCCCATCCACCTGAACGAATCGCTTTCGCGCGCCAAGTTCGAGGAAATGACCTCTGACCTGCTTGACCGTACGAAGCAGCCGTTCCACGACGTGATTCGTGACGCAGGTATCCAGGTCTCCGACATTGACCACGTTGTGCTGGTCGGTGGCTCCACCCGTATGCCGGCAGTGGCTGAAGAGGTCCGCAAGCTGACCGACGGTCGCGAACCGAATAAGGGTGTCAACCCCGACGAAGTTGTGGCAATCGGCGCAGCCCTGCAGGCCGGCGTCATCCAGGGCGACCGTAAGGACGTTCTGCTCATCGACGTGACCCCGCTGTCCCTCGGCATTGAAACCAAGGGCGGGTTCATGACCAAGCTGATTGAACGCAATACCGCGATCCCGACGAAGTCCTCGGAGCTGTTCTCCACAGCGGAAGACGGCCAGACATCCGTGCTGGTTCAGGTCTACCAGGGTGAGCGCGAGTTCGCCCGCGACAACAAGCTGCTGGGAACCTTCGAACTGGGCGGCATCGCCCCGGCACCTCGCGGCAAGCCGCAGATCGAGGTCACCTTCGACATCGACGCCAACGGCATCGTGCACGTCTCTGCAAAGGATCGTGGCACAGGCAAGGAACAGTCGGTGACTATTACCGGTGGATCTGCCCTGCCTAAGGATGAGATCGACCGCATGGTGAAGGAAGCTGAAGCGCACGCCGCCGATGACAAGAAGCGTCGTGAGGAAGCTGAAACACGCAATACGGCCGAGCAGAAGGTCTACATGACCGAGAAATTCCTCAAGGATGACGGCGACAAGGTGTCAGAAGGTACGCGCAACGAGGTCCAGACGGATATCGACGCGGTCAAGAAGGCGCTCGAGGGTGACGACATCGAAGCAGTGAAGTCGGCTATGACCAAGCTCGACGAATCATCACTGAAGATCGGTCAGGAAATCTACGCCGCGCAGCAGGCCGAGGGTGACCAGGCCCAGGCTCAGGCAGACGCTCCGCAGGCCGGCGCCGGCCAGGCAGATGCATCATCGAGCGATGACGACGTCATTGACGCTGAAATCGTTGATGAGGAGGACGACGACAAGTGAGTGAGACACCGATGAACGACAAGAGCCAGACCGGGCCCTCCGAGTCTGATCCGCGCGTGTCGCCATCGGGTCCCACCGACCAGAACGCGTGTGCATCCGGCAAACAGTCAGATGCACACGCCGAGGGCAACGGCACCGGCAGCGCCTCACAGCATGGCGCTGCCGCCCGTGAGGCCGATGCGTCGCACACAGGTGATGCGTCTGAACCAGCAGGCTCAGCACGCGAAAACTCAGATGTAGACGATTCAGCTTCGACCGCCCCTCGCGATGGCACCACGTCCAATGAATCTGACGGCACCTCCGATGTCTGCGCAGACGATGTAAATAGCGAATTGGCTGATGGCGCCAATGCTGCGCCAGCAAGTACCGACGATATGTCCGCATTTGAGGATGATGTCGAAGATACCGAGCTGGCCAAGGCAATGGCACGAATCGGAGAGCTGGATGACGACCTGGCTCGGGCACGCGCCGACCTGTACAACCTGAACCAGGAGTACGGCAACTACGTGCGCCGTTCCAAGGAAGCTGCATCCGCCCACCGCGTGAGCGGTCAGCAGGAAGTGGCAGAAGCGCTGATTTCCGTCCTCGATGATATTCACGCAGCGCGTCAGCACGGCGACCTCGAAGACGGACCTTTCGCAGCGATCGCTAACAAACTTGAAGAAGTTCTCAAGAGTCAGTTCGCGATGGAACGCTACGGTGTGGAAGGGGACGACTTCGACCCCTCGCTGCACGAGGCGCTGATGGCACAAGCTAGTGAGGATGTCGACCACCCTGTGATCGGCCAGGTTCTGCAGCCCGGATACCGCATGGGTGAGAAGGTTCTGCGCCCCACGAAAGTGATGGTTCACAACCCACAGTGACACGTACAAGGACGGGCATTAACCGATGCCCACGAGAAAACGAACTGCTCACAGGCAGACAACCGGGAGATGAGGTGACATGAGCGGACAAGATTGGTTGGAAAAAGATTTCTACAAGACTCTGGGAGTCGGGAAAGACGCCGACGCGGCAGCCATTAAGAAGGCCTACCGCAAGCTTGCCCGAAAGTGGCACCCCGATCAGAATCCTGGAGATGCGAAAGCCGAAGAGCGTTTCAAGGAAATCGGTGAAGCCTACGCCGTCCTGTCAGATCCTGAACAGCGCAAACAATACGATGCGCTGCGCTCAATGGCAGGTGGCGGGGCACGATTCCAGGCAGGCCCCGGCGGCGCGGCTGGCGGAGCGGGCTTTGAAGACCTGTTTTCCAACCTGTTCGGCGGTGGCGGTGGGCCGGGTGGTCAGACCCGAGTGCGCTACAGCACCCAGGGCGGCGGCGGAGCAGGATTTGAGGATATGTTCTCGAACCTGTTCGGCGGCAGCGCCGGCGGACAGTCTGGCCCCTACGGGTCGGGCTCATTCGGTCAGGGAGCGCCCGGAGCAGGTTTTGGTGGTCCTCGACCCCAACGTGGAAATGACCTGCGTGCCTCCACTACACTGACGTTCCGCCAGTCCATGGAAGACACCACCGTGCGGATGACCGTTGACGGCCATTCGATGACGGTGCGCATCCCTGCCGGCGTGAAGGACGGTCAGAAGATCCGTCTGCGCGGCAAGGGGCGTCCCGGCTCAAATGGCGGGAAGAACGGTGACCTGATCGTCACGATCAACGTGGCTAGGCACCCTGTTTATTCGCGCGACGGTGACAACCTACGGATGCAGCTGCCGGTGACGATGTCGGAGGCAGCATTGGGCGCCAAAGTCAGCGTGCCTCTTCCTGACGGCTCACATGTCGCCATGAAGATCCCCGCAGGCACTCAGTCAGGCGCCGTATTGAGACTGCGCCACCGCGGAGCGCCCAACGGGAAGCGTCGTGGTGACCTGATGGTCGAGGTGCAGGTTGCTGTCCCCACGAAGCTCACGAAACAGCAGCGCGAGGCGCTCGACGCCTTCAGCGCGTCGCTGGGTGACTGGGATCCACGCGCTGACCTTGCAAAGCGGGCGGAGGCGTAAGACATGCTGCCTTCTCACTCGCAAACGACGTTCGTGATTTCTGTGGCGGCAGAACTGGCAGGCATGCATCCGCAGACGCTTCGGCAGTATGACCGCCTGGGCCTGGTGACGCCTGCCCGCACCAAGGGACGAGGGCGGCGCTACACGCACCGTGACATCCAACGTCTGCGCGCCGTCCAGGTCATGTCCCAGGAAGAGGGCATTAATCTGGCGGGAATTCGCAGAATCCTCGACCTGGAGCGGGCACTCGAACAGCTTGAAGGCGAACGTGACGCGCTCGAACATCAGCTCGATGAAGTCAGGCGGCGACGCGACCGTGTCTTTGCCGCCTCACCGACAGGTGAAGTCTCTTCACTGCGTCGTGGCGAGCGTCCGGGTTCGGCCCGGCGAGGTGCTGACACGCCGGTGGACACAGGCGCATCAACAGGGACTGAACTGACGTTCCACGGTGGAGCACTGGTCAGATGGGCGCCTACTCAGCTGATGGACCTGGTGAGTTTCTGGATGAATGACTGGCAAGCGCGTCGCGACGGCTAGGCTCAACCTCTACGCCTCTCGGGACGGGCAGGACCCGACCGATGCGCCCCACGAGGCGAGACCTCAGCGATATGCCCCACCATATCGACATGGAAGCGCATGTGCTTTTTCAAGGTCCGCACCACACCAGCTGAAAGTGGAGGTGCGGGCCTTTGCCGCGCTAATGTGACCTCATGACAGTGCCTCATGATTCGACCCGACCATCGTCGAACTCGTCGCGATCCCTTCGCTCCCGCGTGGCAACGGGAATTGGATCGCTGGCTCGCACCGCCTCTCGTGCTCTGGGACGAGGTTCAGGCGGAATGATCGGTGGGAGAGTCGCCCTCGCACTGGCTCCAAACGTTCTTTCGGAAGTGTCCCGAGGGTGCCGTTGCGTCACAGTCACCGGCACGAACGGTAAATCCACGACGACGCGAATGATTCGCGCAGCGCTGTCCACACGCGGGCAGGTTGCCTCGAACGTGAACGGCGACAACATGCCGCCCGGCATTGTCAGTGCGTTCATGATGGCGCCTCGCGCACAATTCGCTGCACTGGAAGTCGATGAAATGCACCTGCCGATCGTTGCCGGACAGGTCAACCCTGCAGTGATGGTGCTGCTCAACTTGTCACGCGACCAGCTGGATCGTGTCGGTGAAATCGGCACAGTGGAGCGGCGGCTGCGTCAGGCAGTCAATGCCCACCCCGATGCAACCATTGTTGCGAACTGTGATGATCCCCTGATCGCTTCAGCCGCATGGGATGCGAAGTCGGTGATCTGGGTGGCAGCCGGTACCACGTGGGGGGCGGACTCAGCAGGATTTCCCCGCGGCGGCAGGCTCGTGCGTCAAGGCGATGATTGGCATGTAGTCGGGGCAGACCACCCCTATCGGCGTCCCGAACCTGACTGGTGGCTGGAAAAGGTCGAGGCGTCCGGCCAGGCGACACTTCGTTCGCGCGAGGGCCACGCCACCGACGTGAAACTGAATTTGCCTGGAGCAGCGAACCTCGGCAACGCGGCGCACGCGATCGTGGCTGCGCATCAAGTGGGCGTCGACATTGACGGCGCGAGTCGGGCGATCGGTGAGGTCAGAGAAGTAGCAGGGAGGTATTCCACTCACGAGGTCAATGGTCGCCGCGTGCGTATGATGCTGGCGAAGAACCCGGCCGGGTGGCAGGAAGCCATGACGATGGTGGATGCCACTGCGAACGGACTGGTCATCGCGGTGAACGGGCAGATCCCTGATGGCGAAGACCTGTCATGGCTGTGGGACGTGGACTTTTCAGTGCTCCAACAGTATCCGTGCGCCGAACGCGTCGTGGCGTCGGGGGAACGCGCGGCGGATCTGGCTGTGCGCCTCGAATATGCAGGCATCCACTGTGAATGTGTGCCCGACACGATCGAGGCATTGACGCGCTGTGCTGAAGGACGCATCGAATTCCTGGCAAACTACACGTCATTTCGTGACACGAAACGTGAAATTGACCGGCGCGAAAAAGAACGCCACGCCGGTACGCAGAGCACGCAGACGACGGCCGAGGGAGGACGCGATGAGTGAATCAACCTTGCGGATCGGTGTGCTCTACCCCGAAGTACTGGGCACGTACGGCGATACCGGCAACGCGGTGGTGCTGTGCGAACGCGCACGCAGGCGCGGAATTGATGCTGACATCATCAGCGTCGACCTGGACACATGCGTGCCTGAAGACCTTGACCTGTACACCCTGGGTGGGGGAGAGGACACCGCCCAGGCTCTCGCCGCTCGAAAAATGAGTGACGGCACCGGGCTGAAACGCGCTGTTGAGCGGGGTGCCCCCATTCTGGCGATCTGCGCCTCCCTGCAGGTGCTGGGCCAATGGTACGAGGATGCTAACGCAGTGCGCGTGCCCGGTTTGGGATTCCTGGACGTCACCACCGCACCTCAGGGCAGCAGAACTATCGGTGAGATTCTCACCACGCCCCGAATCGACGGGCTGACCGACCTGCTCACAGGATTTGAAAATCATGGCGGTGCCACAACATGCGGACCGGATGCCACGCCACTGGGAACCGTCATCCGCGGAACGGGCAACGGCGTCAATACAGGCGACGGAGCATGCGACGGTGTCCACCAGGGGTCTATCATCGCCACCTATATGCACGGCCCCGTCCTGGCGCGCAACCCGCAGCTGGCTGACTACCTGCTGAGCCAGGCAATGGGAATAGCGATGACAGACCTGTCTGAACTGACTGTTCCCGGCGTGCAGCGCCTGCGCGAAGAACGCCTGCAGGCTGTGCACAGTGAGGTCGGCAACTGAACTCCTGAATCACAAAGTTGAGTGGAATAGACTCAAGGCGTGTGTCGTTGTAATGAGTAGATCAGACAACGAAGCCCGTCAGACTCCCTCGTTGACCGAAAACTAACGGTCCGGAAGGTGGCTGAGGGGCAACACTTTAGGAGGTACACGTGAGCGAAGAGTTCACAACGAAGGCTCAGGAAGCCATCGGATCGGCGCTGCAGTCAGCGGCAGCCGCATCCAATCCGCAGGTCGAGCCCCTGCATCTGCTGGGCGCACTGCTCGAACAAAACGAGGGTATCGCCCTGTCCCTGCTGGCAAGCGTTGGAGCAGACCGGAAGGTCGTGGGCGCACGCACCCGCAGCGCTTTGGTGAAACTGCCCTCCACACAAGGTGCCACGACCACTCAGCCCGCCACATCCCGCACGCTGCTCACCGTCATCACCGACGCGCAGCGCAGGGCGAAAGAGGGCGGGGACCAGTACACGTCAACCGAACACCTGCTCATCGCGCTCGCAGCCTCGGGCACGGATGCAGGAAAGATCCTGACCGATCAGGGGGCGACGGAAGAAGCGCTGACCCGTGCACTTTCGCAGCTGCGCCCTGACCCGATCACGTCGGCCAACCCCGAAGGCTCATTTGAAGCACTCGAGAAATACGGTCGCGACCTGACGCAGGTGGCGCGTGAAGGAAAACTCGACCCGGTCATCGGCCGTGACAACGAGATCCGCCGCATCATTCAGGTCCTGTCACGACGCACGAAGAATAACCCTGTGCTGATCGGTGAACCCGGTGTCGGCAAGACCGCTGTGGTCGAAGGCTTGGCGCAACGAATTGTTGCCGGTGACGTGCCCGACTCGCTCAAAGACAAACGAGTCGTGTCACTGGACATCTCATCGATGGTGGCAGGTGCCAAGTATCGTGGCGACTTCGAGGAGCGATTCAAAGCCGTTCTCAACGAAATCGCACGTTCGGACGGGCAGATCATCACTTTCATTGATGAGCTGCACACAGTTGTTGGCGCCGGTGCCGCTGAAGGATCAATGGATGCGGGCAACATGCTCAAACCCATGCTGGCGCGCGGCGAGCTGCGGATGGTGGGTGCCACCACACTGGACGAGTACCGCGAAAACATCGAAAAGGACCCTGCACTGGAACGCCGTTTCCAGCAGGTCTTTATCGGGGAGCCGTCAGTGGAGGACACCATCGCCGTTCTGCGCGGCATTGCACCCAAGTACGAAGCACACCACAAAGTCACGATTTCCGACGGTGCCCTCGTCGCTGCTGCGCAACTGTCCGACCGCTACATTACCGGGAGGCAACTACCCGACAAGGCGATTGACCTGATTGACGAGGCCGCATCCAGGCTGCGTATGGAACTGGATTCCAGCCCCGTGGAAATTGATCAGCTGCGTCGCCAGGTGGACAGGCTGCGCATGGAGGAATCCTACCTTGCCGAGTCCGATCCCGATCAGGGGGATGCTGCCACGCAGGAACGCCTGGTGAAGCTGCGCAAGGACCTGGCTGACCGGCAGGAAGAACTCAACGCGCTGACCAGCCGGTGGGAGGCTGAAAAGGCCGGGCACAACAAGGTCGGTGACCTGCGTGTCACGCTCGATGACCTGCGCACTCAACTGGAGCTGGCGATCCGCCAGAACAAATGGGAGGAAGCCGGTCGCTTGCAAAACGGCGAGATCCCCGCTGTCGAACACCAGATCGAGCAGGCCGAGTCGGAAGCCGAACGTGACGCGGCAGACGGCAGCACGCCTGAGCCGATGATCGCGGAGAAAGTCGATGCCACCACCATCGCGGAAGTTGTCGAGTCATGGACCGGAATTCCTGTGGGGCGCCTGCTCCAGGGGGAAACCGAGAAACTGCTTGAGATGGAAGACGTGATCGGCAAGCGACTGATCGGTCAGAAGAAGGCTGTTCGCGCCGTAGCCGATGCGGTGCGTCGTTCGCGCGCCGGGCTGTCTGACCCGAACCGTCCCGATGGATCATTCCTGTTCCTCGGACCCACTGGTGTCGGTAAGACCGAGCTGGCACGCTCGCTGGCGGACTTCCTCTTCGACGATGAGCGCGCCATGGTGCGAATCGACATGAGCGAGTATTCCGAGAAGCATTCGGTTGCTCGCCTGGTCGGATCTCCGCCCGGATATGTCGGATACGAGGAAGGCGGTCAGCTCACCGAGGCCGTTCGCCGCCGCCCGTACTGCGTCATTTTGTTGGACGAGGTCGAGAAGGCCGATCCTGAGATCTTCAACATCCTGTTGCAGGTCCTGGACGACGGGCGACTGACCGACGGGCAGGGACGCACGGTTGACTTCCGCAACACGATCCTCATTCTGACATCGAACCTGGGCTCACAGTTCCTCGCCGACAGCGCGCTGTCACAGCAGGAACGCCATGACGCGGTCATGCAGCAGGTGCGGATGGCATTTAAACCTGAGTTCCTCAACCGTCTTGATGAGGTCCTCATGTTTGAACCGCTCACCAGTGAAGAGCTGGCGCAGATCGCAGACCTTCAGGTTGCGGCGCTTGCCCGTCGATTGGCTGACCGGCGCATCGCGCTGACGGTGACCGAACCGGCACGCCGATGGCTGACTCGTGCAGGATACGATCCGGCCTATGGTGCTCGTCCGTTGCGTCGCACTGTTCAGCGCGAGGTGGGGGACCGACTGGCCACGATGATTCTGTCCGGCCAGGTGCATGACGGTGACGAAGTGCGCGTGGATGTCAGCGAGGATCTCAGATCCCTGACGATGCAGCGCGTCAGGCCATCCGAGCCTGATGGCGACGAGTATGGCGATCATTCGCCGGACCACAGCGCCGAGCAAAGCGAATACACGCCGGACGACAGCGCCGAGTAAGCGTCGGGAAATCCTGCACCCGCCGATCCTGACAGGTAAAATCGCAAGTGAATAATTGGTGGGGTGATCACTGGTGCCGCCTTCGTCTAGTTTGGCGAGGGCGGCTCAGTTTGATGCCGAGTTGCAGATAGACTGGGGACGGATCTATCCGTGGCGCATTCAAAGCACCGGTTCAAAGACATGTTGAGGTGGCAATCGTGACGACAGGGCGCAAGAATCGCGGTTCATACTCGACTGGCCTGGCCACCCGCGAATCTATCCTGAACGTGGCGATGTCGCTCATCTCGCGCCGTGGCTTCGCCGGCATATCATTGCGTGACATCGGTCGTGAAGTGGGAATATCCCATCCTGCGGTCATCTACCACTTCCCATCAAAAGAAGCGCTGCTGGGTTCTGTGATCAACCGCATGGAGGAACGAGCGGGGCTGGTTGATTTCGTGGAAGACGCCGAAAATGGCCGGACCGTTCAGGCGCGCGTCATTCCCGAAACGCTGTTCGACTTTGCGATCGCCATGATGAGATTGGCGAACAACCCGGATGTCTCGATGATTATTGACCTGGAGTGCATTCTTGCAGTTGAAGCAGCATCAACGACGCACCCTGTTCACGATCACTTCGTCGCGAGGATCTATGCGATCCACGATTTCCTGCGCGACGAGGTGACCCGCTTGGCATCTGAGGGCATTGTCAAGACCGATCTCAGTCCGGCGTTCCTGGCGAAAACCCTTATGCAGATATGGTTCGGCCTGTCTCTGCAGGCCCGCTACTCCGACGATGAGGAGACGGGGCTCCAAACAGTGGCTATCTTCCTGGCACAGACCCACCGACTCCTCGGACTGGATTCGGACACAACACTGAAAGTGGGCCAGGCGATCCCTGAAGAAGTCGGTGACGTTTATGCACGTTTCCTGCGAGTGGCAGGGACTCTCAGTTCGTAACCTGGAGGCATAGTGGCTGACATGGATCTGTACCCCGTCCCGTTCGAACACGCGCTCGCAGTGCTGCGCAGCGACCGCACGCTGTATGTGCAAGGCGATGAGTCAGTGGTCTACCCTCTGGCATCGGTCACGAAAGTCATCGCCTCACGCGCCATCCTTGTGGCAATTGACCAGCACCTGATGAACCTTGATGATCCGCTGGGGCCGACAGGATCTACCGTGCGTCACCTGCTGGCTCACGCCTCCGGAATTGCAGCCGACTCGCGCGAGGCGCAGGTGCCCCCAGAAACGGTGCGGATCTATTCCAACGCAGGCTTCGACATCTTAGGGGAGGCAACAAGCGAGGCCACAGGTGAAGAACTCAGTCGCTGGATCGAGCTGAGTGTCCTGGAGCCGCTGGGAATGACAACAGCAGATGCGCCCGGATCTCCTGCTTATTCCGCGGTTGGAAGTGCGGCGGATCTGATTGCTCTGGCTCAGGAGCTCCTCGCTCCCACGCTGATCAGCGAGGACCTTGATCAACAATCCGTGTCAGTGCAGTTCCCTGATCTGGATGGCTTCGTGCCTGGATACCGTAAGCACCGCCCGTGCCCCTGGGGGCTGGGCGTGGAGATCCGCGGCCACAAATCGCCGCATTGGACATCTCAGCATGCCGACCCCGCCACGTTTGGGCACTTCGGAGTGTCCGGCTCGTTCATCTGGGTTGATCGTGGTCGAGACCTGGCGGCTGTATTCGTCGGCACAGAGAAGTTTGGCAGTTGGCACAAGAAGAATTGGTGCCTGCTCAATGATCAGATTCTTGAGCGCTTCGCATAAGGGCACTGCTGGCGACGCCTTGCAACGGTGCCCTGCTGGCGACAGCCTCCGATAACGCTCTGCTGCCGGCCCATTTGTCTGCGCTCCACGCATCGAGAGTATGCGTCGTGCGGCCACCTCGGGCAGAGGCACCCTAATGTGCGATCTCAACGATGACCGGCACGTGGTCAGAGGCCCCTTTGCCTTTGCGTTCATCGCGATCAATCCACGCCTGCGTGATGCGGGCGTCAAGTGCAGGCGTCGCATACATGAAGTCAATGCGCATTCCTTCGTTACGAGGGAAACGCAGCTGCTGGTAGTCCCAGTACGTGTAGTTCGTGACGCGAGGACGAGTCGCTTCCACCCATCCATCGGCTGCAAAAGCCTCAAAGGCGGAACGCTCTGGCTGTGTGACGTGGGTACGGCCGTCGAAGAAGTCGATATCCCACACGTCCTCATCGCGCGGTGCCACATTCCAGTCGCCCACCAGCAGTGCGCTCGGTGAGCCGCCCTCATCCGATGCCGTTGCAGGTGGGACAGCGCCGCCCTCGGCCAGTGAGTCCTCACCCGGGGCATCGCCCTTGGATACCCCGCTGGAATCGCCTGCAACGTAAGGTGAAACGGCAGCGCGCAGTGCGGCGAGCCACTGGAGTTTGTACTGGTAGTGCGGGTGGTCAATCTCGCGGCCGTTCGGAACATACAGACTCCACACATCCAGTCCTTCAGGCGTTCCATCGTCGATCCGCACTCGCAGGGCACGCGCTTCGACGCGCGCAGGATCTCCCCATGTGGGCGCTCCCGGAAAGTCGCGGGATACGCTGAGAATGGGAAGCCTGGAAGCGATCGCCACGCCATTCCACTGGTTGAGTCCGTGAACCTCCACGCGGTAGCCGGCATCGGTGAACGCGTCAATCGGGAACTGACCCGGCTTGCATTTGATCTCCTGCATTGCCAGTACGTCCAGATTCCACCGCGCGCAGCACTCGATGACGCGGTCGACGCGGGTACGGGCTGAGTTAATGTTCCAGGTTCCAATCCTCATGTCTCCACCCTACCGGCGCAGGCCAAGCGTTGAGCGAGCATGGATCCGTCGGCGCATGCTGGTCACTGAGCGAGCATGCATGCGCCGGCGACCTTACGATGAGGTTATGGGTACAGCTTTAGTCACGGGAGCAACATCAGGTCTGGGAGAAGAATTCTGCTGGCAACTTGCCGAGGCGGGACATGATCTGGTTCTGGTTGCCCGCACGCAGGAAAAACTCGATGACCTGTCCAATCGTCTGGAGCAGATCGCGAACATCACGACCGAGGTGATCGCAGCTGACCTGTCGCAAACCGGGGACGTACAGCGGGTTGCCGAGCGTCTCGACGTTCAGCCTGATGATGAATCTGGATGTGCACCGGTGGGCCTGCTGGTCAATAACGCAGGGATGGGTCTGGGGGAGGAGTTCCTCGACAACGAACTGGAGACGGAAGAGCAGGCCCTGGATGTGATGGTGCGAGCCGTCATGGTGCTGTCGTACCACGCTGGTCGTGCCATGCGCCGACGAGGAGTAGGCGCCATCTGCAACATCTCCTCCATCGCTGCAGAGACCGGGATGGGTACCTATAGCGCGCACAAAGCGTGGGTGAAAGCCTTCAGCGAAGGATTGGCGTTCGAACTGGAAGGAACCGGGGTGACTGTCACCGCTGTATCACCGGGCATGACGCGCACAAACTTCCACAAGGCAGCTGATGTTGATGTGTCCGACACACCGGGATGGATCTGGTCGGATGCGGAAACGGTGGTCTCGCAAGCTCTTGAGGCCGTTCGTCGAGGGCGGGTGCTGGTGACGCCGACTGCGCTGTATAAGAGCGCGAATGTGGTCTCTCGGCTGACTCCGCGGTGGTTGATGCGTAAGGTGATGCGCGCCGTGCCGCACATGTAGCGTGACGGGGCTGCTAGCATCGCGGGGCGTTGTGCGGGCAAGTTTGCCAAAATTGTTACCAAATGTAAACAAATGTAACGCGCTGCAATCGCATACATTTTGTGGAGAAAACGTTGTAGAGTGAAAGCGACGTCGATCGTTGATCGGCACCTGAGAGGCGGCTCGATCTGAGAGACCACCAAATTCAGGTTTTTTGACACGAAGGAGTGAACGCAAATGGCAACCAGAAAAGGAATTGCCTTGGCAGCTGGCGCTGCTGCGATGGTGCTGATGACGGCATGTAGCAGTGGCGGTGGCGGACAGACATCAGGGGACTCAGGTGCCTCTGGTGGCGGCGCAACCGGTGAATTCGAGGGGCGCGGCCCCATCACCTATGTGCAGGGTAAAGACAACTCCGGTCTGATGGCTCCCATGTTGGAGGATTGGAACAAGGACCACCCGGACGAAAAGGTTGAGATGATCGAGCTGTCGGCCGAAGCCGATCAGCAGCGCAACTCGATGGTTCAGAACGCTCAGACCCAATCAGATGCATACTGCGTTATTTCTCTGGACAACATCCACGTCGCCGAATTTGCTGCTCACCGCTGGGTTGAGCCGCTCAACGAGGCAGACTTCGAAAAGGACAAGATTCTGCCGGCTGTGTGGCAGACAGGCCTGTACCGTGACCAACTTTACGCCGTTCCATACGCTTCTGATGGTGGCATTCTGTACTACCGCAAGGACCTGCTTGAGCAGGCCGGCGTGACCGATCCGCCCAAGACGTGGGATGACATGAAGAAAGGCTGCGAAGCTGTGCGCGGCCTCGACGGTCATTCAGACATCGGGTGCTATGGCGGACAGATGGCCAAGTACGAAGGCCTGACGGTCAATGTTGACGAAGCCATTCACTCCGCCGGCGGACAGATTGTCAGCCCCGAGGGCGAAGTGGTTGTCGACTCGCCTGAAGCCCTCAAGGGTCTGCAGACGCTTGAAAACGCCTTCAAGGATAACTTCATTCCTGAAGAAGCCCTGACTTACAAGGAAGAAGAAGGCCGCGCAGCATTCGAGAGCGACCGCCTGGTCTACTACCGCAACTGGCCATACCAGTACTCCCTGACCAAGGAAAAGCTGGGCGACAAGTTCGGAGTTGCTCCGCTGCCTGGTTTGACCGCAGATCAGCCTGAAGGAGGCATGTCCTCACTGGGCGGCCACAACGTCGCCATCTCCAGCTTCTGCAAGAACAAGGCAACCGCGTACGACTTCATCAAGTGGTTCACCTCAGAAGATATCGAGAAGCGCCTGCTCACCGAGCAGACACTGGCCCCGATCTACTCCGCGCTGTACGACGATCAGGAACTGATTGACCAGTACCCGTATCTGCCGGCGCTGAAGGGCTCCATCGAGAGCGCTGCACCGCGCCCGCAGGTTGTGAACTACGGCGACGTGTCGGCAGCGATCCAGGATGCCGTCTTCCCCGTACTGCAGGGACAGGCCACGTCCGAACAGGCGGTTAAGGACCTGAGCGCTAAACTCACCGAGCTCACATCTGCTCAGCAGTAACATTGTCACCGCTCTTGGTTGGGTGGCTGGTGCCACCCAACCAGGAGCCTTAGCGCGCTTTCCAGGAGGAAGAACTCATGGCGAAAGCACCCGCTCAGAAGACGCAACGTCGCGGAAAATCTGAGTCGCAGAAACAGCAAAGTCGCCTGGCGGCACTGCTTGTTTCGCCCACCATCATCGTTATTTCAATCGTCATTTTGTTCCCCACGATTTCGGCTCTGTATCAGTCGCTGTTCGGCGCCAAGGGAATCGATCCTGAAACAGGATTCGTCAACGATACCGAGCCATTCGTTGGACTGGACAATTACATCAACATTTTCGCCGGAGACACCGGCGCACGATTCTGGACCGCGTTCTGGAACACGACATTCTTCGCGTTTGTCACAGTCAGTATCGAAACCGTCCTCGGCGTGATCATGGCGCTCATCATGCACCAGGCCATCAAGGCGCGCGGATTCGTCCGTGCGGCAATCCTCGTGCCATGGGCCATTCCCACTGCCATCTCGGCCGTGCTGTGGAAGTGGATCTTCGATGCGCACGGAGCTGCGAACGCCCTGCTCAATACGCAGATCCTGTGGGCGACATCTGAATGGCCCGCCAAATTCGCCATCATCATCGCCGACACGTGGAAGACGGCGCCGTTCATCGGACTGCTGACACTAGCCGGTCTGCAGATCATTCCCGAGGAAGTCTACGAGGCAGCCAAGATTGACGGTGCAAACGCATGGCGTCGTTTTCTGTCCATCACGCTTCCACTGGTCAAACCAGCACTTGTTGTCGCAGTCCTGTTCCGCGCTCTCGATGCTCTGCGCATGTTCGACCTGCCCTACATTCTGATTGGACCGCGTAAAGGATCTGTCGAAACGCTGTCCATGCTGGTTCAGGATGAGGCGACGAACCTGAGATACGGGTCAGGTGCTGCGTACGCAGTGATCCTGTTCCTCTACGTCTTCCTCATATCCTTCGCCTTCATCAAGCTGCTCGGCGCAGAACTGTTTGAAGATGACGGCCAGTCGCAGAAGAGCTCGAAGCTGCGTTTGAGCGCGTTCTTCAAGCGTTCGAAGGAAGCGAAAGAAGTCCAAAGGCCACCCTCGTCCACCACCGGGGGAGCTGACGCGCCTGCCCAGGCCGGATCGACTGCGGAGGTGTCACGATGAAAAGCAAAGGTGTCAAGGCGGCTCTGCTCGACACGTCCTCATGGATCGGCATCATCGCGATCGTGGTGTTCTGTCTGGCTCCGTTCTACTGGATGATCGTGTCCTCACTGCGTCCCACGCGCGACATTTTCGACACGACGCTGTGGCCGCGCGAAGTGAGCATGGAAAACTACGTTGAGGTCTTCAAGCCAGACCGCCTGTTCACGCAGTCACTGTTGAACTCGCTGATCGTTGCCGGCGTGACGACGATTCTGGCACTGCTGGTCGCGACGTTCACCGCGTACGCTCTGGCGCGACTGGAGTTCCCGGGCAAGACGTTGGTACTGACCATTGTCATCGCCTCGTCGATGTTCCCGTTGGTCGCCATCGTGGTGCCGTTGCTCAAGCTGTTTACACAGTGGGAATGGATCAACACCTATCAGTCGATGATTGTGCCCGACCTGTCATTCGCACTGCCGCTGGCCGTGTGGAACCTGACCAGCTTCTTCAGGCAGATGCCGCGCGAACTGGAACAGGCCGCAATGGTCGATGGCTGCACGCCAGGTCAGGCCTTCCGCAAAGTCATCATTCCGATCGCCGCTCCCGGCATTTTCACCACTGCCATCATCGTCTTTATCAATGCGTGGAATGAGTTCCTCATTGCCGTGACGATGGTCAACAAACAGGACATGAAGACTGCTCCGGTCATTGTGTCCCAGTTCGGTGGCGTATCCGGGTTTGAGACGCCGTTCGGCTCCCAGATGGCGGCCGGCGTGGTGGTCACCGTGCCGCTGGTCATCATGGTGCTGATCTTCCAGCGCCGCATCGTTGCCGGCCTGGCAGCAGGTGGCGTCAAACAGTAAAGGAGGCGCAGGCGCCGCGGAACGCCAGACGGAACGGGCAACCGAGGCGCCAGGGTACTCCACTACACGCGAATACTCCCCAGGTGAAATGCCCAATGTGATGTCATGGGGCAAGCTCTCCGCGCCGGCACTGCACGCGGTAGGCTTGCCCCATGACTAATGACTCCCATAAATCGCGCCTGGCCGAACTGGTACGTGAACTCGCCGTGATCCACGAGCACGTCACGCTGGCATCGGGCAAAGAATCTGATTTCTACGTCGATATGCGCCGAGCCACCCTCCATCACGAGGCAGGCCCCCTGATCGGCCACGTCATGCTGGACATGCTGGAAGAGGCTGGTTTCGGGCCCGAAGACTACGACGCGGTGGGCGGTCTGACGATGGGCGCCGACCCGGTGGCCACCGCCATGATGCACGCAGCCGCCTCTCGCGGCCTGAACCTGGACGCATTCGTGGTGCGCAAAGCAGCCAAGGACCACGGCATGAAGCGCCGCATCGAAGGCCCAGACGTTCAGGGCAGGCGAGTGATCGTCCTGGAAGATACCTCCACCACGGGTGGCTCACCGATCGAAGCTGTCCATGCTCTGCGTGAAGCCGGGGCAGAAGTCCTGGCAGTTGCCGTTGTTGTGGATCGCGCCACGGGTGCCAAAGAGCGTATCGAAGCAGAAGGACTGCCGTATTTCAGTGCCCTCGGACTGGCTGACCTCGACCTCGATTAGCTTTTACCTCGATCTCAGTGAGTGCTGACCGGAAGGTCGATTCACGAGGGTAGCCTGCACGCTGATCCCAGCCTGGCGCGGATTGGCCGGAGCTTAGCCGCGTCCGGCTTCGACCAATTCGACCAGATCGCCAATGCCTTGGTGAACACCAAACGGGCGGTACGGGAAATTCTGAATTTCGTGTTCATCGGTTGAGCCAGTGAGCACGAGGTGTGTGCGCAGTCCGGCCTCCACACCGGCCTGAATATCGGTATCCATACGGTCACCGACCATCGCCGCGGTCTCGGAGTGTGCGCCGATTTTATTGAGCGCGGCCCGGATCATAATGGGATTCGGTTTACCTACGTAGTAGGGCGAGCGGTTTGTTGCACGCTCGATCATCGCGGCAATGGAGCCGGTTGCCGGAAGGGTGCCCTCGTCGGAAGGCCCGGTCGCATCTGGGTTGGTAGCGATGAACTTCGCGCCTTTTTCGATCAAACGGATCGCGCGAGTCAGGGCGTTGAAGTCGTAGGAGCGTGTTTCGCCCAGAATCACGAATTCAGGATCCGTGTCAGTCATGATATAGCCCGCATTGTGCAGAGCAGTGGTCAGGCCGGCCTCGCCAATAATGTAAGCCGATGATTGCGGGGACTGCTGCGACAGGAACGCAGCGGTCGCGTTGGCAGACGTCCAGATACGGTCTTCCGGAACGTCCAGGCCGGAACGAGCCAGTCGGGCGGACAGGTCGCGGTTCGTGAACGTTGAATTATTCGTCAGCACCAGGAACGGCATGTTGTGCGATTTCAATGCGTCGAGAAACTCCTGCGCGCCGGGAAGCGCGCGGTTTTCCTTGACCAGGACGCCATCCATGTCGGACAGCCAGGCAGTGGCCGGTGGCATCTGCGAGAGCGGCACCGTGTCGTAGAGATTTTCGTTCATGGCTCTAATGTATCGAGGATCAACCGTTAGTGGGCAGATGCCGGGCAAGAAGGTGCAGATGCTGTCGCGACATGTGTCTGCGTGTATGGCGGTGCGCGGTATTCAGGTCGAGAAGTGGCAAGACGAGGCGAGGGGGCAAGCTGGAATGCAGTGTCAAGGCGACCTGTGAAACCGAGGTGCTCATTATCCGTGTACCCTAGTCGCCGTGGAGGATACGAATCGTTCAACAGCATCCAACGCTCCTACAGGGGTAGGGCCGTGGCCAGGGGGATCAAATTCATGGCCCGATGACGAGCGACTCGACCCCGACTTGTTGGCGAACGGCGATACGCGAAACGTTGAAGACCAGTACCGTTACTGGACCATGGATGCCATCCGTGCCGACATGGCACAGCGCTCCACCGGGCTGCATGTGGCGATTGAAAACGTCGAGCATGATTTCAATATCGGCTCGATTGTGCGCACCGCAAACGCTCTTGGCGCCAGACGTGTGTGGATTGTGGGGCGTAAGCGGTGGAATCGTCGAGGCGCGATGGTCACTGATCGCTACCTGGATGTAGCGCATGTTGACGACTGTCAGGCACTCGCTCGCCAGTGCGTCGAGCAGGGAATCACGCTTATCGGTATCGACAATGTGGAGGGCTCGCGCCCGCTCGAAGGGGCCGTGATTCCCGAGCGGGCATGCCTGGTTTTTGGTGCCGAACGCGGCGGGCTGAGCGAAGCTATGCGGCGGGCTTGTTCCCAGATCCTGCACATCACGCAGTATGGGTCGACCCGGTCGATGAATGTGGGTCATGCCGCTGCCATTGCTATGTGGGCATGGGTTGTGCAAACAAAGGCGACGAGCTAGAGGCCATTGTCAACACTCATGCGCTGGGCCTGCTGCCAATAAGTGTGCAATGGTCGGACGGGACTTTCTCCCCTCCACGGCCGAGCAAAACATGAGATAATACTGATTGACCGACTGTCGTTCAAAGAGGAGGCTCCTGTGCCTATCGCAACACCTGAGGTCTACAACGAAATGTTCGATCGCGCCAAGAAGGGCAAGTTTGCTTACCCTGCGATCAACGTGACCTCATCCCAAACTCTGACTGCAGCTCTGCGAGGCTTCGCGGAAGCAGAATCCGATGGCATCATCCAGGTTTCTGTGGGCGGCGCAGAATACTGGTCCGGCTCGACGATCAAGGATCGCGTTGCCGGCTCACTCGCTATGGCTGCATACGCACGCGAGGTTGCCAAGAACTACCCAGTCACCGTCGCGCTGCACACTGACCACTGCGCCAAGCAGAACATTGATTCCTGGATTCGTCCGCTCATGGAACTGGAAGCCGAAGAAGTCAAGGCAGGACGTCTGCCCTTCTACCAGTCCCACATGTGGGACGGCTCATCCGTTCCGTTGGACGAGAACCTGAAGATCGCTCAGGAACTGCTGGAGCTGTCGCAGAAGTCCAACACCATTCTTGAAGTTGAGATCGGTGTTGTCGGCGGCGAAGAAGACGGCATCAAGGGCGAGATCAACGAAAAGCTCTACACCACTCCTGAAGACGGCATCAAGACCGTCGAGGCACTGGGTCTGGGCGAAAAGGGCCGTTACATCACAGCGCTGACCTTCGGTAACGTCCACGGTGCGTACAAGCCTGGTTTCGTCAAGCTGCGCCCGGAGATCCTCGGAGAGATCCAGGAAGCTGTGGGCAAGAAGTTCGATGCTGGCGACCGACCCTTCGACCTGGTGATGCACGGCGGATCCGGTTCGACCGCTGAGGAAATCGCCACCGCTGTCGAAAACGGCGTCATCAAGATGAACGTCGACACCGACACGCAGTACGCATTCACCCGTCCCGTTGCCGCCTGGATGATGCAGAACGTCGAAGGCGTTCTGAAGATCGACGGCGAGGTCGGCGTGAAGAAGCAGTACGATCCTCGTTCATGGGGCAAGGCTGCTGAAGCTGGCATGGCTGCTCGCGTTGTCGAGGCATGTGAGCGTCTGGGCTCCACCGGCACCAAGATGAAGTAAGCATTCGCGAGCCGCTGTCACTGACAGCATCCGCGAACGGTCACCTTGCCGGTGACTGACGTGAAGAAGGCTCGGATGGGCGCGCTGTCGAGCGTGACCATCCGAGCCTTTTCGCTGTGTAAAGGCAGAAAACGGCGCCTGACTGCTCAAAATGGGGCGCAAGACGTCTGCTCGTGATGAGATACTGGTAGTGAAATCAACGTGGGAGGATCCAATGACGCAACAGTGGAATCGGATTGACGGCATGATGATTGCCCAGACACTCAATCCTGAAGAAGTCGCTGAAGACTTGTCCAAGAGAGGAATCGTCGCGCGACTGGAGTGGTTTGACCGCAGCACGCGGCTGCTGGGCTTTGTCATGGCATCCAACGATGATGGCAAGCTCGCCACCATCGGACCTCGCTCCGAGATCCTCAAACCGGGACCAACCGAACAGGAACTCGCTGACGAACTTGCCACCACCTACAAGGCCGAGGTGCGACTTGGCGCCGGCCAGTCAGACCACCTGGATGAAGTTGTTGACGGACCGCACGACGATGCGCGGGCGGACGAGGCAGGCGACGACGATTCCGGCAAGGACGCACCAGATACGGCCGACGAAACAGCCTCATTAAGCCAGGACGAACTGCGCGCCCAATTCAATGGCGACATGAACGAACCGCTCGATGCAGTGAAATCGCGCATTATCGAAATCGGACGGACTCCCGCATCGTCCGTCCCACTGCTGGCGGCACTCGAAGGTGTCGATATTGCAGATCTCGAGCTGCCCGGCGATGCACGCGCACTCTTTGCCGAACTGCCCCCGGAACGTTTGGGCTGGAACTTCGGCGATTTGCCGCTGGTCACGCTGTCCATGGCAGATGACGAATTCCAGATATTCCTGGTGACCGACGACCATCTTGAACATGTCATTTCCTTCAACTGGGCAATGCGATACCTGATGGTCCCCGGCAAACGCGGTGTCAGCGGGAAAAGCACCGACGAAATCGACGCGCTCGTCGGCGAAAACACGAATATGAAAGAAATCGCCGCGATGATTCCCGGTGCCGACGCCGACGCACTCATTGACGCCACCACAAAGAGCGGTGACGAGGCAGTGAAAGCCGTCGTGGCGGCAGTTGGCCTGCCGGATAGTGCCGCCGACTTCCTGCTCGGCAGGTGCGAGGCTGAAGCAGTTGAGGGAACGCAGCCTCACATGGCGCGCGGAATTTCCAATGCAATTGGTCGAAGCGTTGACATTCTGCTGCGGGAACCGGAAGCAACCGGCCACAACATCTGGGAGGCTTACCACTCGACCGCGCTTGAAAAGCCCTGGATTGTGCGCGTCGGCGCAGCGGTGGAAGCTGCAACCGGTGCGATGCTGGTGGCAACGGCGATCCGCACCTCGAAACCCCGATCCGGATGGAGCAAGGTCGCCGGTGTCCTCGGTTCACTGCTCATCATTGACTCCGTTGCTGAAGTGTCACTGGCGAAAATGCTGGCACTGCGAGCCGACCGACGCACGGACGCTGCCGCACAGTAGTTTCTTTCGTGGGGAACTGAGCGTTGTGGGCGGAGACGGCATGGGATGTTGAGGCTGTTACCGCAGTCTTTCTGCATCCAGGAGCCATACGGCCATTGCGCCCTGGCCGCGGTTATTCCATGCGTAGTACGGCACCAATGTTGCGCGAGTGCTTGTCAATGACGGCGAGTGATGCGAGTACAGTGCCGCGTTGTCCGAGGAGGTGGCCGCGGCGGCAGAAAGATGAAGCTCGTAGAGACCGAGCTCATTGTTGAAAGAAGTATCGGCGTCAGAGCAATCGGCTATGGCAATGCATGGTATGGGTGCATCGTTGTCAATCTCTTCAGCGCAATACACCAGAGGTCCACGTTCAATTGCCACCTTGCCGGCGCAGTCTCCTACGCGGGGATTTGCCCACACGCGGGTTGTGTCCATCGCAAGACGAAGGTCCAACTGCGTCGAGTCGTGCCACGTTCGTTCGATGCACGCGTACCCGTCGCGCATCGCAGGGGTAACGGACTCGCCATTGATGGCCAGTGCGAATGACGAAGCCCATTGCGGAATTCGTAAACGCAGCATGTGCTCTGTCGGGGAACTGGCACTGACAGTGAGACTGACGTCGCCATCCCATGGCATGTTGCTCGTCTGCTGGATTTTCATGCTGCCGTTTGCAACAGGCCACGATGCCTCACTGCTGATATAGAGATTGACGGTCATCACTTCAGCCTTGTGATCGTCAGCAGTGTGACACGTGGTATCTGCGGAAAAAGTGGCAGGAGAGTCGCCCTCGTCGATGGAGTAAATAAAGTGTTCGAGCGAAGTGAGCAGACGTGCGAAATTCGGCGGGCAGCATGCGCACCCAAACCACGGTGAGCGCGAACGTGTCCCATCGGACTCAAGAGGATTATCGTAGAAATAGCTCATGCCATCGAGTGAGGCTCCGGAAAGCACCCCGTTGTACAGTGCGCGCTCAAGAACATCAATGTAACGTGCTTGACCGGTCATGTACGCCATGCGTTGTGCCCAGAAAACGAGGCCGATAGCTGCGCATGTTTCGGCGTAGCCGTGTTCGTTCGGCAGATGATAGGCAGGCCCGAAGGATTCGAGTGCTGGTTCGGATCCCACTCCGCCCGTGACATACATTTTGCGTGTCGTCACGTCATTCCACAGGGTCTCGCATGCGTCGCGCAGACGCTGATCTTGAGTGGCGATTGCGAGGTCAGCCATTGCGGTATAAAGGTACATGGCTCGCACTGCGTGCCCGACAGCTTCATCCTGCTCGCGTACGGGTCGATGCGCCTGATGATATTCGTATGTGTCATCTGACTGCATGCCTGTCCGCGCGCGTTCTTCGAGTGCGAAGTATGAGGGTTTCTGGCCGCGCCGATCAATAAAGCGTTGCGCCAATTCAAGATAGCGTGTCTGGTTCGTAAGACGAGCCAACTTTACCAAAGCGAGTTCAATTTCCTCGTGACCTGGGTAGCCGCCACTGCAGGGTCCATCATCTGCAAACACACGGTCAATCAGGTCGACATAGCGGGTGACAACACCCAGCAGTTTTGTCGAGCCGGTTGCATACGTATGCGCGACGGCAGCCTCAATGAGATGGCCGGCGCAATACAGCTCGTGTTGATCTCGCAAGTTTGTCCAGCGCTTGTCAGGCTCGACCAGCGTGAAATGGGTATTGAGATAGCCGTCGTCCTGCTGGGCGCCGGCAAGCAGTTCAATCGTGGAATCAACGGCTTTTTCGAGGGCGGGATCTGGATGGGAGGCCAGAGAATTCGATGCAGCTTCGATCCATTTGGCGATATCTGAATCCCAGAAGATGTGAGGTTCTGGTGTCTGGCCAGGTTTCCACGCCATTTTTAGCGCATCAAAATGATGCCCCGGTTTGCTCATCTGAGCCTGCTGATGGGAAAGTGAGCGCGTGCGGACGATTTCGCGACGTGGAGACCAGAAATCATCAGTAACTGTGACTGACTTGAGAGGCAGTGCGCCTGGTAACGGAGAAAAAAACGATAAATGTGAACGTTCACGAATCACGGCAGTGTGAATCCTTTCGAACCGTTTTCTTTGATGGTAGTAGCCTGATGGCCATTCGTCGAATGTGCGTTGATACGCTGCGCACCTGGCGTATCAGAAACTGCCAGAAGGAGACGGCGCGTCGACCGGCATACGGCCGACGCGCCACAACGTCTCCTAGGCGCGCAGAGCCTCAGCCGGGAAGTCCTGAACCCGATCAGTGAAAATACCTGTGACACCCCATGCGGCCAGTTCGCGTGCGCGATCAACATCGTTGACAGTCCACACGTTCACTTCCAGGCCAGCCTGACGGGCATACTCCACGTCGCGATGTGTGACAGCCTCATTTGCAGGGTGAACCGCTGTGCACCCCAGTTTGGCGGCGGCATCGACGGCACTGGTGATCGACTCGGATTCGGGGTCAACGAGCCAGCCCAGATCGAGGGATCGACGCACCGTACCGAAGGCGCTGGCCTGGCCGCCCTGGTGATGTGCCTGCCATGCGACGGAAAAGTCGCAGAGGAGGGCGTGATCAAAGGAGGACACCAGGATCTGCGACGGATTCTTCATACCGGCCACGAGCACGCAAATACGGTCGATAAGCTCGCTGCGCAGCGTCTGCCCACCCTGGCACGGCTTGATCTCCAGGTTGCCGATCATCTGATTGGCGTCTAGGAACGTGAGCACCTCGCTCAGCTCAGGAACTCGCTCAAAGCGATATGTGTCGGAAAACCACGCGCCCGCATCCAGGCGACGCAGGTCATTGAAACCTTTGTCGTAGTAGCCGCCGGTACCGGACGTGGTGCGGTCGAAAGTCTGGTCGTGCATGACCAGTAATGTTCCATCGCCCATGATGTCGACATCGAACTCGATGCGACGAGCCCCGACTTCCATCGCTTTGACGAACGCTCCCATCGTGTTTTCGGGCGCAAGGGACGAGGCCCCGCGATGGGCGAAAAGGTGAGGAAACTCAGACACGGATTCTCCTTCAGACGTAGTCAGGGGCGGTGCAACGTCGCCCTCGTTAATACATATCCTCATTGTGGAAGGCAGGCAACTCTGCAGTATCGAGCGGGTCAGGATCGAGAAGCACAGCCTCGTCACGCTTTTGAGGCAGAACGGAACGCGTATAGGAATCGATGACGTCAGCGAGCGGGATATCATGTCCGGCTTGCTGAGCGAGGTACCAGCGGTGCTCCAGAACTTCATGGAAAATCTGCGCCGGCTCGAGTTTCCGGGTCATCTCGGGCGGCACGCCGGTGACGATCGGTTCGAACACGTCACGCATCCATTCGTGCGCCACGATTTCAATGGGCATGTTCTGACGACCGGTGATCGCACGATACGTTTGCAGATCATTCAGCATGCGGCGTGCCTGCTGTTCGCCCACATCCATTCCCGTCAAACGCATGATCTGTCGATGGTAGTGCCCTGCATCCACCACTTTTGGCGTGATCGTCAGGTGCGTGCCGTCAATATCTGACACCATCTGCAGTTCGCCCACATTGAAACCCAGGTCGTTGAGGCGTTCGATGCGCTCAGCGACCTTCCACCGCTGATTGAGCTCGATGGATTCGGATGCGGTCAGTTCGTGCCACAGGTCCTCGTAGCGCGAACGGATGCGGTCACCCACGATGATCGGGTCTTCGTCCTCCGGAAAGAAACCGCCAGCCTGCAGGTCCATCAGTTCACCGATAATGTTCGTGCGCGCCAGGTCAACGTCGTAGTCACGCTGACCGGGCGTCAGGTTCGGGTGCAGCTCGCCGGTTTCCGCGTCCACCAGGTACGCCGAAAATGCCCCGGCATCGCGGCGGAACAGTGTATTCGACAGGGACACGTCGCCCCAGTAGAAGCCGAGCAGGTGGAGGCGAACGAGCAGCACGGCAAGCGCGTCGATGAGACGAGTCGCCGTGTCGGGAGTCATGAACTGGCTGAACAATGCGCGGTAGGGCAGTGAAAACTGCAGGTGCTCTGTAACCAGTGCGGCGTTGAGCTCTTCGCCCTGCGGGTCGCGTCTGCCAGTAATGACAGCTGTAGGTTGGACGGACGGAGCATCCAGACGCACGAGATCGCGCAGGAGTTGATATTCGTGGTGGGCAACCGACTCGCCAATCTCCTTGACGGCGATCACGCGCCCGGACAGGTTGACGAAACGCACGATGTGTCGCGAAATTCCACGCGGCAGCGCGGCCAGAATCTCACTGGGCCAGTCTTCCAGCGGAACTTCCCACGGAAGGTCCAGCAACGCAGGATCGACGCGTGCAGCAGTGATCTCCATGGACTGAGGCATAGGTCTATTCTCGCACTTTATTGGCGTGTCATGTGGGACGCATGGATGGACCGGCGGACGCCGGCTTGCAGATGCGCGGGGTGGGGTCGCCCTCGTTGAGAGTGAAAGATCACGAGGAGCGACTGGCCAACCCGGTTTCTGCCTTGTGCGCGAGTTTAACGCTGCGCAAGAATCGCGTCGGTGAGCGTGTCGGCTTCCGCTGCCCAGCCACTGGGCGTGGGATGCATGTAGCCCATAAGGTCGGTGGAGGCGAAAGGTGCTGAGATCCAGGAATGATCCTGGGACGCCGCCATGTGCGGATCGAGGCCGTGCCCGTCGAAGGCGTCTCGAATGTCAACAAGGTGGAAGCGGGTCGTCCCATTGGCCTTGTTCAGATCGCTGATGATGCTGGACTGCAGGTCGGTGTAGCGAGCCTGGAGGGTGCGCAGCGTGGTGCCGGCATCGAACCAACCTGCAGGACCTTCGGGAAGCATGTAGGACGGCGTGCTCAGCAGATCCGGGTAGGACAGCAGATAGATGTCAGCGTTGCCGGCGGCACGCTCGTCAATATCTCTCAGAAGGGTGGTGAGGCGCGTGCGGAAGGTGTCGACGGTGACGGTAGCCTCGTTCATGCGCTGCTGGCAGGACGAGGCATCACGCCCGATGAAGCAGGACACGATGATGCCGAAGAAGTTGGCATCATTGCCGCCAATTGTCAGGAACACGGAGTCATAGTCGGGGGTGACGGCGTCGAGCTGAGGGAGCGCGTACAGGTGGCATTCGGCGGTGGCCGTGTAGAGAGAACCGGCAGGTGCGGGAGCGACCTGGCGAATATCCCACGTGAAGTTCCCCTCGGGAAGTACGCCGCAGATCTGGGATTCTTCGACGCGGCGCTGCCATTCAGCGGGCTGGTCAGGGTAGGTCGACTTGGGTAGAACGTAGGTCTTCGTCACCGACTTCTTCCACCCCAGGGACTGTGAGGAGTAGAAGTCCTTCGACTGTGCACCTGAGCAGGCACGGTTTGTGTACGAGGCGCCAAGGCGTTCAGCGGTGACAGCACCGTAATTATTGGGCGAGCGGTAACAGTTCGTGTCCGTGTAGTTCTGCGCGCCGTTTCCTGCCGAGTAGGAATCGCCCAGCTGCAGAATATTGTGCGGGGTCGAGGGTGACTCAGATGCGGTGGCGCTTTCAGCGTGCGCGGTAAGCGGTGCGAGGAGACTGAGGCATGCCACTGCAATGCCTGATGCAACTAGACGACGCATTTGACATCCTTCCATGATGGCCCGAGGAGCGGCCGCAGCTGGCCCCTTCTGTCATGACAATACCTTGTGAAGGGGACAGAACGCGTGAACAGGCCGCTAGGAATAGGCTGGTCGGTAAATCGCTGGACGTAGCGACACAGGGGGTCACGATGAGCCTAACGGTTAATCTGTATTACACAGGACGCAATGGGAGCGCCCGCGCATTTGCTCAGGAGATGGTAACCAGCGGCATTGTTGATCGAGTTCGCGCCCAGGAAGGTAATGAACGTTACGAGTATTTCTTCCCGATGAATGATCCGGAGACGGTTCTGTTGATCGACCGTTGGCATGACCAAGAAGCCCTTGACCAGCATCACCATTCTGAGATGATGACGCAGATCGCGCAGCTACGTGAGAAGTACGCGCTGCATCTGCGGGTCGAACGCTATCGCGACGATCACTGACCGTGGGGGCCTGACGGCGATCCGTGTCGTCCTCGATATCGCCCTGCCTTCCAGCGAAAGCTGTACGATCAGGTGATCAGCCCTGATGGTGAAAACCGTGCAGGGGCGTGATCTTCGCCATCAGGGCAGCTTCTCATCTCTCAGCCCTGCGCCGTAAACGCGCTCCAGCCCTGACAGCGACTCCTGCAGCGCCCAGTGCGCCGAACAACCACAGCGCCGTGGAATCAGCTCCCGTTTTCACCAGATGAGGCGGTGCCGGGGGCGTCGGCGGGGTGGGTGGAGTAGGTGGTGTCGGTGGCTTCTGCCTGTTCGTCAGTGTCACCACCACATCGTGAGAGCCCTCCTGCGTTGCTGCCTGCTGCGCAGCTGAGTCAAATCCTTCGATTGGCGTCTCGACCACTGCGTACCGAACCGGCTCGCCTGCAACGGTTCGTGGCAAGTTCGTAAAGGTGTAAGTCCAATTGCCGTCAGCATCTGGGGTGATGGTGACGGGGTCGCCCACGTTGGTTGGGTCGCCCTCGCCAATTTGCCGGGTGAGCTGGACCGTGATGCTGTCCGGGATGGCGGGGGAGGTGCCTTCAAGCGTTTCGCCATCAACATCTTGCCAGATCTTATTGACCGTCACAGTCATTGGAGTCTGCGTATTCGTGATGGTGAGTGCGCGCACCTGCGGGGCATCCGAAATCATGGTGATGGGGGAAATGACTGAATCATAGCCGTCGACGTGCAACTCGTGAATTGAATATGTAACCTCTTCAGCCTCGTCGCTGCCAGCGTTGATGAGGGTTGTTGGCAGGCCTTTAAACGTGTGACGCCAGTTGCCGTCCTTATCAGGAGTAATGGTAATGGGATCGCCGAGCTGAGTCGGATCGTGCTGCCCGATTTGGCGCATCAACTGGATCGTGATGCTTGAGGGCAACGAGGGCGACGCACCGGGAATCTCGGTGCCTTCACTGTCATGCCACTGCTTAGCGACTTCCAGATCAACTGTGTCGGGTTTTCCGAAAGTGACGTTGCCGTTTGAACCGATTCCTGCACCTCGTTCGGCACTGTTTTTCGTGATTGTGAGCTTGGCCAGCGCTGATGCATCATTCTTCGTGTGATCTGTAGCCTCTGAGTGGAGACCCTCATTTCGGAGCGGCCGATCCCAGAAATCTTGCGGGTCGCCTGGAGCCTCTGGGGAGAAACGTTGGTCTTTGTTATCGAAGTAGTAGGTGACGTCGCCGCCACCCAGCATACGATTGGCCAAGCGTAAATTGATCGACCCGGCGGAACCGTAATTGTCGTGGGCGATATCGGAACCGAAATGGCTGGCAGAGTTATTGAAAATCCCGGCACCTTCTGTCACGTATAAGTCGATGGAGCCGGTCGGGCAGACCCACACTCCGCCACCGATATACCCCGCGTCATTATGGTTAACTGCAACGTTTTCAAAGTGCGCTGAGTAGGACTTGGTGGCCACGTAGACACCGCCCCCCATTTGCTTCGCCGTGTTCGCTTCGATGTTTCCGCCGCGTAAAGTAACGCGGTTGCTAACAATGTTGATACCGCCGCCGGTGCGAGAGGCACTGTTATGGGAGATGGTCCCGCCGTTCATGATAAAAGCTGCCGGAGAAAGGTCTGCCCAGGCATCAGGGGTGTACCCAGCCTGCTTTCCTGTGCTGGGGATCTCTGCCCATGTCTTTTCAGCGCCTTGTACGTAGTTATCGAATGTTCCTACGCCGCCTCCATTGGGAGCGGTGTTATTGGTGATCGTTCCGCCGTTCATTGTCACAACGGAGTTGCCAAATGAAAAAACTCCGCCGCCGCTGAATCGACTGGTGTTGTTGGTGATCGTTCCGCCGTTGATTTCTACTGTATTGCGTGCTGATTCTTTGGTCTGTTCAGCTTCTTCTTTCGAGAACGGCCACGACATTGCGAGAATGCCTCCGGCGAAGCCGTTGTTGCTGGAGATCTCACCGCCATTCATCACCATGTGGCCACCGTTGTACAGGCCGACCCCTCCTGCTTCACCGTAGTCGTACGGTGAGTGCTCACTGACGCCTGAGCCCCAACCGTCGGTGATGAGTCCTCCATGCATGATGAACGTTGCACCATCGCTGACTGCGATATTGCCTGCACCGTTTTGAGTAGTGGTGGGATCTTGTCGTCTGTGGTTATCGGTGATGGTGCCGCCATTCATGGTGAACGAAGCTTTGGAACCCGTGACGGTCACTGCACCGATGTGAGATCCTGAGTGGTCGCGTACGCCGCTGAGCGTGCCTTGATTGAGGACAAATGCTCCTCGTGAGTGGACAAGGATCTGCCCATTCTTAACGTACTCGCCGCGAGCGCCCATCTCGATCTCGCCGCCTTCGGGCTGAGCAGAAATGGTCAGGGTAGCGCCTTCCTCGACGTTGAACAGAGCAGAACCTCTGAACCCGTCCTCAGCGATGAGCGACGAGGAATTGGCTCCCCACGCATTGGCAGGATAATTGACCAGCTCAATGTCAGCTCCGCGTGGAATCGTGACAGTGTCGGTGAGATAGGGGCCGACCATTCCCAGAACGATGCGAGTTGGTGTGGAGCCAGCCTGTGTGATCAGTGAACGGAATTGGTCCTCGCTGCACGTGAGATCTTGCTGAGGCGTGTAGCAATAGACCTCAGTGCGTTCAGGATCTGGCGCCGATTCGGTTGCGGCTGACCGTTGAGTACTGGTGCGTGCTGAATCGGTGGCCGGCGCTGTCATCAATGGGGCAGCTCCAGGCATCGGCGCGTCGGCTGCTGTGGAGTAGTCTTCATCTTCCACAGTACCGACAACAGCGGGATCTCCCGGATTTTCAGGAATATGAAGGCCTCCCTGCTCTGAGGGCGATTCAGTACCGCTTTGCGGTGAATCTGCAATGGTATTGGAGGCTTCGGGAGAGTCGGAGGCGGCGTCATCAGCCCAAGTCGGGGAGACGAAACCAACTACGAGGCTCGAGGTACACGCGAGCGCTGCCGCGCATAATGCTGCCAAATGTGTGAAAGTCGATGTGCGAGTGCGTGTCGGACTGTGCCCTGGACGAGAGGGTGCAATAAACATGTGATCACCTGTCAATGGGTTTGAGTTATGCTGCCGTGCAACTGTGAGAGACAATCAACGAAAGCTTACCACTAGGTTGGAGTAAAGAAAAAGGGGGTCGTGACAAGTGCTCGTGGAAGGATGACCACCACCACATCGCCCGCCTCACCGGCCACGGGTCGTGACAAGTGCTCGTGGAAGGATGAGTCAGGCAAATAGTGCGCTGAAGATTCCCTCAGTGGTCTTGAAACGAAGCGTTGCGCTTTTGTTCTACGTGTTTCGGAGGTTTGGGAATGTGGTGGGGAGGTATTGGCGGGAGTTGAGGTGCTGCGAGGTCAGGATGGTTGCGGATCGTCCTACCGATGGTGGGCCGATGGCAGCGTGTGTTTTCTCAAACGACAAACGTCGCTGACGTGCAGGAATAAACCGGCAACGGGTAATGTATGTGATTGTGACGCGGAAGCCCTCGCCCGAAACCATCAACGGCCTGTTCGAAGCTGAATCGATATGCAAGCAAATTGTTGGGACCGCTCCACCTTGTCGTACTCCTCACGAGAGCTAGAGCCCCTGGTAGAACGCTGCTTGCCTCCACCAAGCCCTCAACTGCACCAGTGAAGAGCAAAGTGTTCGATCCAAATTTGACAGAGTGTAAAATTTGTGTCTAGAGAGATACGAAAAGGTGGCTCGCCCCATGTTGGGGCGAGCCACCGGTGATATTTCAGTGGGGGAACAGCATCAGATTTGCATCGTCAGCTGACCCTCGTGAGTCTTAGCTTAGGCAGGCAGACGCTCGCCAGTTGCCGCCGAGAAGTTGTGTTGCTGCGCAGGAATGACGCGAGCGTGGATCACAGATCCCGTCTTCGGGGCGGTACGCGGAGGAACGCGAACGATCAACTGATCGCTCTTGTCTTCCTTATTCTCATCAGGATTCTCGTCGGTACCCGATCCAAGGCCGTGGCCTCCCTCGACACCTGCAAGGTGTCCGTAGATGTAGGCGTCAGAGCCGAGTTCCTCAACGAAGTCGACTTCGATCGGAATGGTGCCTTCGACATCTTCACCAACCAGCTCAAGTCCCTCAGGACGGAAGCCGATGACGACCGTGTTGTTGTCTTCTGGCTTCAGAGCCGCAATGGTGGCATCCGACAGGGCAACGCGAGCAGTTCCGAGGACGCCCCAGTTGCCTTCGACCTTGAAACGACCCAGGTTCATTGCAGGTGAACCGATGAATCCTGCGACGAATTCGTTGGCGGGGCGTTCGTACATTTCCTGAGGTGTGCCAACTTGCTGAAGGATGCCGTTGTTGAGAACCGCGATGCGGTCACCCATTGTCAGAGCTTCGGTCTGGTCGTGGGTCACGTACACGGTTGTGACACCGAGTTCGCGCTGCAGTGATGCGATCTGTGTGCGGGTCTGAACACGCAGCTTGGCATCCAGGTTGGATAGCGGCTCGTCCATCAGGAACACCTGCGGTTTACGAACAATTGCACGTCCCATTGCGACTCGCTGACGCTGACCACCGGACAGAGCCTTCGGCTTGCGGTCCAGGTAGGGCTCCAGGTCAAGGATGCGTGCTGCTTCGTTCACGCGCTCACGGATTTCGTTCTTATCCGTGCCAGCGATCTTCAGAGCAAAGCCCATGTTGTCGCGCACAGTCATGTGCGGGTACAGAGCGTAGTTCTGGAAGACCATTGCAATGTCGCGGTTCTTGGGCTGAACATCGGTGACATCGCGGTCACCAATGAAGATGCGTCCAGAGTTGACGTCTTCAAGACCAGCAAGCATACGCAGTGACGTTGACTTTCCGCAGCCGGAAGGACCAACGAGGACGAGGAACTCGCCGTCAGCGATTTCCAGGGACAGTTCTTTCACAGCTGGCTTGTCTGAACCCGGGTAAATGCGGGTTGCCTTATCAAACGTTACTGTTGCCATGTTTTTAACCTCCACCGACAGGTACGTGCCGGACGATCCAAGTAGAGAGCCGGGACAACGGCGTCTTCACCGCTGCCGATGCTGCCGTTCCCCCTGTGAACGAAAGCACTGGATTAAAAATACCATGAGATCGACAGCGGGGGATACCTGAGATAGTGAATCAGTCCTGTTGCGCATGTCACTGACCAGCATCATCAGCTATGACAGTGCAAGAATCAGCCATGAGTGAAAGAGGTCTCGTCATTCTTGGCCTCGCGCATGGCCCACAGTCTCACTGGGAGCTTCTTCCCGCGCCCGCTCTTACGTGAAAGTCGAAAATCCTCGAATCTAAGTCCTGCAGAGCGTCAACATTCGATACGCTCAAGGATGTGGATATCGGGCAACGCGTTGGCGGCTACGAACTGGTCAGCCGTCTGGGCACGGGAGGTGCCGGCACTGTCTGGCTGGCTCGTGACGATGGAGGAGCACAAGTCGCCCTGAAAATGCTGCACCCCGCTCAGGCTGCCACGGAGGAAGCCCGACAGCGTCTGAGCAGAGAAGCTGCCACGGTCAATCGAATCCGATCAGACGGCGTCGTGCGCGTCCTCGATGTTGAAACGGAAGCCGCCGAACCCTTCGTTGTCACCGAATACGTGAACGGCCCAACCCTCGCCTCGCGCATCCGCAGCGGGACAATGGAACTGAGCGAAGTGGCGCACCTGGCCACAGCACTGAACCGTATCCTCAAACGTGTCCACGGGGCAGGGGTGGTTCACCGTGACATCAAACCGTCGAACATCATTCTGTCCAAACGCGGCCCCGTGCTCATCGACTTCGGTATCGCGGTCGGGGATGGGGATGACCGGCTGACGGCGACCGGACTGGTGTCCGGCACTGCGGGCTACACCGCACCGGAAGTAATGACAGGCAGTCCGGTGACTCCTCAGGCTGATTGGTGGTCCCTGAGCGCCACGATCCTGCACGCATTGACCGGCCGACCACCTTTTGGAGGCGGAGCACCCGGCGTCATCATTTCCCGCGTCCTTGCCGGCGACGCGGATATCGCGGGATTGCCTCCTCGCTTGGCATCGTCCATGAAACGATGCCTGGATCCTACTGTCGACAACCGTATGAGCTTCGAAAGCCTGTGCTCCGTTCTGAACGGTGCGGCAGATTCGCACGCTCGCGATGGATACGGCTCCGGCCACGACGACGAAACTGATCAGTACTCAGACACATGGACGGGGAGCTCACTGGTCACTTCCAGCCTGGGTGACCTGGGCTCAACATTCATGCCCTCATCATTTGACGAGGACGACTACACGAGCGACACGCCTGAGACAACACAGTATCCCGATATGGCCACCAATCAGGCGTACACCCAGCCTCTGACTCAGAGCACTGACGTGTATCGCGCACCGCAACCCGGCCAGCCAGAGCTCTCTGCCGGGCAGCCCAATCAGTGGGAGCCGCCTGTCACCGTGCCCTACCCGGTGTCTCCTCCCGACCAGACGGCTGTCATCCCCACCGACGTGCCTCCGCTTCCGCCCGATGAGGCGCAACCAGGGTGGCAAAGCGCAGGCCCCTTCCTGGTCAACAAGGGCGGCGAGTCGTTCAAGAAACTTCCGACGTGGGATGATGCGCAGTCACCCTCGGCAATTACGGTGGACAAGCCTGCGCCCCTCGAACTGGCGGAGCCGGGCGAAGGGGACGTCGAGGAAACCGATGGTGAACCTGCATGGCAACCTCCCCCTCTGAAGAGAACGGGGGTCTTGTCGACCTGCCTGATGGCGGCCCTCTCGCTGTTGCCTGTCGCATACGGCATGTCAGGACTGGTCGCAGTGCTCGCAACCCTCCTGGTATTCAGCGTGATCGGGCAGTTCCGCGAACGCAAGGTCAACCGGCAGAGGGATCGCAACGGGCCGGGGCCGGGAGATACGGCCATGACACTTCTCAAAGTGCCGATCATGGTGGTGGTCGGTGTGCTGAGCATAGCCGTCGCTTCGGTGATCGCATGTATATGGGCGGCGATCGTGTGGGCCATCGCCATTGTGACGGTGCTGAGGGATTATCTTGAGATGTCTCTGGAAACCCTTCAATGGCCCGGTGACCTGGTGCTATGGGGCGGGGTACTCTCCGATCCCAGTGGAATTGCGACTCAGATGATTCCGCTGACGGCGCTGATGGCTGTCTCACTGGTGCTGCTGATGAGCTTCAGGATCCTCGAGCTTACTGAATCGGTGCGTGATGGAATGGCGATCGTGTTCCGCACCGTGTCGCCGCCGTGGTGGGGGCGTGCGCTGTTGAGTGCGGCTTTCCTGGCCATCCCGGTCGCGTTCTGGCTGACGACGGTTTCCTAGATGTGCTGACGGCGGTTTTCGAGGAAGGCGGCTGTGGATGCTCTGGCCTGTTGGGTTCGCGTCAGGTGGGTCATCGCGTCATAATGATCCTGCGTGAAAATCAGTATCTGCCCGAAGCGAGGAGCACATAACCGATGGCGAAGTCAGAATCATCGCGTGATACGCGCACGAAGGCGCGGGAGATGCGCGAAGCCCAGCTCAAGTCGGAAAAGCGTACCCGCGTCATCATCATCGGCGTGGTCGTGCTGATTGTCGTCGCCGTGGTTGCAGCTGTGGCGGCAGTGATGCTGACGTATCGCCCGAAAGGTTCGGCTCTGCCTGACGAGGAGGCCGCAGCGCTGCTGGGACCCTACGCAGATTCGTCGCCGGTGGTGTACTCCCACAACGGCATTGAGGATCCTGATCCCAACCTGCCGACGCTGACGATCTATTTTGACTACTCGTGCCACGTATGTGCGCAGGTTGACACCGCGGGCGGTGAAGAAATCGTCCAGGCTGCTACTGACGGGAAGTTCAACATTGCCTACCAGCCCGTCACAACAGTTGGCATGGACTACGCGAAACCCGCGACCACAGCATCGCTGATCGTTGCACAGAAGGATCCCGAACACTGGGTGGCGTTCCACCACGCGCTGATGGGCTTCTTCAATGAGCAGTGGACGTCTGGCGATACACGCGTCGTTAAATCAATGGATCAGTCCATTGACAAGGTGGCGGAACTCGCCCGTTCCGTGGGAGTTCCTGACGAAGTTGTCTCGACCTTCGACGCCAATGCGGTGCAAACCTACTTGGCGAACTCCACTAAAGTATGGGGCGAGAAGAAGTTCGCGGGTCGCGGCGATTCGTACGGCACCCCCGAATACGTGAAGGATGGCACGAAGGTTATTCCGTTCACGCTGGAGAACTTCGCCTCCGACATTATCTCGGGGATGGCTGATTAAACGGTTCGCGCTTGCCATAAGCGGTGAGTAGTCGTCTCGAGGGATTCTTCACACTCAATAGATTCGATTGGTGTTCACTGGTGTGCTCATGGCAAGATATGTGAGCTGGCCACCTTAGCTCAGTTGGTAGAGCACCCGCCTTGTAAGCGGACGGTCGCGAGTTCGAGTCTCGCAGGTGGCTCCATACTTTCGAATTGGATGACGTCAGGCCGGCGAATAATTGGTGTGCATATAGCCGAGGGTGTCTCCCGTCCCCTGAACATTCCTCGAGTGCAAGGGTGAGCCTGGTGGTGGTGCTGGATCAGCGTCACCGTGGTGGACGGTAAGACGAACGCTGTCACAATGGACACGGAGGGGTGCAGCACGATTGCCCATCGTGACGGGGCTACGAACTCAAAAGGCGTGTCGTAGCGGTGTCGGGGTGATCGACGCGACCCAATCGGTGGCCGATTGCGTTGAATCGATGAGGGCATCCCCGCTATGTGGTGTATGCGGGACGTTGGCTTTCTTAGGTAGTTCCCGTATTTGCAGCTTCAACAGGTGTATTTCGGGCATTAACCCTGAATGCTCGACGCATTCGTTTTCAGAGGAATTGCGTCTATCGCAGTGAACAGCAGATGCGCTTGTTGGTGACGCCTTGACTACACCTTAAGAAACGCGCCAAAGTGCTGTCCTGTGTCGATCACCTGGACGGCTGGAGGTCCCCAGTCAGCTTAACTGTGACACCGAGCTCTTGGCACATTTCGACAATTCCGGTTGTCTGGGAGGCAAATGAGTCAAGCATGCCAGAATTCTGGGTTTCGCCGAACTTTTCAATGTTGTTTCTTGTCCGCACGAGCTTGTCCTGAAGGTGAAGATCTTCCGCTGCGTCTTCCGCATTATTGAGCTTGTCGGTGATCTGCGACAGTGTGTCCTCATTCGGCGCCGAGCGATCCTCGATGGTGGCGAAGATATCAACGGCCTCTTTGTACAGCCCGCACGCTGTCTTGTCGCCTTCGGCAGCATTGCTTCCGCCACACGCAGTGAGTGTCAAAGCTGCTGCAAGTGTCAGAAGTGGTAGTGCGTAACGTTTCACCGCGTGTCCTCAGTTTCTTTATCTGCTAGTACGATGCGTATGGGCGCGTCAACAGCGTCCCGCGGTACATTACCACAGGCCGGACCGGGAACTGGTACGAAGTGGCTACTGGTGGCTGCCAGGGGGTGCTGCCGAACCAGGCATACCACTAGGGGTAGCGTTCGCCCATTGGCAAAGGCTCAGTCTGATCCCTCGCTTCCTCGCGAATCTCCACATCGCCAACGCAACATACGACAAGAGCAAAGAGTAAAAGCGACGCGCTCGTATCTCCTGCCGTTTTGAATGAACTGACTCCTCGCACTCACGACTGAACACATAACTGTCCAACTTTCAGGGGTCAGCACGGCCGTGAGAGCAGAGTTCTGCCTAATTGCGACCAACCCGTCCTCGAAAGTCCGCTTTCAGATTGCCGGCCTCTGCGCCGCTATCTGCATCCGCGGCCAGCGGTCCCGCCTGAAAGAGTGGCCCTAAGATTCCTACGGCAACTGCCAGTTGACCGGCTCCGCACCCTGAGACTGCAGCAGCGCATTGACACGCGAAAACGGCCGCGAACCGAAGAACCCGCGACGAGCAGAAAGCGGCGACGGATGAGCAGACTCCACCACAGGTGTTGCACCCAGTCGCGGCTTCAGTCCCTGAGCATCGCGACCCCATAAAACAGCGACCAGAGGCCTCCCTCGTCCAACAAGAGCATCGATCGCGCAATCCGTCACCTCTTCCCAGCCGCGGCCACGATGCGAAGCCGGCGCGCCAGGGCGCACAGTAAGGACGCGGTTCAGCAGGCACACTCCCTCGCGTGACCAGGGAGTCAAATCACCGCTGGTCGGACGAGGCACACCCAGATCCTCCACCAACTCAGTGAAGATATTCTCCAAGGAGCGAGGCGGGCGAACCCCGGGAGCAACAGAAAACGACAGCCCCATGGCGTGCCCGGGTGTCGGATAGGGATCCTGGCCGACGACGAGCACCTTGACCTCATCAAACGGATATGTGAACGCGCGCAACACGTCCCGTCCGGCAGGAAAGTACCCGTGACCAGATTGAATCTCCGAGCGCAACATCTGTCCAAGCTCATGCACGCGCTCTTCAACCGGAGCCAGCGCCCGCGCCCATCCCGGATCAAGCAGCTCACTCAATGGTCGCGGGCCGGTGCCGCCTTCAATTTCGCTCACGTACCTAGCGTATCCCGTCTTATTGACGAGGGTGCCCTTCGAGCCGCGGTCTGAGCGGTATGTTGAGACAGCCGTAACCGGCGCTGCCGATGCGACACCCGGCCGATTGGCCGCACAAAAGTGACAGTTACAGATAGTCTAAGCGCGTGAGCTCACAGTATCCGAAGGATGAATTTGATCGAGCTGGCGAAGATATGCCGGTCGGTATGCACCGCGCCCAGCCCTCGAAATGGCGCTCAGTCGCGCCGTTCTTGATTCTTCTCATCGTTATCCCGCTGCTCGGATGGGGTCTCGCGCGAGTCCTCACCAATGCAGGAATCACGCCGTCACAGTCCGATTCGACTCAGTCGGTCGCACAGTCGGTCGCGCCCCCCTCGGGCGATGTGCAATCGGGCGAGCAGGCAGATGAGAAGCCAGAAGCTTCGGGAACTGGCTCAACCGACACACAGGTATCGGGCGAAGAAACTCAATCGTCCGGAGATGAGCCAACTGAAGAAATCATCGACAAGCATGTCAAGATCGGCGTCCTCAACGGCACGGGTATCGAGGGGCTTGCGGCCGAAAAATCCGCAGCGCTGAACGAGGCAGGATTCCCCGGAACTATCGCTGAGAACGCAGAAGGTTGGGTCTCCGACGTTTCTGTGGTGTACTACGCCGATCCGCAGATCGAAAAATCCGCCCACGAAATCGCCCGAGTCCTGGGAATTGACGAGGTTCGCGAGAACTTCGATGATGTCGGTGACTACGACGTGGTCGTCCTGCTCAGATAAGAGGAACCCCTCAAGAAGAGGCGGAAATATGGCTGACGACGCTCAGAAAGCTCACAACGCCGCAACCGAAGGCGCGTACGTACGCGACACCGCCTACATTGCTGACAGGATTGTGTCGTCGATCCCGCCAGGATCCGCTCCGCAACCGCGATCAGGCGATGCACGTGAAGTGGGGAACATGTTGTGGCCGGTCGAGTCTGGCCGCTACCGCCTCATGGCCGCCCGAGCTTGCCCGTGGGCACACCGCGCTGTCATCATCCGCCGACTCATGGGTCTGGAGGACGCTCTGACACTGAGTCTGGCAGGCCCCACCCACGATGCCCGGTCATGGAACTACAGTGGGATGTACCCCGACGACCGTGATCCGGTGCTTGGCATCGAGCGCCTCCAGGACGCATACTTTGCGCGCGTGCCCGACTATCCGAAAGGGATCACCGTCCCTGCGATTGTGGATGTCCCCAGTGGTGCCGTGGTGACCAATGACTTTAACCAGATGACCATCGACATGTGCACACAGTGGTCAGGCGTGCAGCGTGACGGCGCTCCGGACCTGTATCCAGAGTCGTTAGTGGACGAAATCGAAGCCGTCAACGACGAGGTCTACCCGAACATCAACAACGGTGTCTATCGGTGCGGTTTCGCCGCTGACCAATCCAGCTACGAGGACGCCTATCGAGATCTGTGGCGCGCAATGGACTGGGTTAGTGATCGGCTCACCTCCCGCCGCTACCTGGTCGGTGACCACATCACGCTGGCTGACGTGCGACTGTTCACCACCCTTGTGCGTTTCGATGCAGTCTATTTCGGGCACTTCAAAGCCAATCGGATGATGATCCGTGACATGCCGGTACTGCGTGCCTACCTGCAGGACCTGTTCCAAACACCGGGTTTCGGTGACACGGTGGACATCCAACAGATCAAAGAGCACTACTACATCGTGCACGAGGAAATCAACCCCACCCGCGTTGTCCCTGTGGGACCGGATCTGTCGTACCTTCTGGAAGAACATGATCGCGAGCAGCTGGGCGGCCAACCGTTCGGACAAGGAACAGCGCCTGGCCCTGTGCGAGAAGACGAGCGCCCTCCCGCACTGACTGAATGTTAAAGAACGCGCAGCTCAGCGCCGTCGGTCACAGCTGCCGGGCAAGGTGGCCGCTGGGCGGGCTATCCGCCGGTACAACCCGCTTCATGACTGTTCGCTATGAGCGACTATGCCCGTCTTGCACTCTCGGGTCGAGAGTGCCAAAATTGGATTAGCACTCGCCAAGGCAGAGTGATAAAAGACCTTAGGGCTGGTGAGGTTACACCGGCAACGAGACAAGAACGTTGCCAGTGGAATCGTCCGTCGCGGGCACCGTCCCTACGATCCGCAATGCGGAAGGAATATACATAGCATGTCCAAGCTCATTCATTTTGATGAGGAAGCGCGCCGTGGCATGGAGCGCGGTCTGAATCTTCTGGCTGACACCGTCAAGGTCACGCTTGGCCCCAAGGGCCGCAACGTTGTCCTCGACAAGAAGTGGGGAGCTCCCACGATCACCAAAGACGGCGTGTCTGTCGCCAAGGAAATCGACCTCGAAGATCCGTTTGAGCGCATCGGCGCCGAACTGGTGAAGGAAGTTGCCAAGAAGACCGATGACGTCGCCGGTGATGGCACCACGACCGCAACCGTTCTTGCCCAGGCACTCGTACACGAAGGTTTGCGTAACGTCGCAGCCGGCGCCAACCCGATTGGAATCAAGCGCGGCATCGACCAGGCAGTTGAAGCAATCGTTGAGCAGCTGCACAAGGACGCCAAGCCGATCGAAACCACCGACCAGATCGCTGCAACCGCGTCGATCTCGGCAAATGATCCGGCCATCGGCAAGCTCATCGCTGAAGCTTTCGAAAAGGTCGGAGCCGAAGGTGTTGTGACTGTTGAAGAGACCAACTCCTTCGACACCACCTTGGAGACCACCGAAGGCATGCGTTTCGACAAGGGCTACCTGTCCGCGTACTTCGTCACCGACACTGAGCGTCAGGAAGCAGTCCTTGAGGACCCTTACGTTCTGCTCATGGAATCCAAGATCTCCAATGTCAAGGATCTGCTGCCCCTGCTTGAGAAGGTCATGCAGTCCGGCAAGTCCCTGCTGATTGTTGCTGAGGACATCGAAGGTGAAGCGCTGGCTACACTGGTCGTCAACAAGATCCGCGGAACCTTCAAGTCAGTGGCCGTCAAGGCTCCCGGCTTTGGCGATCGCCGCAAGGCAATGCTGCAGGATATGGCCATCCTGACCGGCGGTCAGGTCATCTCCGAGACTGTTGGCCTTTCCCTCGAGAACGCCGATCTGGAACTGCTGGGTCGCGCCCGCAAGGTTGTCGTCACCAAGGACGAGACCACCATTGTGGACGGCGCCGGTGAAAAGGACGCCATCGATGGTCGCATCCGCCAGATCAAGACCGAGATCGAGAACACCGATTCCGATTACGACCGCGAGAAGCTGCAAGAACGCCTCGCCAAGCTTTCCGGTGGTGTCGCCGTTATCAAGTCCGGCGCCGCAACCGAGGTTGAGCTGAAGGAGCGTAAGCACCGCATCGAAGATGCTATCCGTAACGCCCGCGCAGCCTCTGAAGAAGGCATCGTGGCCGGTGGTGGTGTGGCACTGCTCCACGCCGCACACGCAGCGCTGGACGACCTCAAGGTCGAAGGCGACGTGGCAACAGGCGTGGGCATTGTGCGCCTGGCTGTTGCAGCTCCTATCAAGCAGATCGCTGAGAACGCCGGACTCGAAGGCGGCGTCGTGGTGGATCGCGTGTCCTCCATGAAGCCGGGCGAAGGCCTGAACGCTGACAGCGGCGAATACGGTGACCTGATGGTTGAAGGAATCTCCGACCCGGTCAAGGTGACTCGTTCCGCACTGCAGAACGCAGCATCCATCGCCGGAATGTTCCTGACCACTGAGGCCGTTGTGGCCGACAAGCCAGAACCGCCAGCAGCGCCCGCTGCCGGTGGCGATGACATGGGCGGAATGTACTAAGCCGCATCTGACCTACAGACACCAATTGACTGGAAGGTGCTGACCGCATATCCAGTTAAGCGCGAGGAAGTCCCGTTGAGCACACGTGCTCGGCGGGGCTTCCTCGCATGTTCGCGACATCGTCACTTACGCGAACAACGACACGGTCTGCGACTCGGCATCAGCGTAGACGTTGGCAGCAGCGGATAGCTGCGTGCTGATCGAATCCAATGACGATTCAACCTGCGTTTGAGTTGCGCGCCAGGAGGCGGTCAGCTCAGCGAAATTAGCTGACGCAACTCCCGTCCATGTGTCCTGCAGGGCCAGAAGATCAGCCATCATGGATGCCACTTCTGTTCGAATACGTTCGGCTGTGGCGCCGATATTGGCCGCAGATGCAGCAACTAGATCTGAGTCGACGTTATATGTTGCCATCGGGGATCATCCTTTCGGTTGCGCGAACCCGCGGTGGGCTCGTCACACATACCGTAGGAAGGGCAGCCGCCCTCGAAAACATTGCGCCTGGAACCTGTGGATGCGCGCAGAGAATACCTCCTCCTGTGGATGCGCAGGAAGAATGCTTTTTCCTGTGAACGCGCGGGAAGAACGCCTCCTCCTGTGAACGCGCGTCGAGGGGGAGCCTGACGAGCGGCTTCAGGACTGAGAACTGGGGCGGCTGGGCACATCCAGCGTCTCGATAGCTGTTTCCAGTGAGGAAGCATCTTCGTTGTCGGAGTCGTCATCCCCATCGGAACCGGGGCGCGCCGCGTAACCATCCGCTGCCTCGGGAGCCAGCACAGGGATGGTGGATGTCGTCTCGACGTCATCGTCGTCACCCTCATCCTGCATCTGCGAGCAGTTATTCCACTTCAAATGCTTGCGGCGAATGATGATGGCACCCGACGATGTTACTTGCGCATCGTCAAACTGACCGGTTGTGGGTCCATCCACCACTTCGATGCCGGAGGTGTTGTCACTGGCCGATGAGATATCAGAAGGATCCTTCTCAAGAATTGCTTCATCGAGCTTGGCCAGCTCAGCTTCCAGGTTTTCGCGGGCACGCGACTCCCATTCAGCAGCGCCAGGGGAGTGAAAGACCGAATCGCGAGCCAGCAGGCGGCGCACCACGATCCGGCGGGCACGCAAGTAGGCCAAATCATCGACTTGTTCGTATTCTTCACGCAGCGACTGACGGAATTTCTTGTACTCCTGCGGCGCGGCAGCGATCGAAGCGAGGTCAGCGTCCACCAGAACCTGCGCGTCCACGTCATCACGCGGGGCGGTGTGTATGGCGACCATGCGAATCAGGTCGGCAACCCGCATTGCCACGTCGTCGCTGATTCCCAGTCCGGTCAAGTGTTCGTGAGTCAATTCGGCGCACTCGGCGCTGACGGCCTGCGGGCTTGAACCCCACAAAGCCGCCTGCACAGCGCGGTTCAGGATCAAACCGTGGTACCACGCTGCGATACGAAGAACATCGGGATCGTGTGTTGACCCCGACAGCTCATCGAGATGCGCCAGTACATCGATCAGGTGCCGCACATTGTGCAGCGTTCGACCCGGCTCATTCCACCGGCTGAGGAGTTCACGAGCCTCGGCGTCAAGTTGAGCGGGCGTTGCGGTAGCCCCCAACTCCTGCATTGACTGAACAAATGAACTGAACAGCCACTGAGGTGCTTCAGCACCCATGACGATTCACACTCCTTGAAAGGGATGATACCGAGCTATGGTAGCCGCACTTGGTGTCATATTCCTACCCGAGAGTCCCAAAAAAGGCGGATGTGTGGGCGAAATAGCATCGCGCGCCCAGCGCGCAGCGCCTCACATGCCTTGATCTGCCTCGTTTGTGAGGTCCTCCGCAGTCAAATGTGTGGGCAGTTCAATACGCACCGTCAAGCCACCACCAGGGGTCGTTTTCAGCTCAGTGGTGCCGTTGTGCGCCCCAATAATCGAAGCAACGATCGCCAATCCCAGACCAGATCCGCCCGTCGTGCGCGCGCGTGAATCCTCAGTGCGGTAGAAGCGCTCAAAGACGCGTTTTTGTTCGTCTTCAGCAATGCCGGGACCGTGGTCACGGAATTCCACGATCGCCATGCCGTCGTTGAGTCCCAGAGCCAGCTCCACTGGCGTATCGCTGGACGTGTAGCGGTTGATGTTGCCTACCAGATTCGTGAAAACCTGCTGAATGCGGTCACGGTCCACATTGACCGTCAACGTCATCGGAGCTTTACGCCCGGACAGTGACCTGACGGTGATGTCGCGTGCAGGATCGAGCGCCTCAAGGTCGGAGGCAGCATTGTCAGCAATTTTGACGAGGTCCACCGGAGTCAGGGCAAGAGGTCGCCCCTCGTCAATTCGTGCCAGCGTCAGCAGATCCTCCACGAGGTTTCCCATGCGCGTGGCCTCGGAGTGAATACGACTGATGACTTCTGGAACCTGGTTGCCGGGCACGCCTCCCATCTGATAGAGCTCGCCGTACCCGCGGATGGCGGCAAGAGGAGTGCGCAGCTCGTGTGACGCGTCAGAGACGAAACGACGGATCTTACGGTCAGACTCGGCGCGCGTATGGAATGACTGTTCGACCTGACTGAGCATCGTGTTGAGTGACAATGCCAGCGATCCGACTTCAGTGGTTGGCGGTTCGGGTGGGATGCGCTGACTCAGGTCTCCGGCAGCGATGCGACCGGCAACGACCTCAATATTGCGCAGCGGTTTGAGAGACTTGCGCACCAGGTACTGGCCGATCGTCCCTCCTGCGATGACGATAATCATGGAGGTCAGCAGGAAGTAGAAAGCGGTGTCTGACAGTGTGCGCTGGACGTCAGTGAGTGGAAGTGCAATGGTCATGACCCCAACGGGATCCTGACTGCCTCGCACTCCCAGCGGAATCGCCATTGCCCGCCACGTGGAGCCGGGCAGTGACGATGAGACGGTGACGGGCCGCGTCCACCCGGATTCAGTATTGGCAAATTCGCCCGGCTCGAGCAGGTCGGGAATATTCGGCGTGCCCGAGTACTCTAAGGTTTCAGGCGACGTATAGGTCCAGGTCTGCCCGTCGGCGTGCACCGCGCGAATGAAAAATCGGGTTGGAACATAAGCGTTGGTGTTCGTCAATTCGGTGAGGGATTGCCGGGCCAGGGGTGATGCTGACGAGACCAGTTGCGCGTCGATCTGTGAGGTCAGGTGACGCTGAAGCAGGCCGATCATTGCTGCTCCAGCCATTGTCAGGCCGAGGGCCAGCAAGGCCACTGTCAAGATCACCATGCGTGATGACAGGGGCCGGTGTTCCCATATCTGCCGGGCAGATTGGACGGGTTGCACTGTCAGCTGTCTTCCCTCAGCATGTAGCCCACGCCGCGGCGAGTGTGGATGAGCTCGCCCGACGATCCTTCGACTGACAATTTGCGACGCAGGTAGGAAATATACGACTCAACGATGGCTGCTTCACCATCCCAGTCGTATTCCCACACGTGATCAAGGATCTGCATCTTGGAGACGACGCGCCCCTCGTTGATCATCAGGTAGCGTAAGAGCTTGAACTCGGTGGGGGATAGCTCGATATCGATGCCCGCGCGGCGAACCTCGTGAGCATCCTCGTCCAGTTCCAAATCCCCCACACGCAGCATGCCGTCATCTTCGCCGCTGTGGTGAGTACGGCGCAGGATGGCGCGGATGCGAGCGACGACTTCCTCCAGGCCGAAAGGTTTGGTGACATAGTCGTCTCCGCCCACTGTCAGCCCCTGGATTTTGTCGCGCATATCGTCACGCGCAGTCAGGAACAGGACCGGAACCGTGATACCCGCTTCGCGTAAACGCCGCGTCACCGTGAAGCCATCCATGTCGGGCAGCATCACATCCAGCACGATGAGATCAGGGTGGGATTGCGTGGCCTCGTGAAAAGCGCTGGCACCATCCGCAGCAGCGATCACTTCGAATCCAGCAAAACGCAATGATGATGCGAGAAGGTCGCGGATATTCGGCTCGTCATCGACGACGAGCAGACGCGCTTCGGCGGAGTCGGATGAAGTCGGGATATGAACAGCCATACACTTAGTGTGGCGGTTCATCCTGAAAGTTGGCTGAACGACGCGTGAGAGTTCAGCATGTTCCTCGCCCCAACGATGTGCCACTATTGACGATGAAATTGAACGAATGATGAGGGAGACCGTGATGACAGATCCAATGAGTCCGGAAGGCATCACATTTACGCCGGTGTCGCCGGCGCTGGCTCGAGTGCGCACAATTGGAGTTCTGATCTTTGTCATTCCGCCTGCCCTGATCTTCGCAGTGCTGGCTATCGTGTCGTTTCCCTGGTGGTGGATCGGCACCGGAGTCATCATTGCGTACAGCATCTGGCAGATCTGGCTGATCCAGCGGCAGGTACGCGCGCTGGGATTCGCATTCAGCAACGACGAATTCATGATCCGCTCCGGCATCATGTTCCGCAATCTCAGCATTATCCCCTACGGTCGAATCCAGTATGTCGATGTGTCCGAGGGGCCGATAGCCCGTCACTACGGCATTGCGTCCATCAAGATCAATACAGCGTCCAACGAAACGGCCGGCTCGATTGATGGCCTGCCGACCGACCAGGCAGCCCAGCTGCGCGACATGCTGGCTAAGCGTGGCTCTGAAGAACTGACGGGACTGTGAGCGATATGAGCAACGAGACCGCAGACCCATCGGGCGCACCTGCGCCCACAGAACCAGTAGAGCCGACAATGCGAACGACGCCCGCACAGTCATGCTCGCCTTCGCAGTCACCTTCGTCCGTTGCATCGACTCCGCATACGGGGGCGACTCTGCCCGCTTCGCACACGCCGTCACAGTCCGAGCGAAAGAAGCGCACGGCGAGCGCCCTCGACAATGCGCTGCCGGAGGAAGGGTGGCGTAAAGTCCACCGCATTTCACCGGTCCTCAACACGTGGCAGTTCTTTGCTGCTCTGGTGGCATTCCTGGCCTACCAAGGCACCGGTGTGATCTCTGAGCTGCTTGACTCGGACGTCATCTCCCACATGCCGGCCCTCCATATCGCGGGCTACATCCTAGCGGCTATCGCACTCTTTTCGGTGCTGGTGGGCGTGTACTCCTATTTTGCGTGGAAGCGCACGGCCTACGCTCTCACCGATGAAGCCGTCTGGTACCGGTCGGGCATCATCTTCCGAGCACAACGCCATGCCCGACTGGAAAAAATCCAGGCGGTTGACATCGTCCAGCCTCTGCTTGGCAGGATTTTCGGTCTGGGCAAAGTCACCATCGAAGTGGCAGGCGGGTCACATTCGAACCTGGAGTTCGGTTACCTGAAAACTGAAACACTCCACAATCTGCGCGCCGAAATCCTCGCACTGGCTGCGGGTGTCACATCCGGATCAGCATCCGCTGCGCTGGCGCGTCAGGCACGTGAAGCTGCCGCGGAAGCTCCCGACGTTGACTTCGGTGAACAGGTCGCCGTAAGTGACAGTATCGGCACTGGTGCTCCTGCTCCGGAGGCACAGGAAAATGAAGTCTTCCGTGTGCCATCTGGACGTCTCATTGCCTCATTGTTCATGTCGGTTGGCCTGATCATCTCCTTCCTGGTGTTCCTGGCTGCCATGATCGGCATGATCGCCTTGATACTGACGGAGGGGCTGGCAGGCGTGTCAGGTTTCATCCCGATCATCGTCGGTATTCTGCCCATCGGCAGTTTTGCGTGGAGCCGTTTTGCCGGCGCGTTCGACTTCCGCGCAGGTATCTCAGCTTCGGGCATCCGTATTCGCAAGGGCCTGACTTCGACGCGTTCCCAAACCATTCCGCCGCGACGCGTCCACTCCGTGCGCATCACGCAACCCTTCCTGTGGCGCACCAAAGACTGGTACCGCGTCACCGTCTCGATGGCCGGCTACGCAGGCAATTCTTCCAACGGATCGGAAATGGCTTACGCCTCCTACGTGCTGCTCCCGGTCGGCACGCGCGAAGAAGCTGAACTGGCTGTGTGGATGGTGATCCAGGACCTGGGTGTGGATGACCCCCTCGCCCTGATCCACGACGGCCTGCATGGGGATAACCGCAGTTCCAGCCGCTACTTTGTGCCCAACCCGGAGCGCTCAAAAGTCATGGATCCGATTGTCTGGCGCAGGCGCGGCGCGGCTTTGACCGAACGGGTGATGGCGGTGCGCGATGGGCGCGTCACTCACACCTTGACGATCATGCCCTATGAGCGTTTCCAGTCAGTGAGCATCTACCAGGGGCCGTGGATGCGCAGGCGCAAGCTCGCTATGGTCAATCCGAAACTGGTCAACGGTCAGGCACCGATTGCTGCTCACCATCTTGACCTGGAATTCGCCACCACGATGGTTGCAACCCTGATGGAACGAGGGCGACTTCGCCGTGACCATGAGCCGCCTGAACGCTGGATGCGTCGCGTGGCCCAGTCAGTGTCCGATCCGAAGGTTGCCGAGCAGATTGAACACAGTGCCAATGTTTACGAGGATTCACCTGAGGATGTTTCGCCCGCAGTTGGAGCTGACACTGACGCCCCGCCCGCAGCGGGCTCTGACGAGCGGTAGGGTAAACACTTGTGAATCCCTTGCACGACGCGCATGAGTGCCCGAGGCGCAGCGCGCATGAGCATGCGGGCGAACCGTCGCGTCGTCCGCGCCCCGACCAGCTCCATATCGGAATCATTGGGATGGGGCATGTCGGTCCTCCCCTGGGATCCGCGTTGCGTGCAGCCGGTCACGATATCGTCGCGGTGAATGCGTCGTCACCCCAGGCGCGCGAACGTGCAGAGGTCATGCTGCCGGGAGTGCCGATCATGGATATTCCTGACGTCATCTCCGCCGCCGACCTAGTCCTCATCGCCATCCCTGACGATGCGATCGAACCACTGGTGAGCGGACTGGCAGATCTGGGAGCGTTCCGTCCTGGCCAGATCGTCGCGCACACGTGCGGAACGCACGGCGTCGCCATCTTGAACAAAGCCCAACAGGCAGGCGCACTGCCGATCGCACTGCATCCGGCAATGACGTTCACCGGCACGTCCATCGATGTGTCCCGCCTGGTGGGCACACCATTCGCCGTGACCGCGCCTGCTGCGCTGGTGCCGATTGCGCAGGCACTGGTGGTGGAGTTGGGTGGAGAACCCGTGATCGTACAGGAAAACGACCGCACCTTATATCACGCGGCACTTGCGCATGGTGCCAACCACCTCGTCACACTGATCGTGCACGCCCGACGCATGCTGGAAGCTGCCGGAGTCGAACAGTCCGGCACGTACCTGCGACCCCTGGTCGAAGCTGCGCTGGATCGCGCGCTGACCGAAGGAGAACAGGGGTTGACCGGCCCGATCGTGCGCGCCGATTCAGGAACTGTCGGCGCACACATCACCGCACTCCACAAAGCTGCGCGCCTGGCCGCCGAGGACAACGAGCAGGCAGGCGCGCGGCTGACCGATTCTGCCGACAACTACGCAGATATGGCGCAGGCAACGATCACGATGCTCACGCGCAGTGGCCGCCTGTCCCAACGCGCAGCCGACGAGCTGCGCACCGCCCTGATGGAGTCATAACCGCCTCGCCCCAGCACCTTCAATGTCGCGTGCGATCAGCGGCGCGTGCGCCAGCCTCGTCAATCGTGACCAGTTGCGCACCAATTGTGGTGGGAAGCAGACCGAATCGGGGGAACAATAGAAGGGTCTGAAGGAGGCTGAAACGATGACCCCGATCGTTGCACATACTCGCGCCGAACTACATGATGCGCTGGCACACATGACGGGCACGCGCGCACTGGTCATGACGATGGGCGCCCTGCACGAAGGACACCTGTCGCTCGTTCGGCGCGGCAAGGAACTGGCAGATCACGTGATCGTGTCGATTTTTGTTAATCCGACGCAGTTTGCACCCGGTGAAGACTTTGACGCCTACCCGCACACATTTGACGCCGACCTCGCCAAGCTCAGTGACCTTGATGTGGACGTGGTGTACGCCCCGACGCCCGATGACGTGTATCCGCACGAACCCGCCGTGACCATTGATCCGGGGCCAATCGCGCGCGTTCTGGAAGGCAAGACCCGGCCCACGCACCTGGCTGGCGTGGCGCTTGTCGTCACCAAGGTCATCCAGCGCGTCCGCCCCGATGTTGCGCTGTTTGGCCAAAAGGACGCGCAACAGCTCGCGATGGTACGCAACCTGATGGACGAACTCGACGTGCCGGTGCGCATCGAAGGCGTGCCGATTGCGCGCGATACAGACGGCCTGGCACTGTCCAGCCGCAACCAGTACCTCTCGGATGAGGAACGTGAACGCGCGTTGACATTGTCGCGCGCCCTGCGCACCGCTCATCAACGTGCCAACGAGGGTGACTCGCCCAGCGCAGTCGTGGAAGCTGCAGCGCAGGTGCTCGACGAAGCCGAAGGCGTGGAGCGTGACTATGTGGCGCTGACAGACGAAGCGACTTTTCAGATCGTGGCGCTCGCAGACTCTGACCAGTCAGGAGTAACGGTGCCCACCACCGATCAGTGGCCCGACCGCGCATATGTGCTGCTGGCAGCGCGCGTGGGGTCGACCCGCCTGATCGACAATACGATCATTGACCGCCCAAAGGGCGCCTCGGGGGATGCCAATGACTGACCAGAGCGCACCAGCGATGGGCCCGCGCGCGGCCAGCTCGCCCGCGGAAGTGTACCGCCCGATGATATGCGGCAAGATTCATCGTGCGCGCGTCACCGATGCCGACCTGCACTATGTCGGGTCGGTGACGATTGATGCGGATCTGCTGGAAGCAGCCGACATCCGTGAAGGCCAGCAGGTGGATATCGTCGATATCAATAACGGTGAGCGGTTGACGACGTACACCATCGCCGGGCCGGCCGGTTCGGGCGTGGTGCAGCTTAACGGTGCCGCAGCCCGAAAAATCGGCGTGGGGGACCTGGTCATTATCATGGCGTACGTGTCCGTTCCAGAATCACGACTGGAATCCTGGCAGCCTCATGTGGTCTTCGTTGACCGCGACAATCACATCGTGGAATGTGGCTCTCATCCTGGTCGCGTGCCCGAGGACTCCGAACGCGCCCGCGAGCTGGATCTGCACAGTTCAGGTATGAACTGAGACAGTGGAGGCCTCCCTCGTTTTTCGAAGAAAGACTGAAACAGATACCATGGCACACGTGAGTGAAGAACTAACGCCCCAGAAACCGGCCGGACACGACGATTCGAACGCTCCTCGAAAGGAAGCGGGACAGGGCCGTGACGACGCGCCTGAACAGATGCGGGTCCGTGCAGGTAAACGTCAAACCATGCTGGACGAGGGGAAGCAGCCCTACCCGGTTGAACTGCCGATCACGTCGACCATCGCTCAGGTGCGCGAGGCGCATGGACATCTGGAAGCCGGTGAAGAAACCGACGATGTGGTGGGAATCGCCGGCCGTGTGATGCTGATGCGCAACGGCGGAAAGCTTTGCTTCGCCACCTTGCAGGACGGCGCAGGTGTGCGCATCCAGGTGATGCTGTCCGCCGCCTCCGTCGGACCGGACTCGCTCGCAACCTACAAGTCCGAGGTTGACCTGGGAGACCACCTCTTCGTCCACGGGCGAGTGATTTCATCCAGGCGCGGAGAACTGTCGATTATGGCAGAGCCGGGGGAGGGCGAGGATGCCCCCGCATGGAAGATCGCATCCAAGGCACTGCGTCCACTTCCCAAGACCTACACCGCTGAAGACGGCACGGAAATGGCGCTGTCGGAGGACATGCGCGTGCGCCGCCGCTACCTCGACATGATCGTGCGCCCCGCAGCTCGCGAGATGGTGCGCATGCGAGCCAACGTTGTGCGTTCACTGCGCGACTACTTCCATGACGCAGGGTTCATCGAAATTGAGACGCCGATGCTGCAGGTCCTGCACGGCGGTGCGGCAGCACGCCCGTTCTCAACACACATGAATGCCTACGACACGGAGTTGTACCTGCGTATCGCCCCTGAGCTGTATCTCAAGCGCGCAGTTGTCGGTGGTGTTGACAAGGTCTTCGAGATCAACCGTAACTTCCGCAATGAAGGCGCTGACTCGTCACACTCACCTGAATTCACAATGCTGGAAGCGTACGAAGCGTACGGAACCTACGACACGATGGCCACGCGTACCCGTGATTTCATTCAGAAAGCCGCGCGCGACGCACTGGGAACCGAAGTCGTCACCCTGCCCGACGGTTCGACCTACGACCTGTCGGGATCGTGGGAGTCGATCAGCCTGTATGACTCGATTTCGGATGCGGTCGGAACCGCGATCAGCCCGCAGACTTCTCGCGAGGATTTGGTGCGCATCGCAACGGATCTGGGCGAAGAGATCCCCGACCACTACGTCAATGGCAAGATTGCGGAAGTCATTTTTGAAAAGACCGTGGGGGACAGTCTGTGGGCACCGACTTTCGTGCGCGACTTCCCGGAAGATTCCTCACCGCTGGTACGAGGACACCGCTCAAAGCCCGGCGTGGTGGAAAAGTGGGATCTGTATGTGCGAGGGTTTGAACTGGCCACAGCCTATTCGGAACTGGTCGACCCCGTGATCCAACGCCAGCGCTTCGAAGCCCAGGCACTCGCCGCTGCTGAAGGCGACCCGGAAGCTATGGTGCTGGACGAGGACTTCCTGATGGCGATGGAATACGGCATGCCTCCGTCGGGCGGCATGGGAATGGGGCTGGATCGCCTGCTCATGGCTCTGACGGGGCAGGGAATCAGAGAAACCATCACGTTCCCGCTGGTCAAGAAGATCTGATCCGCTACGAGCTGCCTGCACCACCACACTGCATCGATGAGAAGGACACGACCATGATGAATCGGAGCCGGGCGAGCCAGAAGCGACTGCTCATTGTTGGATCGATGATGGCAGCGCTGCTCACAGCCTGATGCCGCGGTGCAGACCAATCGACTGCGCAGGCGCAAGCAGTGGAGCTCAAATACGGGTACTGCTTGCTAGTGGCATTTACCTGCTGGACGTACTTGCTTACCGGCGACTTTCGCCCGTCGACCGTGCCCGCTTGGCAGTGACTTTCGCCTGTTGAGCGCATCTGCCTGGCAGGACACATATATGCCGGCCGTATCTGCTCACGAGCCCTACGCTCCGAAACTTCTCAGCCAACATGCAGGTTCTGTGTTTACATTAAACGAAAGGCACCTGCTGGCTCCCATGCGCTTTCATGTGGCAGCGCCCAAAGATGCCCTCGTACATTAATAAAACGACGCAGAACCACTAAGGCAGTAATTCGTGACGAACTTCGTGAAGCAAACGCAAGCGCTCAAAGCGGATCGGGCGATCGGCGCTCTGACTGGACTTGCTCTCGGTGATGCGCTCGGCATGCCCACGCAATCGATGAGCCATGAGGAGATTCATCAGGCGTACATCCGTGTGGACGGCCTCGTCGATGCGAGCCCGACGCAGCCCATCGCGCCCTCCATGAAAGCTGGCCATGTCACCGACGACACCGAACAGGCCCTCCTGGTTGCCTCCCTGTTGATCGACGGTGACGGGCACATTGATTCGCTTGAACTGGCGCACCGCCTGCTCGCGTGGGAAGACACGATGAGAGCGCGAGGATCCCTCGACCTGCTCGGCCCCTCCACCAAGAGTGCACTCGAAGAAATCCGTGCCGGCGCCGAATACGGCACCACTGGAACGGAAGGCACGACCAACGGCGCCGCGATGCGGGTGACGCCGGTGGGCATAGCCATCGACATGCGCGAGGCCGAAGCGTTCACGCGCGTAGTGCGCGAATCATGCATGGTGACGCACAATACGACGCAGGGTTTTGAAAGTGCTGCGCTCGTCGCCGGAGTCGTCAGCCTGGGGATCAACGGGTTGGATACCCTGTCAGCACTTGAACTTGCGCTGACCGAAATCGACCGACTGGGTTCGCCCGGACACTGGAGTCCGCGAGCCAGCGTCGTTGCACGCACGCAGTACGCCCACAATCATGCCCGCAAGAGGAACGAGGAAGACTTCGCAACCTGGCTGCGCGAAATGGTGGGAACATCCGTCGAATCCAATGAAGCTGTTCCGGCCGCATTCGCGTTAACGCGCCGCTACGCGCAGCAGCCCTATCAGGCTCTGCTCCAGGCCGCCAATATTGGAGGCGACACGGACACAATCGGCGCGATTACCGGCGCAATGCTGGGTGCGACATGCGGTGTCAGTGTCTTCCCGAACACCGTCATCGAGCAGGTGATGAGCGTGTCAGGCATTGACGTGGCAACCCCCGCGCTCGAATTGCTTGACGTGCGTGAGCGGGCCCGTTAGCGAGACAATCACTGACCGTGCTCGCGGTTCATCCGGTTGAGCAGTGCGCGTGCCGCTTCGGAGTCGACCACCAGGTGCGTCATCACCCCTGCACGCAACGCTCCCAGCAAGGGAATCGCTTTCGAGACGCCGGAGACGACGCACAGCCGCACGGGGATGCGCCGCAATACGTCGGGCATGGGACCGGATGCTCGATGGTTGAGCTCCATATTCGTTGAGCCGTCTTCGCGGATCAGTACTGTACAGACGTCGCCCACTACTCCGTCGGCGCGTGCTGCGTGCAGTTCGGTGGCGTCAAGATATCCGCCCGAATACACGTGCGAGGGGAGCGCTGCGTCGAGCGAACCCACACCGAACAGTGCCACGGTTGACGACTCGATCGTCGTCAGGACCTGGCGAATTGAGCGTTCGCGCCACAGTGCCTCTTTAGTGTCGGCATAGTCGAAGAACGCGGGGACGGGGAAGTAGACCGTCTGGCCACCAAACGCTTCAGCAGCGCGCGACATGATTGAACCCGCGTACGGGACACCTGACTGTGCCGCATTGCCGGCCCCGTTGAGCTGGACGACCGTGACGTTGGGCAGGGGAGTCCTGGTCAAGTGGCGCGTGACTTCTGCTGTTGTATTGCCCCAGGCGATTCCAAGCGTGGCGCCAGGTTGCATCAAGTTGGCGAGCTGCGCCGCGGCCACCTGCGCCACCGATTCAAGCGTGGCGACAGGGGTGTCTACTGATGAAACAGGGACGACGACTGCGTTGACGTGGAACGCCTGCGCAATTTCGCGTTCCAGGTCGGTGCGCGCACCGGCCAGGTCCTGCACCTGGATGCGCACCAGTCCCACCTCTTTGGCGTAGGACAGCAGGCGTGAAACCGACGAGCGCGACATGTTCAATTGGGAGGCTATCGCCTCCATCTTTTCTTCGCGGATGTAGTACAGAACGGCCGCTTGCAGTGCCAGCTCATCACGTTTGCTCACGACTCCCAGTCTCTCATGCACAAATGCCCAACACCTTTGGGTAGACGTGCATTTCTGAGATAATGAAGGCAACAACTCGTCAAGCACGATCGAGAAGCGCGTCTAAGAGCGTGATCGATTAGCGCGAGCAGGCAGCGCGACTCAATGTCGCGATAAAGAAGTACGGTCCAACAACACGATCGATGGAGACGCAGATGAGTATCCCAGTTCTATCACCCACAGCCCGACACGATGCCCTGCAGGAGATGGCGTCAGGCCCCGAGCTGGATGTACTCGTCATCGGTGGCGGAGTGACAGGAGCAGGTATCGCCGTTGACGCCGCCACGCGTGGCCTGCGGGTGGGAATCGTGGAAGCGCAGGACTGGGCCTCGGGTACCTCGTCGCGCTCCTCGAAACTGGTGCACGGCGGGTTGCGCTACCTGTACCAACTCGACTTCAAACTCGTGAACGAATCCTTGCGGGAACGCGGTCTGCTGCTGACGCAGAACGCTCCTCACCTGGTGAAGGCGCAGCCGTTCTTGTGGCCGTTGAAGATTCCGGTCATTGAGCGCACGTATTCGGCTATCGGTGTCGGGATGTATGACGTACTGGCCCAGTTTGCGCACCGCGGGTCTGTTCCGATCCAGAAGCATTACTCGAAGAAAGGGTCCCTGAAGCTGGCGCCCGCCATCAAACCCGATGCGTTAACAGGATCGATCGTCTACTACGACGCGCGTGTAGATGATGCGCGCCTGGTGGTGACGCTTGTGCGCACGGCGGTGCGTTACGGTGCGCTGGCTGCCAACCGGGTTCAGGTTCAGGAACTTGATCAGGATTCCTCTGGCCGGGTTCGAGGGGCGCATGTGGTGGACCTCGAAACTGGCGAAGACTTGCATATCAAAGCTCGTAGCGTCATCAATGCGACGGGTGTGTGGACTGAGAAAACGCAGTCGCTGGCGCACACCGGCGGGGGACTGAAAGTTCTGGCATCGAAAGGTATTCACATCGTGGTGCCCAAAGATGCGATCAAGTCGAAAGTCGGTATCTTCCTGCGTACCGAGAAATCCGTGCTTTTCATTATTCCGTGGAAGCGGTACTGGATCATCGGCACGACAGACACCGCCTACCATGAGGATCGCCTCGAACCTGTTGCCGACAGGGAGGATATCGACTACCTGCTTGAACATGCCAACTCGGTGCTGGCGACCCCGCTGACGCGTGACGACATTATCGGCACGTATGCCGGTCTGCGTCCGCTGCTTCAACCCGGAACCCTCGACAATGACGAAACCAAGTCCACGAAAGTGTCGCGTGAACATACGGTGACGGAAGCCGCTCCTGGGCTGACGGTGATCGCGGGAGGCAAGCTGACGTCGTATCGCCAGATGGCGCAGGACGCAGTGGACTTTGCGCTCGGCTCTGGGGCGAAGAACAAGCCGTGCGTCACAGAAAAGACACCGCTCGAGGGAGCGAACGGCTACTTCGCGATGTGGGAATCCCGCAAGAAATTGGCGCAAGAGTCTGGTCTAAGCGTCGACCACGTCGAAGATCTCCTGGATCGATACGGGGCCGATATCGAGTTGGTGCTGTCAATGATTAAGGAGGATCCTTCTCTCGGAGACGAGTTGCCCGGCGCGCCTGAATATCTCAGGGCGGAAATTGCATTCGGCATTGCGTACGAGGGAGCCCTGCACATCGAGGACCTGCTGACACGTCGTACCCGCATCCACTATGAGCACAAGGATCGCGGAGTGGAATCCCTGGATGCGGTGGCTCAGATCGCGGCTGCAATGCTGGATTGGGATGAAGAAACGACCGCGCGTGAGAAGGCGTCGTATCAGGCGCGATGCGATTCTGAGCGTGAAGCTGAAGGCATCTGGGATGAGAAGCAAGCGCAGGCCGTCCGCGAGCAGGTAGAACCGATCCGGCCCTTCAAGGACGTTGCTCCTGACGTCCAGGGCTGAATCAGCACTCAGCTTTGTCCCCGGTCAACGCCGCGTCGCCCCGCTTGGCTAACGGCGCGTTGCGCGGAGGCTCGGGGATGATGCACCCTCACGCTTTACCCCGGATAGCGTGGCCTCGTAAGACCTTGACCGGTTGTCGCCACGAGTCCGCACTATCTTGACCGGTTGCTCGTTGGGCCTGTCGTGGGTGCTCCGTTGATCAGGCCATGTACCGCTCGCTGCACAATGCCCTAGGTCTTAACCTCTTTCGTGTACGAACCCCTAGATCCTGAATGCTCTCCTGCACGAACCCCTAAATCTTAGGAGGATTTGTGCACAACCCCCTAGATCAACAGAGGACAGGACATCCCTCGAAAATTGGAATGTCTTGTGACCTGCGTTTTGAGGAACGCGGCACAATGATGGGGCGTTAGATCTAGGGGATCGTGCAAAAAACAGGGAGAATCTAGGGGTATGTGCATGTGTGAGGGGTAGATCCAGGGGATCGTGTATGTGCGAAAGACAGATCTAGGGCATGGTGCACGAGGCTCGCGGTGAGCGGACAGCGGGCACTGCGAGCTATCTGATCTGGGACTCCTCACGCGGGTTTGGTCACTGAGAAAGCCGAGCCTGTAGCACAACCACGCCAGCATGCCATCGCGGCACGAGTGCATCGGAAAGGTGCTGCTTCCGAAAAGCGTTGAGGGAGGGGCTTACAGGAATGCGAAGGGGTCGAAAGCCTCCAGATCGATGATCTGAAGCCGAGGAAGCACCACCTGGAAAGCGTCGAGGTCATGCTCGAGGTCGAGCACCTCAAGTCCCTCGTCAACAAGCTCCTGGAGCTGGGCGGAAAGGAACTCCTTGAAGCACACGATCGCGACCTTGCGCCCTATTGACAGGAGCTCGCGGACCTGCGGGACAAAGTCTCCGTCATGGCTCGCCAGGATCACTGAGGCGCCATCGAGTTCTGCGATGGCTGACAGGGTTTTTTGAATGCCGACGTCGACAACCTTGACGGTGGGGGACTCGCACGCCAGAGGGATTGGTGTGTAATTCATGGCGGTCAGAGCCTGTATGAAACCCATCGGGAGGTGCCCATTGGAGCCGTTGAGGAAGAACAATCCTTTCGTTGGCTGACTCCATGTGTGGGTCGCTGCATCGAGAACGCGGTCCCAGCGGGGACGTTCCTCCGGATTAGGGCGGCGTTCCAGAACTGACATACCTAATGTTGCATCTATGTTTTCGCCATCGACGACTAAATATGTTATTTCATCCATGGATTACAGATTAGTCCCAGGCGTTTCAGAAAGGAAACGTGTTTTCATACTCAGTCTTTTAAAAGTTCAACATATAAAACGTCCCATCACAATAGAGGTGATGGGACGTTTGAAGAATCTCGGCGTGCACGCGGCGTACTCATATGGGCGAGTGAAACTCGACGCTCCATATGGGAAGCTGGGCGAGGATGCGTGCGCACTCGTATGAGCCAAGCGCGGTGCGGCACACTCGCGGCGCAGGTGCAGGTGCACCGCGGCGAACTACTCGTGCTTCTTCAATGCAGCCAGACGCTGCTCGATCTCAATCTGCGACGAATCGGTTTCCAGCTCTGCGAACTGGTCCTCAATGCTGGAGGATGCGACTTCCATCTTGCCCTGAGCGAGCGCCTCGGCGCGGCGGACGCGATCCTCGTAGCGTGACAATTCAGACGTCGGATCCAGCACGTTGATTGTGCCAAGCGCATCGTTGACCTTCGTCTGTGCTTCGGCGGTGCGCTGACGAGCGACCAGAGAATCGCGCTTCGACTTCAGCTCAGACAGCTTGTCCTTCATGACAGCCAGGCCGTCCTTGAGCTTGTTGACAACCTCGGTCTGCGAGGCGATCATCGGCTCAGCCTGCTTGGCTTCGTTCTCGAACTGGATCTGCTTGCCGATTGCGACTCGCGCGAGCTTGTCCCAGCGGTCGGCTTCCTCCTGGTTGCCAGCTTCGCGTTCCTGATCAGCCTTGTTCGAGGCAGCAGCCGCCTTCTGACCCCAGTCAGCAGCAAGCTTGGTGTCCTGCTCATGGTCGCGTTCGGCCAGACGCAGGTTTCCAACTGTTTGTGCGACAGCATTCTCAGCTTCCGCAATCGAGTTGGTGTAGTCGCGAATCAGCTGATCAAGCATCTTTTGGGGGTCTTCGGCACGATCCAGCAAAGCGTTAATGTTGGCTTTCGCCAGCTGTGCCATCCGTCCTAGAATTGTCTGCTTCTCTGCCATCGGGGCTCCTCCCGTATCTCATGGCGTGATTCGTCTCACGCTTCGATTCAATACTATAGATCTGTGGCATCCGCTGCCTGGTGACGACGACAACTCAGTTACTTTTCGGCTCTCAGCGATGCCATGGAAGGGGCAAGAAATGCTGAGCAGGCACACACGTGACTCTGACCAGGGCTCACCCATACCGAAGAACGATGCTCTTGACCGGGGTACACCTGACCAGGGTGCGCCCGCACCTGCGAACGGCGCTCCCAGCTGGGGCGCACCCTCACCCACGGTTGGTGCACCTGAGCACTCAGATGAAGACAGCCAGCCGCTCGCGCGCATTGAAACCGGCAATCCCTCGGCCCCCACCACGATCTACCTGCTCCACGGCATCACGAGCTGCGCCGGTGCGATGGCCGACCTTCAGCTTCGCTTGGCGCATCCTTCGCGTCGCATTATCGCCTTGGATGCCAGGGGACACGGTTTATCGCCTCGCTGGAGTGACGATCAACTTGCGCGAGCAGGCGACCAGCTGATCGACGATGTTGTGAACGCGATCGAACGGGACCGGGCGTGCAGACGATCTCCCTCGCACCAGATCTTTCACCAAGCAGCGTCCCCCTCGGGCACAAATCGTGGGCCGCGAACAATCCTGATCGGGCATTCGATGGGAGCAGCGACGGCGGCGGCAGTCGCGCTGCGCAGGCCGGACCTCGTGGACGCAGTCGTGGCTGAAGACCCCGCACGTTTTGGGACGCGCTCGTCCGAAGAGCTTCATGAACGAGGGAAACTGCGCGCAGCTAAGATTCAAGAAACTGCGAATGACCTGGTCGGTGCACTGACGCGTGAGCTGGCGGCAGGGGCCGCGCCGAGCAGTGAGATTTTACCGGGTCTGTGGGCGAGCCAGCAGTGCGACTCGCGGCTTCTTCAGACGGGAGTCGTCGCGCCCGAAATCAAATGGGAAGAAGTCATGGCAGGACTGAAGGTGCCGACCCTGGTTGTCACTGGCGATGTTGTGGGTGAATCGCGGGTCGGGCTCGAGGGGATGGAGATCCTGCGCCAAATCGGCAACCGGTGTGTGGAATGCGTGATCGTGCACGGCGGAGTGCACAATGTGCGGCGCTCGCGGCCGCAGGGTTACTTTAATGCGGTCCTCCCGTTTATCGCGCGCATAGAGGCCAGTGGTAATGGGGGAGGAAATCACTGGTCGACGCGAGTGGACGGTGACGTGGCTGAAGGCCCGGCTGGCTCGAGCGAGTAAGTGAATCGCGCGCCAGGAAGGCTCCCTGCCCAGCGAGCCGGTGTCGTCAGTGAACCGGAGGGGCCAGCGGCTGAAATCGCCGCCAAAGGCGCTGCCAAGACGTCAGCGGCTAAAGCCGCCGCCGAAGCTCCCACCAAAACCGCCGCGGCTGAAGCCTCCGCCGAATCCGCCGCCGAGGCCGCTAGAGCCACGACGCGTGAAACTGCCACCGACAGAGCCACCCACACCGCCGCGACGCGTGAACTTTCCGCCACCGTAGCGTGAACCGGAACCGTCCCAGTAGCCTCCGCCGCGGTTAGAACCCAGGCTGGAGCCGAACAGGGTCCACAAGAAGGGGTTGCTCAGTAACGAATCGGAATCGAAGAGATTATCCTGATTGCCACGCTTACTCGCCTCGATGGCTTGATGCGCCGCCTGATAGGCAGTCTTGGACGCTTCCTCGGATTGAGCGGGGTCGGAGTCAACCAGCTCTTCAGCGCGCCGCAAGGCTTCTTCGGCACGGGCGAGAGCTGAGCGAGCATCCTCAGGTGAATATGCACCCGAGGAGCGCACAAATTGACGCGCACGCTCAACCCAAAGTCGTGCACTGGACAGCTGCTTGTGGGCACGCTCAATTGCGCGCTCGCTCTGCTCAGCCTGGGAGCGCAATGGATCCAACGCGGCGTCGAGTGCACTTTCTGCCAGATGCAGCGACTCCAGGGCTTCCAGCGGATCCGCCTGCTTCTTCAGCGCCAGCCTGCCCTTATCCACCGCCTCATGCGCATCGGCAAGCATCGGCGCAAAGGCCTCCTGGTCGGCACCCAACTTCGTCACGTCCGCAAGATCCGAGCTGATCGAGGCAATCGCGCGCGACAGATTGTCCGCAGCATGCGCCACATTTTCCTGCGCCTTCAAAATCGCGTCGACCTGCACCTGCGCAAGACCCAGCGCGCGCTCGGCAATATCGAGAAGCTGGTTGGCGCGCCCGCGGTCCGTATTCAACAGTCCGTGAGCCTCATCGGCAGAAGTGCGAGCCGATTCGATCAAGGTGCGCGCCTGCTCAGGGTTGTCGAGCAGCGAGGCGATCATCGTGTGCGAATATGCAGCCGTCAGGGTGCGCAATTCGCCCTCGGCAACGCGAATAATGCCTTCGATCTGGTTGATGCGTTCGCGAACAGCGCGTTCACGCTCATCAGCGCTGGCCTCTTTCTCACGCATCACAGCGAACTCGTCGTGCTGTTGAGCGAGTGGCCCCATCGCTTCTTCGAGCGCCTGGAGGATAGTCAATGCGGCTTGTCGCTTCGTGCCCTCGTCATCTGATTCGAGCAGTTTCTGCTGATTCGCGAATTGAGCGTCTACAGTTTTGCGCGCGCGGCGGATCGCCTCGTCGTAGTCCTGAGTGCGGTTGCGACCAAACTGGGCGCGAGAATACGACAGCTCATCGGTGGCACTGCGAACAGTTTCGTCAGCGGCGAGCAGGCGTTGACCCGCCAGCGATACCAGCTCCTCGGTGCTCATATCCGCATACTGACCACGCGCACCCTGCTGCCCCTGCTGCCTCTGCTGCGGCCTGTTGCGGCGCCTGAGCCAATACAGGGCAATGAACAGCACGGGAAAGCCCGCGATCACCACCGCGATCGCCCAGAACGAGGTGCCCGACCCGGACTGCGACGGCGAGCCTGACGAGGAATCTGACGGTGACGGTGCACCCGACCTGGTCAAGGCATCAGCAACCGCGGTACTTGCGGCGACGAACTCATCGCTCGTAATGGCCCCACTGCCCTGATTGATGACGTCAGTTGCCGCGTCGAATGCTGCAGACAGGTTTGAGTTGGCTTCGGAATGCCCGCACATGCCCTGAAGCTGGTCATCCAAGGCCAGCACGTACAGGCTCGCTTTGTCCTGCCCGGTCGCGTCGATGAAATTGTCGAGGGCGTCCTCACACCAGTCTTCAGGAGAAAGTGAATCAAATGAGGAGATAGCGGCAAAAAGTACCGGGTGGCCGTCGCTCTGCGCCGCAGATGCACGTTCTTGCAGGGTGGAGTGCTGATCTGGCGAGAGCATCGAAGACGGATCCACCACCCACGATCCTGACTCAAAATCCAGCTCATCGGGAGATACTGCCCACGAAGGTGAGGCAATCACGCAAGCGGCAATCAACCCGATCGCCAGCATCCATGCTCGTTTCAACGTCTTCATCGCTGCTCCTCACGGGTTGCCGCTTCATCAGAATGTCGGCATAATTCTTTCTCTTGATAGCCTACTGTTTTCGACGTTTCTTCGATAGATTTATGAGGGTGTCCGTCGGTCGCCTCGCTGCGCGGCTGGCGAAAAACAGCCTGGAGAATCGCCCGGGACAGCTTCCCGGCTTATCATAGACAGGACACATGCGCGCCACCGCGGCGCGCACACCGACCCCGAAGGGCGGCACAGCTGCCCTGAGGGACTCTACTTTAAAAGGAGCGCGATCGTGCCGACCGGCAAAGTGAAGTTCTTCGATGCTGACCGTGGCTTCGGCTTCATTGGTGGAGACGATGGAGTTGAGGTTTTCCTCCATGCCTCTGCACTGCCACCCGAGACACCTACGCTCAAATCAGGAACCCGCGTTGAGTACTCGGTTGCTGACGGACGTAAAGGGCCCCAAGCTCTTTCCGTGCGCGTCATTAAGGAAGCTCACTCCATCGCAAAAGCGCACCGTCGCCGTCCCCAAGCCATGGTTCCCGTTGTTGAGGACCTCATCAAACTGCTCGATGACGCGTCGAACTCACTTCGACGTGGCCACTACCCAGAAAATGCGCGACAGGTAGCCAAAATGCTGCAAGCTGTCGCAGAGGATTTCGATGCCTGAAAAGACAACGCGACCCAGGAGTCGCAAGAAAGACGTCGTGCTGGAAGGCGCGGTTGAGATTGCGCGCCAAGCCGCTGAAGACGTCGCACGCCCCGGCACAGTTGGTGAACACGTCGGCATCCGCGTCGACGGTGACCGCTTGCTCACCCATCTGTTCGACAACCTCGATCCCGGTTATCGCGGGTGGACATGGGCAGTGACAGTTGCCCGCGTTCCGCGTGGACGCAAAGCAACGATCTGCGAAGTCGACCTTATCCCCGGTGACGATTCGCTGCTTGCACCGCCGTGGGTGCCATGGGCTGAGCGTCTGACTCCCGACGACCTTTCACGCTCAGATGTCCTGCCGTATCGCGCAGATGATGAGCGCCTCGATCAGTCCTACGAGGACGCCGGGGAGAATCCAGACCTGCCGACGACGCGTGAACTTGGCCTGGGCCGTGCGCGCGTCCTTTCAACCGAGGGCCGTCGCAGTGCCAGTGAACGCTGGTACCACTCTCAGCAGGGTCCGGCACGAGGCCGCCTGGCGAAAAATCCGTGTTCGACCTGCGGATTCCTGGTGAAGCTGCCAGGGGAGTTCCGCACAGTATTTGGTGTGTGTGCCAATGAGTGGGCTCAGGACGATGGAAAGGTTGTCAGCCTCGACCATGCGTGTGGTGCACACTCGGAAACCGATACACCGAATCGGAAAACTCAGTGGCCTGTGCGCCCATCTCACGTCAACGATTTTGGAGTGGAAACGGTCGAGCTGGGGCAGGCGAACCAGGCAGGTCTCCCTCGTCAATTTGTGCCCGTGACGAGGCCTTAAGGTGCCTGACGAGGTGGCGCGGCGTTATATCGGTCTCTTTCAGCACTACCCAGCTTGAAAAAGTCATGTCGAGCGGGGCACCATTTTCAGGTGAGCTCCAAAAATTCCAAGCAGCGCAACAATGCGCGCAATCACAGTGTAAAGAATCAGAAAAACGCCGCAGCTCAGTCACAGCGTTCTGCAAGCAGCGGTGTTGCACAAAACGGTCTCGATCGTTTCTTCCACATCACTGAACGTGGTTCCACGGTGGGCCGGGAAATCCGCGGCGGCTTCGTCACCTTCTTCTCGATGGCCTACATCCTGGTGATTAACCCGATCATCTTGTCGTCAGCTCTTCCTGAGAACATCTCGACCCAGGCAGTCGCCGCCGGCACCGCGCTTGTCGCAGGCATCATGACCGTCCTGATGGGTGTCGTCGCCAACTACCCGTTAGGCCTGGCAGCAGGCATGGGGTTGAACGCTATGGTGGCATTCACCCTGGTCGGCGCATCAGGTCTGACCTTCCAGGAAGCAATGGGCCTGATCGTGTGGGAAGGTATCCTCATCACGATCCTGGTGCTGACAGGCTTCAGGGAAGCGGTCTTCAAGGCGGTTCCTCGCCAGTTGAAGACCGCTATTTCTGTGGGCATCGGTCTGTTCATCGCTTTTGTCGGTCTGCTGAACGCCGGCATCATCCGTCCGGGCGGAACACCCGTCCAGCTCGGTGTTGACGGCTCCCTCGACGGGTGGCCCGCAGTGATCTTCGTCTTTGGCCTGTTCCTGACGATCATCCTGTACGTGCGCAAGGTGCGTGGCGCCATCCTGATCGGCATCCTCTCATCGACCGTTCTGGCCATCATCATCCAGGCGTTCGTGAAGATCGGGCAGAAGTCCGACGAAAACCCGACCGGCTGGGGACAGTCAGTTCCTGAAATCGATGGCGCACCGGTGGCTTTTCCTCAGTTCTCCTCCCTCTTCCAGGTCGACATGTTCGGCGCATTCGGCAAGCTGGGACCCCTCGCAGTGATTCTGCTGGTCTTCTCGCTGATGCTGGCTGACTTCTTCGACACGATGGGAACGATGGTGGCCGTGGGCGCCGAGGGTGACCTGCTGGACGAAAAGGGCAACCCGCCGCGATCCAAGCAGATTCTGCTCATCGACTCCGTTTCAGCAATGGCTGGCGGTATGGGTGGCGTCTCCTCGAACACGTCCTTCATCGAATCAGCGGCCGGCGTGGGCGAAGGCGCACGAACTGGTCTAGCATCGGTAGTGACGGGATGTCTGTTCCTTGTCTCGACCTTCCTTGCACCGATCGTCAACCTGGTGCCGACTGAGGCTGCCTCAACGGCTCTGGTCTTCGTCGGGTTCCTCATGATGGTGCAGGTTACCGACATGGAGTGGCACAAGCCCGAAATAGCGATTCCGGCATTCTTGACGATTGCCTTCATGCCGTTCGCCTACTCGATTTCGGTAGGTATCGGCGTTGGATTCATCGCTTACACAGCCATTCAAATAGCGATCGGCAAAGCACGCAGGATTCACCCGCTCATGTGGGTCGTGTCGATTCTGTTCGTGGCCTACTTCGCGTTGGGCCCGATTCAGCGCGCACTGCTTGGCTGAACGCTCAACCTTTAAGGAGTAGTTCGTCAGGTGTCCCGGACCTTCCACTCGCTGCGCTATACCAACTTCCGCTACTGGTTCATCGGCAACATCATTGCCTCGACCGGTACGTGGATGCAGCGTGTGGCTCAGGACTGGCTGGTTCTCACCGTCCTGACGGATAACGAAGGGTTCCAGGTCGGCGTGGTGACAGCACTGCAGTTCATACCACTGCTGGTGCTGTCACCATGGGCCGGTGTCCTGGCAGACCGCCTCAACCGCAGACACCTCATTCAGGCCATGCAGGTCTTGACTGCGGCTCTCGGGCTGATCCTGGGTGCCCTCGTGCTGACGGGCACCGCCCAACTGTGGCACGTCTACGTGCTGGCCCTGATCGGTGGAATCGGATCGACCCTCGATTCACCTGCCCGCCAGGCATTCGTGTCCGAACTTGTTCCCGCTGAATCACTGCCGAACGCAGTGGGACTGAATTCAACTGCTTTCAACTCGGCCCGCCTCATCGGACCGGCACTATCTGGCCTGGTCATTGATTGGGTGGGTCCGGGCTGGGTCTTCATCATCAACGGTGCGTTGTTTGCGGCGCCTGTGATTGCGCTGGCACTGATGCGCACAGATGAGTTGAACGCTCAGCGTCACGTCAAGCGCGAGAAGGGTCAGATCCGCGAAGGTCTCGCCTACGTGCGCTCGCGCCCCGACATCATCCTGATCCTCATCGTCGTGTCCGTGGTGTCAGCCCTTGGCATGAACTTCCAGATGACCTCCGCCATGATGGCCACAGAGGTCTACCACCGTCAGGCCGGCGACTACGGAATTCTTGGTTCCTTCATGGCGATCGGAGCGCTGACCGGCGCCCTTATCGCAGCACGTCGACGCGTACCGCGCCTTCGCCTGATTGTTCTGGCTGCAGCAGCATTCGGACTGGTTGAAATCATTCTGGGACTTGCACCCAACTACTGGTCGTTCGCTCTCATTTCGATTCCGACTGGCCTGGCGATGCTCACCATGATTACCGCGGCCAATGCCGCCATCCAGATCTCCACTGCTGAGGAGATGCGCGGACGGGTCATGGCACTGTACTCGATGATCTTCATGGGATCCACTCCGCTGGGAGCCCCGCTGATCGGCTGGATAGGTCAGCAGTTCGGTGCCCGCTGGTCAATCCTGATCGGAGGAATCTTCTCCCTCCTGATCGCTATTGCAGCCGGCGTGTGGGCGATTATCCACTGGGAAATCCGCGTCCGACTGCACTGGTCATTCCACCCGCTCGAAGCGGTCGGCCCTGTTGAACGCGCCAGGGCCGTTCAGGATGCGGCCGAGGCCACCCGACGCGCATCCGAAGGTGGATAGCGACCTGGTTCAGGCGCTAGGCGAGGGTATTGTCGATCACCCAGTCCACGCACTGTGTGAGTGCGCGAACGTCCCGGCTTTCCACCGAGGGGAATGTACCGATGCGCAGCTGATTGCGCCCGAGCTTACGGTACGGTTCGACATCAACAACCCCGTTGGCACGCAGAATCCGGCATACGCGCGCCGCATCGACGGTGTCGTCACAGTCCACCGTGACAACAACGGGGGAGCGCCACTGAGCATTGGAGACGAACGGCGTCAGGTGCGAGTGCGCATCCGCCCACTGGTACAGCACGTCCGAAGATTCGAGGCAGCGAGCTTCCATCACCTGCAGGCCGCCACCGGCCAGCATCCACTGAATCTGCTGATCCAGCATGATGAGCGTGGCGATGGCAGGAGTATTCAGCGTCTGATCCTTGCTCGAATTCCTGCATGCGATTGACAGATCCAGGATCTGCGGCATCCAGCGTGCATCATCGCCGTGCAACCTTTCGGCGCGCTCCTGAGCCGCAGGGGAGAGCAGCGCGACCCACAGGCCTCCGTCGGAGCCAAAACACTTCTGAGGGCTGAAATAGTAGACGTCCACATTGTTCAGATCGACGCGTACACCACCGGCGATCGACGTGGCGTCCACAACGGTCAGACAGTCATCAACGTTGACCCGATACAGCGGGCTGAGAGCACCAGTGGAAGTCTCGTGATGCGGGTATGCCGCAACGTCGATCGGTTCCCCTGAATCATGGACGACGGCACCCTCGTCAATGAGTGTGGCCACCGTGCCAGGCTCACTTTTCACAATCAGGGGTGCGGCAAGGTGGGGCGCGCGGGCGGCCTCGTCAGCAAGCTTTGAGCCAAACTCGCCGAAAACGGCGTGGGCGCTGCGCCTGCGAATCAGTGAGGTTGTAGCGACGGCCCAAAATGTTGTGGATCCACCATTGCCGAGGGCGACCTCCCACCCTTCGGGCAGGGAGAACAGATCGCGTAGCCCACTGCGGATCGATGCCACTATGGAGCGGACAGGCTGCTGACGGTGAGACGTTCCCATGATGAGTGGACGCATCAACGCGTCGAGCTGCTGGGTGCGAATCTTCGACGGGCCGCAACCGAACCGGCCATCGTGAGGCAAGAGCGTGTCAGGAATGCGAGGGCACTGAGCGTCCAACTGATCTGTCATAGCCCCCAAGGTAGTCCCTTTTCAGGCTCGAGAGTGCCAGCCTTGGCGGGGTGGACACTCGTGCCGTCGAAGCATCTGCGCTGCATGCGCACCGCCGCGAATAAGGCAACGTCCGCCTTCCGAATACGAGCGTTTACAGCGGCCGGCAGGCACCTTGACTTTTCGGCGTTCTGCAGCTATCTGCAGCGTTTTTCACTGTTCGACACTAAAGTCATTAACGTTGTGGCTAATACCACGTCACGAAATGGGGATGGAGGACACAGTGGGAGAGCTCATCGACACGACGGAGATGTACCTCAAGGCCATCTTTGAATTGGAAGAAGATGGGGTCACACCTCTGCGTGCCCGGATCGTCGACCGGCTCGGTCACTCCGGCCCTACTGTTTCACAGACGGTGTCGCGCATGGAGCGCGATGGTTTGCTGCACGTGTTGGGGGATCGACGCCTTGAACTGACGCGAGACGGATGGTACCGGGCCCGGGAAGTGATGCGCAAGCATCGTCTCGCTGAGCGCCTCCTCCTCGACATCATCGGTCTGGGATGGGCGGACGTCCACGAGGAAGCATGCCGATGGGAACACGTGATGTCCGAACAGGTCGAAGCGCGCCTGGTCAAACTGTTAGGTGTCCCACAGACGGATCCGTATGGCAACCCTCTTCCGGGTATTGAGATTGACCGTCCGGAAGTGTCCGTGGAGGTTGCGCTCAGAGAATCGGAACGTGTTGTAGCTCCCATTGCACGCATTGGTGAACCCATCCAGGCAGAGGTTGATGTGCTGGCACGCTTCGAAGAACTCGGCCTGTTTCCCACGGTCATGGCGGTTGCCGTGGCTGATGAGAAGACGGGAGATGTCCTGATTCGGGCGCTCAGCGACGAGGGTGAGGACGCTCATTTCCTTCGGCTGGATGTGGCTTTCGTCCCGCATCTGTTCTTTGCGATGGAACGCAAGTAGGGGTGCTGCAAATAATTGCGTACATCACCGTTATCATTGCGTGACATTTGAGGGGTAGACGCGCTAATGTATCTCTTGGTTGCGACGCATCCACCCACACACCATCCGCTTAAGCCAAACAATGGTGAGCGTGGGAAGCACCTGTTTGGCGCGGGGGACCCAAAACCTGACGTGATCGCCTGGCGATCTTGGGGTGAAGTCCCAAAGTGGACCGGACACTCCAGTCCGAACCCGACAGCTGACCTCGTAAGCGAATAAGTGGAGATTTTAAAAGAAGTGAAACGAACGAAAACCGTTCTGCGGCATCGCAAGGCATGCCGCCCTTTGACACCCTTGACACCGATTACTGATGCCGTGTCGTCGGTTACCCTTCAGCCCGTGCGTGGGACAGCTTTTGTTTCCGTGACGGGTCTTGCTTTGACCGCTGCTGTTGTCGGCACCGCTCAGGCAACCCCGGAAGGTGCTGACGCGCCTTCCACTCACGTCAAAGGCATTACTGCTGGCACTGAAAAAGCAGCACCGACCCTGAGCGTTCCGAACATCGCTTGGAAAGCATCTGACCTGATCGGTGACGAAGCTGCAGTCACGGCAGCAGCCTCTGAAGAGGCAGCGCCAGCTACTGAAGAAGCTGACGGGATGGAGGCCGCCAACCGCGATGAGGCGCGCGCGGAACTTACCGACGGTGAGCAGGCTCCGATCGCAGTGAACGCTGCTTCTGGCGATATCGTTTCGATCGCCATGTCTCTGCTGGGTGTGCCCTACGTCTACGGTGGTTCCTCACCGGCTGGATTCGACTGCTCGGGCTTCACACAGTACGTCTACGGCCTGGCGGGCATTTCCATTCCCCGCACCTCCGGAGCGCAGGGAGCGGCCGGCGTGTCGGTTCCTGCATCGGAAGCTCAGCCTGGTGACCTCGTGTGGCACGCATACGGCCACGTCGGCATCTACGCCGGAAACGGAATGGTTATCGAAGCCACCACACCTGGATCCGTTACCAAGGTCCAGGGTCTGTGGGGAAGCTACGAGTTCATCCGCGTCGCTCACTGACCTCAGCAAGGCGGCAGGGCTCCTTGGATGCGGGCTCTGACCTGATTGTCACGCGTGGGTCTCACCGTAAGGTGAGGCCCACGTTTTCATGCGAGCAGGAATCGTTTTACGCCGTTTCGATCTCTATTCGCCCCACAAAGGCCAACTTCAAGGCACAATGGTGGTAACACTTCATGAAGGAGGACAATATGGGGTCCAAGGAAGTTATCCTCGTCGGAACGGATGGTTCCACTGAGTCTCTGGCTGCTGTGAAGTGGGCGAGTGACCGCGCGGTTCGAACGGGTGCGCGAGTCCATGTGATCTGTACCTATGCGCTTGCCTCGTATTCTGCGGCCGCCCTCGACGGCGGGTACGCCATGCTGGACGACGAAGCTCTCAAGCGTGGGGCACAAACTGTCGTCGATGAAGCTGTCGAACATGCGAAGAAGCAGGGAGACATCCACGTTTCCAGTTCGATTGAGCCGGGGGATCCTGCAGGCGTCCTGGTTGACATGTCCAAAGAAGTGGACATGATCGTTGTCGGGTCGCGCGGCGGTGGCGGGTTTGCCGATCGACTGCTGGGAACAGTTTCCAGCGCCTTGCCGGCTCACGCGAAGTGCCCTGTGGTTGTCGTGCCGCGCCATACCAGCGGCAAGTCGTTCACCCCTGTGGAGCGAATCGTGGTCGGCAGTGATGGCTCCGAGGTTGCCTCTGCCGCCTTGAAGCGCTCCATTGATGAAGCTGAAGCGTGGGATGCTGAACTGACGGCAATTTCGGCGGTACCGATCGCGCAGGGCAACTCGATGATGGCGTGGATGCCGACGTCAATTGACCGCGAAGCGCTGCTGGCCGACGTGCGTCAGGGACTGAACATGGCGATTGATTCTGCGCTGGCTGGCCGTGACATCCATGTGGCGCGTCACGCGTTGGACGGATCGCCCGCGTCGCTTCTCATCGAGTTCTCAACAGCCGTTGACTTAGTGGTTGTGGGAACACGTGGGCGCGGTGGGTTTGCAGGGGTCTTGCTGGGATCGACTTCTCAGACGGTTCTGGGCCATTCAACCTGCCCGGTCATGATCGTCCCCTCTGAACGCACAGATGACTCACCCGCGCCGCAAGGCACTTGGGAGCGCCGCTAGTCAGTTCGGAGCGGCGCACGGTACCTAGCGTGCCGCTGGTCAGTTCCGAGCGTCTCAATACAGATGACGGTAGTGCGCTAGCCAGTGCTGAGCGCGGCAAGGTAGCTGAGACGACCTAAGTCGCATGCGGCCGCGATGTGGCGAACCAAAACGAGGGTGATACTCTATTCCTTGCGCCTTGGCGCACTGCCCTCGTAGCTCAGGGGATAGAGCACCGCTCTCCTAAAGCGGGTGTCGGACGTTCGAATCGTCTCGGGGGCACAAAATGCTCTGGGAATTTTCTGCCACGGAGGCGACCTTAGCTTTGGGGCGTGAGCTTGTTGCTGGGGACATTTCGTAGTGCTTCGTCCCCTGCTCTTTTAAGCGCCCACGGCCAGAGTTGTGCAGAAAATGTGGAGCGCGTAGCGCGTGCTCCTTGGATTGGCGCCTGTTCTGCTACGGGTACTTTCTCACTGTTGTGAGGTCACTCTTGATTATGAACAAGATGGTGAACAGAAGAGTTGCGGCTGAAGCCAGCTGTGTGAAGTGAAATAGTGTTGATGCATGCGGTTACAAAGGGCTAGGGGTTTGCAAGCCTGATCCTTACGCCAAGAGTTTAGACCATTCGGTCAATTTGGTTTATGAAGGCACGTGAGCTAGCATTCTTTTAGCAGTAGAACTCAAAATCGATTCATTAAGGTCACGCAGTAGTGGCTTATTGACTTAAATCCTCGCTGAGTTCTCCGGCTGGTAACGCTACCAAATAGATACGTAGATAGGGAGGATCCTACAGAATGCGTGTATCGAGAAGTTTTTCTGTGCCAGTGTCGCTTTTGACAGTTGGTGCCTTTGCTTTGACAGCATGTTCCTCGCAAGGCAATTCGGGTGAACAGTCTGCTAGTGCCGAGTCCTCGAATGGGGGAGCTGTTGAGCTCACCTACGTTCACCGCCTGCCTGACGGGGAAGGTATGGTCAAGGTTGCAGACATCGTCGCAGAATGGAATAAGGAACATCCCGACATTAAGGTCGACTCGGTCAAGTTTGACGGCAAGGCAGATGAACTGATCAAGAAGCTTGAGACAGATGTGAAAGCCGATAATGCTCCATGTCTTGCTCAAGTTGGATACAGTGAACTGGCTGAAGTGTATGTAAAAGGACTTGTTCAAGACGTTTCTGCTGAAGCAGAAAAATACAAGGATGGATACGCATCAGGTGCATTCGATGCAATGTCAATTGACGGCAAGTACTTTGGAATTCCGCAAGATACCGGTCCTCTCGTTTACTTCTACAACAAGGCGGAATTTGACAAGTTAGGAATTGCGCCTCCTACGGATCTGAACGAATTCCATGAGGCTGCTGCCAAGGCGGCAGCCGCTGGTAAGTACATCGTCAACCTGCCTCCGGATGAGGCTGGCAGCATCCTGCCTGCACTTTCTGCCGCTGCTGGTAATCCTTGGTACGAGATCGACGGATCAAAATGGGTCATCAATGCTGATGGGCCTGGTGCCGTCAAGGTAACCGATTTTTGGCAGACGATGCTTGACGAGAAACTCACATCTACGCTCCCGCGTTGGGATGACTCATTCAAAGCCGCTCTGAACTCCAAGGAAATAATTGGAACAATCGGAGCTGCTTGGGATGCAGCTCTTTTGCAAGGCGACATGACCGGCTCAGAAAACGAGGGTGAGTGGGCCGTAACCCAGCTTCCTGACTTTGGTAAAGGCCAGGTAACTGGACCTAATGGTGGTTCTGGCGTAGCGGTGTTGAAGGGATGCCAGTATCCAGCAGAAGCGATGCAGTTCAACGATTGGTTTAATCAGCAAACCGCCTCCTTGGCTAGCCAGGGATTGGTTGTCGCGTCATCTAAAGAAACTCCTGATACCCCGGAGCAAATGAAGGCTTTCTACGGAGGCCAGGACGTGATGAGTGAATTGCTTCAGGCCAATAACAACATGGCTTCGAACGTTTTGACAATTCCCGGATATTCCTCTGTAATGCCGAAGATCAATCAAGCGGCCAGCGATCTGATTGCAGGCAAGCTCAAGGCTAAAGACCTGCTTGATGTTGCCACGACCGAGTCGAAAGCAACCTTGCAGAATCTTGGGCTTGAGGTAGCTGAGTAGGTGAAGTTTCATACCACGGCTTGGAGAGCCTAGAAACAGGCTCTCCAAGCCAATCTTTACCGCTAAGGCTGGAGAAAAAAGGCTGGAGTCCATTAAGAGCAGCTTAGGAAATAGGAGGCAAGAACTCTGATGCTCAAGGGTGAGAAGTCGGCTACTCAAAAGATTCGAAAATACAGAGCTGCAGATACTAAGACGGGCTGGAAGTTCCTTGGTCCGTTTATGTTGGGCTACACGCTAATCTTCCTGCTCCCAATATGTGTTGCTATTTACTACAGTTTCTTTCAGCAGATGACGTCCGGTGGCAGTGCTTTTGGTGGCGGAGAGCTGAAGAATGTTTTTGTAGGTTTCGGTAACTACGCGTACGTTCTTACGAGTGCAGGGTTTTGGCATGGCGTTTTGCGTGTTGGAATCTACACCTTGTTCCAAGTTCCCATCATGATCGGCGCTGCTCTATTCTTGGCGCTCCTGCTGGATTCATTTTTGGTTAGGCATGTGGCGATCTATCGCCTCGGGTATTTTCTGCCATATGCGATTCCAGGTGTGGTGGCTGCGATGATATGGATGTATCTGTACACGCCAGAGGTCTCGCCGATTGTGCGCGCTTTTTCTTATTTGGGTGTGAACGTAGATTTCTTCTCAAAGAATATTATCCTCGCGTCGATGGCAAATATGACGACGTGGACTTTCACGGGCTATAACATGCTCATTTTCCTCGCGGCCTTGCAAGCAATTCCGCGGGAACTATATGAAGCAGGTAGAATCGACGGAGCGAGCGGCTTCCAAATTGCAGTCAAGATTAAGGTCCCAATGGTTCGCGGAGCAGCACTGCTGACTGTTCTTCTATCGATTGTAGGAACAATCCAGCTCTTTAATGAACCTACTGTTATGGCAACGAGTCAGACTTGGATACCAAAAGACTTCACCCCGATGATGATGGCTTATAACACGATGATGGGAACGATGACTCCTTCGGGTGACGGTCCGGCATCGGCGACTGCTGTGGTTATGGCTTTGATTGCAGGTGTTCTTGCAGTGACGTATGCCTTGGTTGAGCGGAGGATAAACAAGTGATTTCTTCAAGTCGTGTTGAAAAGAGACGCAACGTCGAAGTTAAGGCTTCGATTCCGAGAGCTTTAGCTCCCAAGCCGTTGTCGCGAATCCTGACGTTAGTTCTACTAACGCTCGTTTTGATCTACTTCCTTTTCCCAATCTACTGGGTCATCATCTCTTCAACTAAGACGAATGGCGAGCTCGTATCAAGTGATGGGTTGTGGTTTGCGACAGACCTGCAAAATCTGCCCAACGCGATCGTTGCCAGTTACAGCCGACTGATGGAGTGGACCCAAGGATATTTTTGGCGTTGGATTCTCAATTCGCTTATATACTCGATCGTCTCAGCGGCCTTGGGAACTTTACTGTCAGCGATGGCAGGATATGCGCTTGCGAAGTTCTCTTTTCCGGGCAAACGCATTTCGTTCGGAATTATCATGGCAGGCCTTTTGATGCCCGCGACCCTGCTGACGATACCGATGTACATCATGTTTCTACGCCTAGGCATCACGAATACGATGTTGGCGATTATCATTCCGTCAATAGTGTCACCTTTTGGTGTCTTCCTCGCGCGTGTCTATTCCGCTTCATCGGTTCCGACTGAGCTTATTGAGGCTGCTCGAATCGACGGCGCCTCCGAGACTCGAATCTTTTTCGATATCGTCATGCGTCTCTTAGCTCCTGCACTCGTCACCATATTCTTGTTTATCTTCGTAGCGACATGGAATAACTTCCTGCTGCCTTTGATTATGGTGTCTAGTCCTGAGATCAAGCCCGTAACTTTGGGTTTGTACGGCATGATGAGTTATTTCAATCCGGAAAAGGGCGCGGTCATGATGGGGGCGCTCCTAGGTGTTATTCCGCTTATCGTTATCTTTATTGGCCTGCAGCGCTATTGGCAAGCAGGTTTGGCCTCAGGGGCCGTCAAGGGGTAAACCTCAGCGTATAGGTCCTTGCGTGGGGACGAGATCACGCTCGTCCACGAAGGTGAGCGAGGAGTTCACTTGAGATCACATCCGGTTACGTAACCATATAAGCTTGAACACATATAAACGTCCCACACAACGCACACGTGGGTGGATTGGGCTCGTGCATGCTCGGCATGTAGCTCCAAAGGAAGGAACAAGAGGAGCTTTTCGTGATTGATATTTCCGCAAAGATCAACAACCCGCAGTCTTTCGCTGAAAATCGGATGCCTGCTCACTCAGACCACCGATGGTTCAACAGTGCGCGCAGCGCTGCCCTCGGCAATTCTGAATACGAGCAAAGCCTGAACGGACTGTGGAAAATCCACTATGCAAAAAACCTAGCGGCAACTGTGCCGGGCTTCGAAGCCGTTGGATTCGACTGCTCAACGTGGGATGACATCCCAGTCCCCGCGCACATTCAGATGCACGGATACGACAATCCGCAATACGTGAACGTACAGTATCCGTGGGATGGTCAGGAGGATGTCGATGAAGGCCGCGCTCCCGAGCGTTTCAATCCCGTCGCTTCCTACGTGCGTACCTTCACCCTTGACCGGCCGCTCGAAGAAGGGGAGCGAATTTCCGTCTCCTTCAAGGGCGCTGAAAGTGCACTGGTTGTGTGGCTGAACGGCACATACATCGGATACGCCACCGACACCTTCACGCCCAGTGAATTCGACATTACCGACGCGCTGGTCGAGGGGAGCAACAAGCTCGCAGTACAGGTCATCAAATGGTGCGCCGCCTCATGGATTGAAGACCAGGACTTCTATCGATTCTCCGGCCTGTTCCGCGACGTCGTGCTCTACCGGCGGCCCGCTGTCCACCTCGAAGACCTGTGTGTAAGCGCCGAGCTGACTGACGATTACTCACGTGCCATCGTGCGCGTCAAACCAGTCGTCATTGGCGAGGGTGACCTGACCGTGGCGCTGGACGACGTGGGGGAGCTCAATCGCTCCGACGACGGCACTTACGAGATCACCATTGAGCAGCCACACCTGTGGAGCCACGAAGATCCGTACCTGTATGACCTCACGTTGGAGTTGCGTGACAACGACGGGCAACTGCGTGAAGTGATCCCTCAGACCGTGGGCATTCGACGCTTCGCCATCGAAGACGGCGTGATGAAACTCAACGGCAAACGCGTGATCTTTACTGGAGTGAACCGGCACGAATTCGGCCTTGATGGTCGCGTGATGAGCCGCGAGCAAACTGAACGCGACATCATCATGCTCAAGCAGGCCAACATCAACGCGATCCGCACCAGCCATTACCCGAACAACTCGTTCCTGTATGAACTGTGTGACCGCTACGGACTGATGGTCATCGACGAAATGAACCTGGAATCCCATGGCGTGTGGGACAGGATGTTGCTGCGCGGTGAACCGATCGATCACACCTTGCCGGGTAATCGTGAAGAGTGGCGCGGCGCACTGTTGGACCGCGCAGCGTCAATGCTGATGCGCGACCGCAATCATGCCAGCATTGTAATCTGGTCATGCGGCAATGAGTCCTACGGCGGTTCGATGATCGCAGCGGTGGCCGACTATTTCCGCGAACACGACTCGCGGGTCGTACATTACGAAGGTGTCGTTCACGACAACCGCTACCCGAACTCCACTGACATCCACTCAGAGATGTACACACCGGCCGCAACAGTCGAAGAATTCTTGGCTCAGCACCGCGACAAGCCGATGATCCTCTGCGAGTTTGCGCACGCCATGGGCAACTCGTTCGGCGCCGTTGACAAGTACCTTGACCTGGCGCGCCGCGAGGAACTTTTCCAGGGCGGATTCATCTGGGACTTCGCTGACCAGGCAATCGCCATGCGCGACAAATACAACCGCCCGTTCTTCGGATACGGCGGGGACAACGGCGAGGCGCCAACGGACTACGAATTCTGCGGCAACGGCATCTACTTCGCTGATCACACGCCTACCCCGAAGATTCAGGAAGTCAGCTATCTGTTCCAGGATTTCGACATCACAGTTGAGCGTGCGAAAGTGACAATTGAAAACCGCTGCATGTTCACGAACTCCGATGCGTTCATATGCGTGGTAAGCCTGGAACATGAAGGTGCCACGCTGGCTCAGGGGGCCCTCGACACTCATGTTGAACCGGGAGAAAATGCCACCTACGACCTGCCGTTCAGCCTGCCTGAAGAAGCAGGCGAATACGTCATCAACGTGGAAATGCGCCTGCGTGAGGACACCGAATGGGCCGAGCGTGGACACGTCATCGCCTACGGGCAGGGAGTCTTCGCTGTAGAAGGAGCTGCGGCTCCGGCTACGGGCATTCCTGCACCTCGAGTAGTGGAAGGCGTGCGCAATATCGGTGTGCACGGCGAACACTTCTCCGCTCTGTTCACCTCGGCGCGTGGACTGACGTCCTACCGGTACGGCATGACAAGCGAGGGCGGGCGCGAACTGCTCCACAGCACAGTGCGCCCGAACTTCTGGCATGCGCCCACCTCGAATGAAAACGGGTGGAACATGCAGCGCGAATGCGCTCCCTGGCTCATTGCCTCACGGTATGCAAGACCGGTCGACGAGGAAGCGAAGGTGGAAACAGACGCCACATCGGCAACAATCACGTTCCGCTACGACCTGCTGACCACCCCGGGTGCCATGCTCACCGTGGCGTACAGGGTTGACGGAAACGGTCGTATCACGGTCACGATGACGACAACGCCTGACGCGAAGCTGCCGTCGATGCCTGAATATGGTGCACTGTTTGAACTGTCGGACCGTCTGACCCACATGCGCTGGTACGGCGAAGGGCCTGAGGAGTGCTACGTGGACCGTCGTCAGGGGGCGCGCCTGGGTGTCTACGACCTGGAAGTGGCCGACGCGTTGACCCCGTACCTGCGTCCGCAGGAAGCAGGCTCACGCACGGGCGTGCGCTGGGCGGAATTGATCGACGAGGATGGCTGGGGCATCCGTTTCGAGGCTGACGAGCCGATGGAGTTCTCCGCTTTGCCGTGGACCCCGTTTGAGATCGAAAACGCTGCCCATCCCAACGAGTTGCCCGCCCCGATCAAGACTGTGGCCCGACCGGCGCTGATGCGTCGCGGCGTGGCCGGCGATGATACGTGGGGTGCTCGCACCCACCCTGAATATGAGCTGCCGCGAGGTGAGAAACTCCAGTTCACCTTCAGTTTCTGTGGCGTTGTGAACGCCTCGTACTGAACGGCTGCATCAACCGGCTTGAATAAACCGTGACCTGATGACCTGTGGTGTCTGCCCTCGGTACGCACCACAGGTCATCAGTCATATCGAACAGGTTTGAGATTCAAGACACACTCATTGCCGCGATTAAGGACATCAATCTCGGACAAGCGGAGTAGACCCTCACATGAGACTTACCGCCCGTGCGATTCCTGCCAGCTGGCCAGCTCCGGAATGCGTCGGCGTCATCCTCGTGTTAATTGGGGGCATACCGCGGCGCTTCCACAAAAGCGTGGCCATTAGCAATTAGCTTAGGAGAGTGGTTCCGAGTATCTTCTCCCGTTCAAATTCGGCTTCGTCCCGCCCTCGCCGGCGCTCCGAAGCCGCGGACGACGTGCGCGCCCAACACACGCCGATCGCCGACGAGCTGACAGACGCATTGGCGCAATGGCGTCAGGATCTATCCACACTCACGGTGAATGAACCCACCGTTGCAGGAACCAACGAAGCAGCCCCACGCCTTGCGCTCGGACAGGCCCACCCCGGAGGTCTGGCGCAACTGTACGCAGAGCACCCCACGCGCTTGTCGAACCTCGTACGGGAAAAAAGCGCGTACGAGCGGGCACGCGAAAAAACGTTGACGGTGATACGACGCGCGCGCCAGCTGGCTGCGACGCACGGAATCGGCCCCATCCACCTGGCGATCGGACAGGCATCGTGGACAGATGCGGGGGTACGGCGAGGCTCCCCGGCATTGCTGCGACCAGTCACTGTTGAAGAAACTGATGACGGCGATATCGTCATTTCCCTGCGTGAGGGAGCATCGATTGGACCTAGCCTGTCGCAGGCATTTGAATCAGCTCATCTCAACGTGGACCCGCACGCGATCCTGGATGACGCAACGTCGCTGCACGGGTTTTCACCCACCCGTGCACTGGCGCAGCTACGCGACATCGGTGCCAGTCTGGAGCGCTTTGACCTGAGGGAAGGCCTGGTTCTCGGCATCTTTGAGCATCCGGCAAGTGTGCTGCTGCGCGAGTTTGACCACCAGCAGGACCTGGTGAACCACCCGATTATTCGAGCGCTGGCAGGCGATGAAGAAGCGGTCAGAGAAATCGGCCAGGAACTGCCTCGCGCGAACCCCGCGGATCGTGACCCGTGGGATGAAAAAGGCATCGGTGACCTGGCTCCTGCCCAGCAGGACATCGTCGAGGCAGTTGCTGACGGCGCATCCCTCATGATCGATATTCCGCACGGTGCGGACGATACCGCCGTGATTGCTGCCATCATGACAGATGCTGCGTCACGAGGGCGTTCCACCATGCATATTGCAGGATCCCCGTCGCGCACCACGCGAGTGGAAACGTATCTTGACCAGCACGGAGTCAGTGAAATCTCCGTGCGCGTCGATGGCAGTGCGCAGTCGGCGCAGATTGTGCGTGAGCGCCTCGAATTCGCCATGGCCGACACGTCCGATGTGATCACCGATCCCACGCAGATCGAAGCGGTGCGGACGCGACTGCGTCGCGTCCGGGAGGCCCTGTCATCACATACGACCTACCTCCATAAGCCGTTCGACCGTTTCGGCGTATCCGCCTACGATGCCCTACAGGTGTTGACAGATCTGACCAGCATGCACCCTGCTCCACGCACCCGCGTCAGGCTGCGCGAGGATGTCCTGCTAGACATTGCGCAGGATCAGGGACAGCGCGCCCGCACGCTGCTGCACCGAGCCAGCGGCCTGAATCTGTTCTCATCATTCACGCAGCGCGGCGCGTGGCGCGGAGCGGTCATCAACGCAGCCGAACAGGTTCCCGATGTCTTGAAACGAGTCAAGAGGCTCGCCACCGAATCCCTGCCTGAGATGCGAGTGCAGATGGGCACGGTTGCCGGCGAAACGGGGCTTGTCCCTGCCACCAGCCTGACGCAGTGGGAAGCTCAGCTTCAAATGCTCGAAGGCGTGCGCGATGTCCTCGACGTGTTCGAGCCGGCCATTTTTGAACGCAGCGCAGCCGATATGGTGATTGCAACCGCGTCGAAGCAATGGCGTCGCTCGCACGGCATCTCCATGAAACATTCGCAGCGTCAGCGCCTGATCCGACAGGCACGCGATTATGTGCGGCCCGGACGTCACGTTGAAGACCTTCACCGTGAACTTCTGCTCGTGCAGGAGCGCCGTGATGTGTGGCGACAGCATTGTGATTCCGACGGTTGGCCCACACTGCCGCAACGCATGGATGAGATCATTGAGCTGGCCGCATCAGTGCGTGCTGACCTGAACCGTCTGGCGCCGATTCTTGGCACCTCTCACCCTGACCTTGCCCGTATGAATATGACCGATCTGGGCAGACTGCTCGATCGTCTGGCAGCAGATCCGGATGGTGCTCGCGAACTTCCGCAACGTGTCGCTGTTCTGAAGGAACTGGCTCAGATCGGACTGGATGACCTCGTCGCTGACCTCCGTAAACGTAGTGTCGTCGATGAGATGCTGGATAGTGAACTCGATCTGGCGTGGTGGGCATCCGTTCTTGGACTGATGCTGGCACAAGAACCCAAACTCGGCGGGTTCGACCCGACAAAACTTGAAGACCTCATTGTTGAAGGCCGCCGGCTGGACGAAGAACAAATCGAATCGCTGGCTCCGATTGCGCTCCAGCGTGCACGCCGATTGCGCCAGCAGGCTCTTGCCACGCGACCTGAACAGCACGCCGACTTGGTTGCGTCATTGAAAGCAGGTGCCAGCGGGACTGACCTCTTCGCGCGACACCTCCTGTCCTCGCACCTCATTCCGCTGGTGTTGACCGTCCCGACTCTGGTACCGCTCCTTGTGCCGCATGGACACCGCATTGACCTCGTTGTGCTCGATGATGTCGATAGCCTGCCGTTGGCAGAACTTATTCCCATCATCGCGCGTGCGCGACAGATCGTGGTGATCGCCGACCTGTCGACCAGCGGCACCGCTTCCGAGCAGTCGGATTCCAGCAAAACGCAGGGAGCCGTGAGCGCGCTCGCTCAGATTTTGCCTCACTCGCGTTTGAGCGTGCTGCCGGGTCATCTCAATGACCGTGTTGCCAAATTGGTGAGCCAATACGATTCAGCTCAAATGGGTATCCCGGTTCCCTGGAGCACGACCAGTTCACCGATCAAGGCGATCTGGCCCGATGGCTCAGGTATGCCTGCACCGGGTGTAGCTGCAGTCGAGTCGTCGGCCGCCGAAGTCCACGCAGTTGTCGAGCAGGTCATTTGCCACGCACTCGAGCACCCCGACCGCTCCCTTGCTGTGATCGCGCTCAATGAACGGCATGCCACACGTATCCGCGCCGCCCTCGAACGGGAAGTGGCATCGTCTCCGGGGCTGACATCCTTCTTTGATCCTGATGCTCTTGAACCTTTCGTCGTGGTGAGTCCCGAAGACGCGCGTGGCCTGAGCCGGGATCACATTATGCTCACGGTGGGCTACGCGAAGACACCACACGGTCGCGTCCTGCACGATTTTGGCCAGATCAGCGCTGCGTCGGGCCTGCCCGTCCTTATTGATGTGCTGCGCACGGTGCGTTCGGAACTGACCGTATTTTCGTCAATTCGTCCCGAGGAATTTGATCGCTCACGTGTCACGTCCGAGGGAGCCCACTTGCTGCTCGATCTGTTGGAAGTAGCTGAAGGGGCAGAAGAGGACGAAAGAGATGCAACATGGCCGACCCTGCAGGATGCCCCCGATCCGCTGCTGATCGACTTGGCTGAGCGGCTGTATTCACTTGGTCTGGAAGTGGTACCGAACGTGGGTGTGCCCGGAGGAATGCGTATTCCGCTGGCAATCGGTCATCCCGAAGTACCTGGTCGCCTGCTCGTCGCAGTGCTCACTGATGATGATGCATATGTCAACGAGCCTTCACTGCGGGTGCGCGATCGGATCTGGCCTAAACTCCTGGAGGCCCAGGGATGGAAAGTCCGAACCGAACTGTCCATGGCAGTCTTCATTGATCCCGAACGCGAAACTGACGCGATTGTGCAGCTCGTCCTTGATGCAGTTGATGAGGCCAACGGGCCGGCAGCGCATATCACGGTGCCCGACATCATTGATATCGACGAGGCAGACTCCGATGACGCGCCTGGTCTGGATCGCTCACTGAACGCTGACGCCTCGTCCGAGCCAGTTAACGGTTCTTCAGAGTCTGATCGCGGTGCCCACTCCGGCGCGCCCGGCGCAGATGGTCAAACCGGCAGCATCACTGATGATGAGGATGCTGGTGGTACGCGCGCCGAGAGCGGGACGGAAGGCTCCGAAGGTGCGCGAGCACTGGACTCGCCATCACCGGCAATGAGCAGTGAGGATCGGGCTCGTGCCCGAGCTGACGAAATCGAGCTGGGACTGACCGCAGAGATTTCCCGAATCGATCTTGAAGCGGCGAAGGAATCGGCGGATGCTGACAAGCGTGGACCGCGACCAGCTATCGCCAAAGGCCTTCCTCTGGCCGCCTACGGTGATGATCAGCTCGATGAGCTGGCACACTGGGTGCGCGCTGATGGTGAGGAACGCACGGAAGACGAGCTGATTGATGAACTGCGTTTCGCTGTGGGGCTAACCCGTCGTGGAGCGCAAACCGATGCAGTGTTGCGTAACGTTGTCAGGCGTACCCAGCCAACTCAGGAATAGGCGATGGCAGAGCACTCCAGACGTCGGCGCGTCATACGCATCAGCCCGACTGATCAGCGGCTGATCGATGACGGCGTGGCACCCTCGTGGGACGAGAAAGTAACCTCACGTGACCGTGAACGCGAAGGAGCCCAGCGTCATAATGATCATGAAAATGACGCCAGGCTCCTTGACAATGTCCCACCGCATTGGCAGGTGCGATCCGATTCCTAGGTGATGGCCATCAGGCCGCCACCAGGGTCAGAAGCGAGGTTAGCGTACGGATGGCGTTGAGCCATTTGTGGAGAGCAGGTCGCGAATTTCGACAAGCAGTTTTGCTTCATCGGTCAAAGCAGGCTCTTCGGCTTCATTCTGTTCGGTCTTCTTCTGACGACGCTCTGCCAGCTTATTCATGGGCATCACGATGCAGAAGTAGATGGCGAATGCGATGAGCAGGAAGTTGACAAGGGCAGTCAGAACGAGTCCTGGCTTGATCTCGGACGTGCCGATGGTGAACTTGAGGACGTCGTCAAAGTTCGGCTGGCCAAAGATGGCGCCAATCAGCGGATTGATCACGCCATCAACGAGGGCGGTCACAATCTGTGAAAACGCGGCGCCGATAATGACACCAACTGCCAGGTCGACGACGTTGCCTCTGGAAATGAATTCCTTGAATCCCTGGATCATGATCGTCTCCTTGAAAAATAGACAAAGGGGATTCTTACCCCGAAGGAGATCGTAATACGAGCGTGATGATGTCTGAGGTAACGTGCCCGACGATCCGCTCAGTTTCGTCTGCTTTCATGATGATCGATACCGATTGGGTGGGCGAATCGGCCAGTGGCCCCGAATCATGGTCGGAAATCGAGGCGATACGGATACCATCAGCAAGCAGGGTCGCCGGGCATTTTCGCTGTTCATCGGCGCAGAATGAGTCAGATGCCCACAGCTGCACCGTGTCTCCAGCCGACACTCGAGTCAGCTGATCGACAGGCAGCTCGATCGTGACTTGAGCCTCGTCATCTGCCAGAGCGCGAGAATCCGCAGATCCTGCCACATTCGATTCAGTCAGCACCGTCCCCGCCTCGATGTCGGCACCCACCCATCGAGGCGGGATATCCGCGTCAGCGCTCAGCGCATCTGCTGGCACCGCAGCCGGTGGCACTGCGACTGTGTGAACTGCGGAACTGCTCGTCATTCCAGATGTCAGACGGGCTGACGTGACGAGGACGTCAACCCCTGGGGGAGGCGGACGCAGATACATCAGTGTTCCGCACAAGGCCAGACACATACTCACAGCTACTGTGATACGGACGGCCCAGTTCCATCGTCGGATTCGTGTCAGATCATCCATACGGTCACCTCATCATGGGTGTGCACTCGCCCAAAGCGCAGTGGCTCCACTTGTGGATCGCGCGAGATTCACGTCGACAGTGTGGATAACACAGTTTCGACCCACTCCTGTAGATGCCGCCGCATTGTCAGGGCCACTGCGGCCGTTCTGTTGATCGAGGCAGATCACTGTACGATTGCCGTAGACTGACATAAGAAACACTGCGGCGAGCGGAACGCAGCAGAGGACCGGGGGTGGCATTGAATGGCACTGTTTGAGGTCGAAAACGGGCGCCTGGTGGCAGCACAGTTCGGCCATCCTGTTCAGGGGCCAATAGGCGAGGATGTGCTGGACTCGGTGCGCAACCAGGTATTGGAGATTGTCTCGCGCCCACTGTTTCCGATTACATGGCGAGACACCTCCCACCATCCTGACGCGGCCGGCACCCCTCGCCTGACTGCGCTGGACGCAACCGGCCAAGTGGTGTGCGTGGAAGTTACCTCACATCTGGATTCAGATCTGCTGATCGCCTCCCTTTCGCGACTGTCAGACTCGGCAGCATTGTCGTGGACTGACCTGGCACGCGAATATGCAGGCGGGGTGGAAGCATTCCGGACCGGATGGCTACGGTTCCGCGATTCCATGCCACCCACCATTTCAGCTGGCCCACGCCTCATCCTGGTGGTCGGATCCATCGACGACCAGGTGCGGCCTGCCCTGGATGTGCTCGCCTCCTCAGGTGTGGAAGTGCACGAACTGTCGATGCGTGCCCTGTCATCTGGCCGCATTTTCCTGGACGTTCAGACAGTGGGGCCACGCTTGTACGGGCATGTCCCGCATGTCCTCGTGTCGGATGCTCAGTCGCAGGCCACGATCGGCCCGGCCCCCTCGGCAGACAATGGGCTGTACGCGCGCGGCGAGACTTCGTGGGACCCATCAGAAGGGGACGAGGATTACCTGCGTGCTGATTTTGATGACGCCACTGCTCAGGAGGATCCCGAAACCGGCGCGATCAGCATTATCGCCCCGCATCTGCCGTCTCGATCCGAGCGACGTCATGCCAGGCACGCGCAGCAACGCCGCGACGACACTTCAGAAGCGGTATCCGTGAGCGCAGACGATGAAGCGCTCGAACTCGTTGCGCACATGGTGGGCGAACAGATCGCACTGGTACTGGATACTGAGCTGGCTACAGATACGCAGTTTAGCGAGGACCGTGCCCACCTGACCGAACAGGGCGTGATCGTCATGGCTGAAGCGGAGTTCTCCGACCCGACAGATGCGTTGGCAAGTTTGGGTCTGAGCGGAATTGACGGGTGGCACGCCTGGCATATCGACAATGCTGAAGGTCCGACGCTGGCAGAAGCGCTCGCAGAAATTCGCGCCGTTCGCTGAATGCCGCTCGAACGAGGGAACGCCTGACGTGTGCCCGACAGTGCTGCCGCAGTTCACTGCTACAGTGCGTGAGCCATGAACTCCAGCCAGGAATCCATCGTGTACCAGACGCGTTGACGAACATCAGGATCCGACAACACCAGGTCATGGCGCCCGTCAAAGCGCGCGATTGTCACCAAAGATCCCAGGTGGGCTGACCGCGTAGCCAACACATCGGCATCGAGCACCGTGTCAGAACGGAAAACTTCCGGGCTCCACTTCTCGTCAAAATAACTGTGCGTGGACATCATCGACAGAATCGGGCAGTCAATCGAGACAGAATGCTCGATCTTCTCGTGCCCCACCAGGATGGCATCGAGCCACTGAGCGTACACCGGGTAGCCTTCTGGGCGCTTCCATTCATGCAGGTAGTCCCACCCTGTGAAAGCAGGGTCGTCGTCAGGAAAATCACGCAGCTCTTCTGGCAGGTCGAAACCCGAAGTCGACCAGCCCTCCATGAGGGAACGGCCATAATGATCCGGCCCTGTTGATGCAGGAATTTCCCACAGGGGAGTGCGGGCAGCGATGCGGCCAAGGACGGGCTGGACAGCCGAACGCACCGCTGCAAGCGTCTGCATCTCCAGCCACGGCGAATTCAGAACCAGTCCATCGAGCGCACCGGGGTGACGCCACGCCCATAAGGTTGCGATCAGGCCGCCCGTCGAATGTCCCATCACGATCAGCGGGCCGTCAGAGCATTCGCCGCGGATGATGTCGAGCGCCTCACCCATGTCCTCGTCATAGTCGTCAATATCGCTGATGAAGCCAATTGTTTGCCACGGGCGCAGTGATCTGCCGTACTTGCGTAGGTCCAGTGCGTAGAAGCGCCCGCCCAGCGCCGAAATATGGCGTGCGAGGTGCCGCTGGAAGAAATAGTCATTTCGGCCATGCAGGTACAGGACTGTCACGGGGTTCTCGAGGCGGATAATCGGCCGGTCGACTGAACGCAGGTCATCTGCGTTCGGGTCGTTTTCTGGATCGTGACGCACCAACGTTGCCACAACCGGGCCTTCATCGTCGGGCAGAAGATCGATGGTTCGTGACACAAATCCTTCGCCCAGCACGTCAGTGCGCCACTGGCCCGATGGCGGTGGCCCGTCTGTGCCCCACGGTGCCAGGGGATCCCGAACTACGGGTTCGTCCTGTTCAGTCAGTTCATCGCGATCGTTCAAATGCTCACTCACACTCCTACTGTATCGACTGGACCCATCGGTTTGATGCAGAGCCAGGCTCGTATTCCTCATGCCCGCCGCGATACCGATCAATGAATTCTCGGATCAGTCGTGCCACCTGATCACGTTCAATCAGGAAACCGTCATGACCGTGGTCGGAGTGCACCTCTCGATAGAACGCGCCGCGCACGTTGTCCGCAATGTTCCACAACTCATTGGGATGGAACAGACGATCCGAATCAACGGCAATCACCAGCGTGCGGGCCGTCACTGAACGCAGCGCGTGCGCAATGCCGCCACGATCCCGCCCCACGTCATGCGTCAACATGGCGTGGCATAGCGCGACGTAGGAGCCTGCATCGAAACGGTTGGCCAGCTTGACACCGTGATGATCCAGGTATGACTGGATAGCCAGCCGGCCCCCCTCGAGCACATCTTCTTCATGCTGCGGGAACCTGCCGAAGCGTTCCTGCAGCTCCGGCGCACTGCGATACGTTGTATGCGCAATCTGCCGGGCCAGCCCCAGTCCCTGCGCGGGAGGCGGCCCACCGTAATAGTCGCCTCCCTTCCACAGGGGATCGAGGCGGATTGCGCCCAGCTGACTGTGAATCCATGCCGCCTGATCAGCAGTTGTCTGCGCACCCGAGGCAACGACGATAAGGCGTTCGACGCGTTGCGGGTAGGTGATGGCCCACTCCAGCGCTCGGTGACCTCCCATCGACGCGCCGATCACGAGTGACCAGCGATCAATTCCCAGTGCGTCAGCCAGCCGCGCTTCGGCATGGACCTGGTCGCGAGTGGAGATGAGAGGGAAACGCGACCCCCACGGTGTGCCGTCGGGAGCAGGGGAGGAGGGGCCGGTGGACCCATGGCAGCCTCCGAGGATATTTGCAGCGACCACGAAGTGCTCGCGCGTGTCAATAGGAGATCCTTCCCCGACGATGCCCTCCCACCATCCTGGTGTCGGATCGTGGGATGAGGACGTCACGTGAGAATCACCGGTTAGTGCATGCAGGACCAGCACGGCGTTGGAGCGCTCCGCATTCAGGGTGCCCCACGTTTCGTATGCCAGATGTGCCTGTGGCAGTGCGTCTCCGTTTTCAAGACGCAGCGGCCCAATATCGCACAGGTGCCGCCCGCCAGGGCATGTCGGTTTGGATCTCATGTGTCACTCCTGTGTCTTTCGTGCACTCGACCCCTCGCCGCTCACCGCGTCAGCAGCTGCGAAACCTCGCTCCAGATCAGCGATGATGTCGTCGACGTTTTCAATGCCGACGGATAGGCGAATCGTGCCGCCCTCGATTCCTGACTTGCGCAGCTCCTCTTCCGTGAGTTGCGAGTGCGTGGTCGAGGCTGGGTGAATCACCAGAGTCTTTGTGTCGCCGATGTTGGCGACGGTGGGAATCAATTCGAGTGACTCAGCGAAGGTGCGCCCCGCATCGGCGCCACCTTTGATGACGAAGGAGAGCAAGCCACCGGCACCCCTCGGCGCATACTTGAGCTGCAACTGGTGGTAGGGCGAAGCGTCGAGGCCTGCGTAGTTGACCGATTCCACGTCTGCGTGTGCCTCCAAGTATCGGGCAATCGTCAGCGCGTTGTCGACGTGGCGTTCAACTCGCAGTGACAGTGTCTGGATGCCCTGCTCAATCAGGAACGTGTTGAGCGGGGAGAGCGTGAAACCGAAGTCACGCAGTCCGACGGTGCGGGCTCGAAGAATGAAGGACAGGTTCACGCCGAACTGCCCGTCTTTTCCGAGATCGCGCGCAAAGACTATGCCGTTGTAGCTGGCGTCGGGTTCATTGAAGTCGGGGTAGCGGGCAGGGTCTGATCCGAAGTCGAAGGTGCCGCCATCGACGATGACGCCTGCCACTGAGGTGCCGTGCCCACTGAAGTACTTCGTGGCCGAATGGATCACGATGTCGGCGCCCCATTCCAGTGGTCGCACGAGGTAAGGCGTGGCCACCGTGTTGTCCACAATCAGCGGAACTCCGACTCGGTGCGCTGCCTGCGCGACTGGCTCGATATCGAGGATATCGCCCTTGGGGTTCGGGATCGTCTCGCCGTAAAATGCGACCGTCCTGTCATCGGCAAGTGCTTCCCACTGAGCCGGATCTGCGGGATCATCCACCCAGCGTGTTTCAATTCCCAAACGTCCCAGTGAGTTCTTCAGCAGGATGATCGATCCGCCGTACAGCGAGGGTGACGCCACGACGTTATTGCCTGCCTGAGCGATGTTGAGAATAGCCAGAGCTGCAGCTGATTGGCCCGAGGACACCAACAGTGCTCCCACGCCGCCTTCGAGCGAGGCGATACGGGCTTCGACGGCGTCGTTGGTGGGGTTCGTCAGACGGGAATAAATGGGGCCGAGTTCGCGCAGCGCAAAGCGGTTCGCTGCCTGTTCGGGTGTCTCGAAGGCGAAAGATGAGCTGTGAACAATGGGGAGGCTGGTTGCGCCCGTTTGAGGATCGCGATCCCATCCGGCGTGAATCTGGCGGGTTTCAAAAGCCCAGGTGCGTTCGATTTCGGTGCGGTCAGACATGAGTGTGCTCCTTTAATAGTGTCAAGAATCTTTGGCGGCGCGATGAGCTGGACTCACACTTGTGGTGTGGTGAATTGGTGAGCCAGTTGTCGACAAGTCAGTCTTTGACGCAATCAACAGATGTCTGAAACTTGAAAACGAATGGCAGCGTCCAACGTCCCGCGCTAGATGAGGGCGGTGCTGCACAGCTGGTCGTGTGACGAGCGTGCAGTCAGTTGGACATTCGCATTCGTTGGAACATGTCCATCACAGTAAGAGATTCATCGTGATCATGCAAGATGAGGTCAGAGGCGTGTCCACGATGTGGATGGTGGGGTGTGCGGAAGATGAACGAGGGGGATGTGTCTGGTGTGACGAATGTGAAAACTGTGACTGATGTGAATAACGTGAAAAATGGTGAAATTGTTGCCAAAGTGTTCGACGATGGGCTAGCGTAAGTGCTATATGTCGTGCGCGATGTCCACATGGCGTGGGGAGCGTGCGGGAAAAGTCAGAGTGTCATTAGGTGGATCAGGTGAAAAGACAGGTTTACGGTAAGGTGTTGAGCCACTTTGGCCAGAAGGCTCCGCGTCGCGCATCTGGCCGATACGCACTGACCGCTCTATTCATGTCAGGTTTGCTTGCTGTCAGTGCCGGCGTTGCGATGCCGGCGTCATATGCAGATGACACGCCCTCTCAAGATGACATCAATCAGGCGCGTGCCGAAGCCGATGCCGCCAAGATGTCAGTGGGGCAGATCGAAGTCGAATTGGCCGCGGTCTCTCAGCGCGCTTCAGATGCCATGCGCAATGCGCAGATTGCCGGCGAAGAGCTCAACAAAGCACGCTTGGATCTTGATGCTGCAACTGCTGCGGCAAATAAAGCTCGCGATGATGCGGATAAGGCTCAGGCTGAGTTTGATAAAGGTCGTCAGGAGCTGGCTGCTATAGCGCAGACTGCCTACCGCTCTGAAGGTTCGTCTCTTGATGCCGCTGCAGCATATTTGCAGGCCGACGGATTGCGCTCCGTTGAGTTCAAACAGACGACACTCGATTCATTCGCCAATAATGCCGATACGAAGATGCAACGGGTGGCCGCCCTCGAAAAAGTAGCATCGGTGATGAAGGAATCGGCTGAATCTGCCGAACAGCGTCAGCAAAAGGCGACAAACGAGGTGCAGGAACGCACCGATGCTGCGCAAAATGCTGCCAACTCGGCGTTGGCTTCTCAGCAGGCCACTGAAGCGCGCCGCAGTGAACTTGTGGCTGAGCTGGCACGCAAGGAAAACACCACTGTTGAGCTGATTAATCAGCGTGAAGCCGAACTGGAACGTCGTCGCGTGGAAGCAGCGCGCAAGGCGGCCGAAGAAGAATCAGCTCGCCTGGCGGCTTTGGCTGCGCGCCAGGAAGAAGAAGCGGCTACTCAGGGTCGACAGGAAGAGACGTATACTCCGCCTTCGCGTGAGACGCGCCCAACGCCGACTCCTACGCCGACCCCAGCGCCGACTCCTGATCCGGCACCCGCACCGTCCTACGGCGGCAGCGGCGGAGCGCAGACAGCGGTCAACGCTGCGTATAGCTTCCTGGGCGTCCCCTACGTATGGGCTGGCGAATCATACGCCGGTGTGGACTGCTCCGGCCTGGTCATGCTGGCGTGGAGGCAGGCTGGCGTGTACCTGCCACACTACTCTGCCTCACAGTATGGATATGGCACCCGTATTCCGCTGAGCCAGCGTCAACCGGGCGATTTGCTCTTCTGGTCCAGCGACGGTTCACAAAGCGGTATTTACCACGTGGCGATCGCCCTTGGCGGCGACCAGATGATCGAAGCGCCGTATCCTGGCACCACGGTGCGCGTCACCAGCATCTATGGCTGGAGCGGTTCCCTGATGCCGTACGTCGTTCGCCTCTGAGACTGCCTGGTGAGCTAGTCGCTACTCGTGCGCGTGCTCGCCAGCTTCGGCTTGTCTGGCTCGCGCGTAGGAGCGACGGATTTCCTCCTCGGCGTCTTCACGGCCCACCCAGTGTGCGCCTTCGACCGACTTGCCGGGTTCGAGGTCCTTGTACACCTCGAAGAAGTGCTGAATTTCAAGACGATGGTATTCCGACACGTCTTCAATTTCTGTGCGCCACGACGCGCGTTGATCGGAAGCTGGAACACACAGAACCTTATCGTCGCCGCCTTTCTCGTCGCGCATGCGGAACATGCCCAAAGCGCGGCAGCGGATCACGCATCCCGGGAATGTGGGCTCTTCGAGCAACACCAATGCGTCCAGAGGGTCGCCGTCCTCGCCGAGCGTGTCATCAATGAAACCGTAATCATCGGGATAGCGGGTCGACGTGAACAGCATGCGATCCAGACGAATACGACCGGTCTCGTGATCAATCTCGTATTTATTACGATTGCCCTTCGGGATCTCAATCGTCACGTCGAATTCCATCAATTTGTGTTCCTCCTGAGTGGCCGTATCTGTCTCATCCGCCATTGTCCACTACTGTGGAGCCGTGGGTTGAGACCGACTCACCCAAGGCGGAGGAGACGCGCGTGCAACGTCAAACTATAGGTGCGATTGTATGCGCTTCACTATGCACTTTAGCGTGTGGGGCGTACGCAGTGGGCGATGTCTACGATGTCGTGCCGGGCCTCCTGACGATCTCCGCGCCAGTTCAGGCCGTCGCGCCACCAGATCTGGCATCCCAGTCGGGGCTGAACATTCCCGATGCCACCGGCCAGTCTGATGGCCAGTCATCGACTCTGAACATCACCGATTCTGCCTCAGCTCCCGCTCCCACCGCCGCGCAGATCCAGACCTTGTGGTCACCAGTTGCGCAGGCCGCGCAGGAGGGCAAATGGAAAGCGTGGGCAGTGGTGATGGATGCGCTGACAGGGGAGGTGCTGCTCGACGCTGACGGCACGGGCGTGCACGTGCCAGCTTCGACAGCAAAAATCCTCACCGCAACGACAATCCTGACGCACATCGATGCGAACACCCGCCTGCGCACCGAAACCTTCCTGACCGACACAACACTGCACTTGTGGGGCGAGGGCGACCTGCTGCTGTCTTCTGACGAGGGCGACCCGACCGCCATCGATGGCCACGCAGGGCTGGCTGACCTGGCTCGCCAGACAGCAGACGGCCTGAAGGAACGCGGCGTCACCTCGGTGACCTTGAACTGGAACAACGACATTTTCGACGGCCCGGCACGCCTGAGTGCGTGGACGACGCAGGAAGTGGCTTCCTACGAAGGTCAGGTCGGCGCATTCGCGATCGACCGCGGCGCCTACGGCTATGCGCGATTTGATCCCACCTTCGATCCTGGACGGGACGTTGCCACCACGTTCGCCGAGCACCTACGCGACGAAGGAATTACCGTCGAACTTGGATCTGACGGTGATTCCACACCGCCACCAACCGTCAGCTCATCCGACACCGCGTCGTCGGGAACCACTACAGCAGATGCACCCGCTCAGGCAAGCAAGTCCGATGAACTGGCAGTCGTGTATTCGGCGACGCTCGGGCAGCAGATTCGCACGATGCTGCACGACTCTGACAACACGCTGGCCGACCAACTGTGCAGAATCGCAGCGCGCCGGGCTGGATATGACGCGAGCTATACAGGGTCAACGCAGATGGTGTCCGATACGATCGCCACGATGGGAATTGACACAACCGGCCTGTCCCTTGAGGACTGCTCCGGCCTGTCGAGCAACGACCGCTTGACGGGGCACATTTTGGTCGACACGCTCCACGCGAGTATGACCTCCGAAAACTCTCAGGTGCGTGACGTCATTCGATTCCTACCGTGGGGAGGACTGGAAGGAACTGTTCGGGCACGCTTCCCCGACACCCCGGCAGGCGGGAACCTGCAGGCCAAAACGGGATCCCTGTCTACTGTGTCCACGCTGGCAGGAGCGGTCAGCACTGCTGATGGTCGTCAGCTTCTGTTCGCCATCGGGCACGACAATGTTCCAAACGATGGTGCGTACTCCACTCGACCGATTCTGGACGACTTCGTAGCCGGCCTGGCCGCTCTTCGAGCTCAGTGATTCTGACGCCTCGCCTCGTCGGAAAATTGCATGCAGCCGGCACACATGCCGCACCTTTTAGCCAGCGCGCCGCCAGGTCGGTAGGATGACACCATGAATCGGACAGCACAATGGCACCGCTTGGGGCGCCTCATGTCCAGCGCGACCCTGGCCGGCCCGACCGTCAGCCATTCAGCTGCAGCGGCAACAGTAGGCAGACTACGCAGAGCAATTTCACGCACCAACCCCCTGCTTGCTGGCTTATCCAGCCTTCCCGAAGCTGCCGAGCACGTGGCTTCAGCGCCCGTGCTGATCGTGGATCGCCGCGCCGCCGTCCAAATCATTTCCCAGATCACCGACCAGTTCATTACCGCCGGACTGGACCTGACTGACCAGGCCCCCTCATCGCGATCCTTCCTTGCATCGCCTCTGACTACCCTGAGCGAAATCGGCGTGCTCCGCACCGTTGCGCCGCACGTGAAAGGAATTTGGGACCCATTCGGACAGCGACGCATCTTCATCGCACCCTCCGTTCTTGAAGCCGCCCAGCGCGGCACACTCGACCACAAGGATTTCAGCTCATGGGTAGCGATCCGTGCCGGACTGTGGGGCATCCTCTTCTCAGCCGCACCCTGGCTGCGTGACGAGCTGTCAATCACTGCCGCGAAGTTCCCCTCGTCCACAGCGCAGCTGGCCCGATTGGTCATGATGATGGACGGGATCGTGCGCGCGCAGATGGAACAAATTTCTCCGCGCCAGATCTCCTCGGCACGCTGGATCCGCAACAATGCGCCTGAGTCTGCCGGCATGACTGGGTTGATGGAGCTGCGGCGCCTGGGCGCATCCGTGCGTTCTATTGAGGCAGAACGCCAGGGAGCGTTCTCCTTTGCCCGCCACGTCGTCCTCGATGGTCAGGTCGCCACACTGTTGTCTGACCGTACCCATATGCCCACGCGCGAAGAGCTTGTCTCCTACGAATCGTGGCGCGACCGTGTCGTGTGAGTCCCGCGCCTCACAACTGGTTGGCTCGACCCCGACAGGTGCCGTCCGGCGATTGTCGCTGGCAACACGCCGCTGCCTGCAGCAGATCATAAACGAGGGCGTCCCGACCGCCGTTGTGGTTGGAGTATCCGGCGGACCAGACTCCCTGGCCTTGTTGGTAGTCGCCACCGACCTGTGCAGACGGTGGAATATCCCGGTAGCCGGTGTTTACGTTGATCACCACATTCGGCCTGAATCCTCCAACGAGGCCCGCCATGTGTATGACGTGGTGCAGTCTGTGGGCGCACACCCGGCAATTATGGATGCTGACATGGAGGCGTATCGCGAAGGCGGACCAGAGGCTCGTGCACGTTCGGCGCGGCGGGACGCCCTTGTCCGCTATGCGACGCAATGGGCACGAGAAAGCGGCACGACAGCAGCGACGATTCTTCTCGGTCACACAATGGATGACCAGGCCGAGACAGTAATGCTGCGCCTGGCCCGCGGATCGGGTGCGCATTCTTTATCTGCTATGCGCAGGCGTGACCTGATGGAATGTGGTGGGGTAGCGATCACGTGGCTGCGGCCCCTGCTTGATCAGCGTCGCGTTGATACTCACCAGGTGTGTCGGGATCTGAAGCTCGCGTGGGTCGATGATCCGACCAATGCGGTCGATGGGCCGTGGCGTGCATCTGATGGCAGTGCGCTGCGTCGTGCTGCAGTGCGCCAGTGGGCACTGCCTGCTCTGGAACGTGCGCTGGGAGTTGATCCGATTCCGGCGCTTGCGCGAAGCGCCGACATGCTCGGAGAAGATGACGCCTATCTCAGCGCACAGGCCGGCGACCTGTTCGATGCGTGTGTGCGCGAAAGCGAGGGAGCTCGAGACGGACGGTCGTCGGAAGCTGAGGGCGTCCGGGGTGCAGAACGCGGGCAGGTAGATGCCTGTGAGCAGTCAGAGGACAATGACAGTGCTCGCGGCAAAGCTTCGCGTGGCCGCGGGCGACACTGGATCGTTGACTGCACCAAGTTGGCAGACCTGGCAGCTCCTATCCGCAGGCGCGTTTTGCACCGACTCCTGGCTCAGGTGTCGAACTCACCAGGTTCCGTCTCTTCTGTCCACGTCAGGCAGCTTGACGAGATGGCGCTTAGCGGCGCTCACGGGACCCGTATCGACGTGCCGGGTGGGCACGCGAGGGTGGAGCGGTCCGGACCTCGTCGATCGATGCGACGCCTGATCGTGGAACGTGTCGAGTGAAGGCGAATCGCCATCACCGCTGGGGTGGTGCAGCAAGTCAGCCGATAGCGAGACTGCCCACGTTGAGTGTCACCTTGAGCGCGAAATGTGGCACTCTTGGACTATTAGTCGTGTAACCGAGAGGAAGACCAGGCGCGTGGACGCTCAAGACATGGGTGAAGACCTCGAGAAGGTTCTCTTAACCGAGCAGCAGATCAGCGACAGGCTCGAGGAAATGGCGGCGCAGATTGACGCCGACTATGAGGGCGAAGAGATCTTGATGGTTGGTGTGCTGCGCGGCGCCATCATGGTGATGGCGGACCTGTCACGCAAGATTCACTGCCCCCTCGAAATGGACTGGATGGCAGTGTCGTCATACGGTTCCGGTACTCGATCATCGGGTGTGGTGCGGATCCTCAAAGACCTCGACACTGATGTTCACGGCCGTCACGTCCTCATCGTTGAAGACATCATCGACTCTGGACTGACACTGTCGTGGCTCAAGGACAACCTGGAGACGCGGGGAGCGGCCTCGGTGAAAATCGCAACCCTTTTGCGCAAGCCGGACGCGGTGAAAGTCGATGTCGATGTGACATATGTGGGATTCGATATTCCCAACGAGTTCGTCGTGGGATACGGACTCGACTTTGCTGAAAGCTACCGCCACCTGCCCTTCGTCGGCACCCTCGCACCTCACGTGTACGGCGGGACCGAACGGCACTGAGGCCGCGCGCGACCATCACGGAACTGACAAGAATATTCGGTAAAGGCAACTGCAGTGGCTGAAAAGAAAAAGAAGAAAATCAACTGGCTGTACGTGATCATCCCCGTGCTCGCGGTCATCATTCTTGCCTCCATGCTCGGAAGACTTTTCGGACCGTCAACTGTTGACACCTCTGAAGGGCTGAAGATCCTTGAAGGCAACACTGTTGAACGCGTCATGGTCAATGACTCGACCCAGCAGATCAACCTCACGTTGTCCGAGCCGTACACGCACAAGGCAGTGGACGAGATGGACCGCGAGCGCAACTTCGGGACCCAAATCTCCTTTACCTACGTGCGCGCCCAGGCTGATGACATCTTGTCAACGGTGAAGGATCTGGAGCCGACGAAGGGGTGGAACGCGTACTACCCGCAGCCCAGCGCCTGGATGACGATGCTGCAGCTCTTCTTGCCGGTCCTGCTGATTTTCGCTCTGATCTGGTTCTTCGCATCACGCATGATGGGCACACGCATGATGGGCAGTTTCGGCCAGTCCCGCGTGCGCGAAATCAACCAGGAACGCCCTGATATCACATTTGATGATGTGGCCGGTGAAGATGAAGCCGTTGAGGAACTTGAAGAGATCCGTGAGTTCCTGGTCGCACCAGAAAAGTTCCATAAGGTCGGTGCGAAAATTCCGCGTGGCGTCATGCTGTACGGGCCTCCCGGAACAGGTAAGACACTGCTTGCCAAGGCAGTTGCCGGCGAGGCCAACGTGCCGTTCTTCTCCATTGCAGGCTCGGAGTTCATGGAACTGTATGTCGGCATGGGTGCCAAGCGTGTGCGCGACCTGTTTGATAAAGCCAAAGAATCGGCTCCTGCCATCGTTTTCGTCGACGAGATTGATGCAGTTGGGCGTCATCGCGGCTCCGGCATTGGCGGTGGAAACGATGAACGTGAGCAGACGCTGAACCAGCTGCTGGTTGAGCTCGACGGCTTCGATGAACGCACCAACGTCATCTTGATTGCCGCGACGAACCGACCTGACGTCCTCGACCCTGCCTTGCTGCGTCCGGGGCGTTTTGATCGCCAGATCGCAGTGGAGGCACCGGATCTGAAGGGCCGCGCTGCAATTCTGAAGGTTCACTCTCACGGCAAGCCGATGACGGACGATGTGGATCTGCAGCAGATCGCCAAACGCACCCCCGGTTTTACCGGCGCTGACCTGGCGAACGTGCTCAACGAGGCCGCATTGCTGACGGCCCGCTCGAATGCGGACCTCATTGACAACCGCGCGATCGACGAGGCCATTGACCGCGTCATCGCCGGCCCGCAAAAGCGTACCCGAGTGATGAATGATCACGATAAGGCAGTCACTGCCTACCATGAGGGTGGCCACGCGCTGTGCGCGGCGGCACTGCGCTATACGGATCCGGTGACAAAGGTGACGATCCTGCCGCGTGGACGCGCACTGGGCTACACGATGGTGATGCCGACTGAGGACCGTTTCAACAAGACACGCAACCAGCTGCTTGACGACCTCGTGTACTCGATGGGTGGCCGCGTTGCTGAAGAGCTGGTATTCCGTGACCCCTCGACAGGTGCCGCCAACGACATTGAGAAGGCGACGCAGTCCGCGCGTGCGATGGTGACGGATTACGGCATGTCGGATCGTGTCGGCCTGGTCAAACTCGGCCAGTCCAACACGGACCCGTTCGTGGGTCGCGAGATGGGACGAGGTGAAGGACGCGACGTGTCCGAAACACTGGCGGGCATCATTGACGAGGAAGTGCGCCGGCTCCTAGATGACGCGACGCGTGAAGCGTGGCAGATCCTGACGAAGAACCGTCACGTCCTTGACGACCTGGCGCAGCGCCTGCTCGACGAGGAAACCCTCAACGAAAAGGAACTGGCTCAGATCTTCGAACCTGTCATCAAGCAGCCGGAGCGAGAAGTCTGGAACTACCAGGCGGACGCTGCGATCGAAGGTGCCCGTTTTGGTGATCCGATCGGCGTGAACACCGAGGAGCCGCCCACCCAGCAGGCTCCCACCCTCGCCCCTGACACTCACGGCGAGCCTGCCTCGTCAACCCCGACGCCGGGGTCGACCACTGCGGGTGAACCCGTGGCACCACCCTCGACGGGCCCAGCAGCCGGCCCAGAGGCGGGGACGCAGCACTGATGTATGACCAAGCTGGTGTCGAACAGGCAATTCGCGACCTTCTGGTGGCAATTGGGGAGGATCCAGAGCGTGACGGGTTGAAAGACACACCTGCACGCATGGGCCGCTCCTTTAGGGAACTGGTCGGCGGCCTGGCTGAAGATCCGCGTGAGCACTTGCGCACGACCTTCACAACCGGGACGAATGAAATGGTGCTCGTCCGGGACATTGAGTTCTTCTCACTGTGCGAGCACCATCTGCTGCCCTTCCACGGCAAGGCCCACGTTGGCTACATCCCCTCTGACGGCACAGTCACCGGATTGTCGAAGCTGGCACGCCTTGTTGAGGGGTACGCACGCCGGCCCCAGGTGCAGGAACGCCTGACAAGTCAAATTGCCGACGCAATGGTGGAGATCCTGCACCCGCAGGGCGTTACCGTCATCCTCGAGGCCGAACACATGTGTATGACAATGCGCGGAGTTTCCAAGCCGGGCTGCTCCACCGTGACATCAGCGATGCGCGGCGTCATGAACAATGCCGCCACCCGCTCAGAGATGATGGCGCTGGTCATGAGGGGGCGGCCATGACTGAAACCGGGCGCACACCTTTACTTCCAGATGGGATGACACTTCCGAGCGACCGCACCCTCGTCATGGGGATCCTCAACGTCACGCCCGACTCTTTTTCAGATGGCGGCCAGTGGAACGACACCGACCGTGCTCTCGATCATGCACACGCCATGCTCAACGCCGGTGCAGACCTCATCGACGTGGGGGGAGAATCAACACGGCCGCACTCTCAGCGCATCTCAGCTGACGAAGAATGGGACCGCATCGGCTCGGTCATTACTGCTTTGGCCGCCGAGGGGGTCGTTGTCTCCGTGGATACACTCCACGCCGCAACTGCCAGGCGTGCCGGCGAGGCGGGGGCAGCCATTATCAACGACGTGTCGGGAGGCTGTTTCGACCCGGATATGAATGACGTTGTGGCCAGCACCGGCTGCGCGTATATCGTCCAGCACTGGAGAGGCCTGCCGGGTACCACTGGTGAATCATTCGACTACACCAATGTGGTCGAGGACGTTATCGCTGAAACGTGCGCACAGATCGACAAGGCTGTGGCTGCAGGGGTGGCACCCGAGCGAATCATCTTCGATCCAGGTTTAGGATTCTCATTGACGAACGAGCAATCATGGCTCATCGTCGACCATATGGAGCGCTTGAACGAATCCGGCTATCCTGTGCTCATCGGAGCGTCGCGCAAGCGTTTCCTCGCCCACTCACATCCAGACGGGCCGGACGCAGCTACCCTTGAGGTGACGCGTCAGGCGATTGAGGCGAATATGTGGGCGGTGCGCGTGCATCACGTGGACGATCATGCCACGATGGTTCGAAGCACTTGCCGCTAGGAGGAGAGATGGCACGGAAGCTGGACATCATCACCTTACGAGGCTTGAGCGCAGCCGGACGGCACGGAGTATTCGACTCCGAACGCGAATCAGAACAGCCTTTCCACGTTGACATCTCCCTGTGGGTAGACACCACTGAAGCAGCCCACTCCGACGACATCGACCAGACAGTGTCCTACGCGGACATAGCTGAAGAAGCAGTCGCCGTTTTGTCCGGGCCTTCCGTGTCCCTGCTCGAAACACTGGCGCAGCGCGTAGCCGATGCCGCTCTGGCGCATCCGCGCGTCGAAGGCGTGGAAGTGACCGTCCATAAGCCGATGGCACCGCTGGCCCAGCAATTCTCGGATGTCCTTGTCACGATTCGCCGCGGCACGTGCGATGAGGCACCGCTGCATGTCGAAACGTTGCAGCGAGCCGATGAAGTTGAGGATGCTCGCGGCCCCCTCGAAAAATCCAGTCCGACATTGCCGCCCCTGCCACCGGTGCCCGCATCGTTGGTGCAGCGTCCGGTAGCTGACAACACCTCCGCTGTACGTGAGCATCCGGGCGAGGCTAAGACAGCCGGCAGCTCTAACAGGAGAGTGGACTACGCGATAGTGCTGCCACCGCGTCGCACCTCCACCTACCAGCCTCACGGACTGGATGATGCCGCGCAAACTCGTCACGTTGTCCTTGCTTTGGGCGGCAACGAAGGCAATGCGCCCGTCACGCTGGCCGCCGCCGTCGGCAAGCTCATTGACTTGGACGGTTTTGAAGTTGATAACGTGTCGCCGCTGCTGCGTACTCAGGCAGTCATTGACGAGGGGACAGCCCCGCAGCGCGATTACTGGAATGCCGTTGTGCTTGGACGCACGACGCTCGACGCTGAAGAGCTGCTCTTACGGTGCCAGGGCTTCGAAGCCGAGTTGGGCAGAGTGCGCCACGAACACTGGGGGCCGCGCACAGTGGACATCGACATCGTCACCGTGGAAGGCACGACGTGCCATACACCCACGCTGACCCTGCCTCATCCATACGTACATCAGCGCGCGTTTGTCCTTGTTCCCTGGAATATGGCCGATCCGCTCGCGGAACTGGTGGATGCGCACGGCAATGCCACATCCGTTGCTCAACTCGCATTAGCTGCACCGGATCGCAACGGAATACGCGATGCGGTGACAGACTGGTTGGACGATCCAGCCAGCGTCATGGACGAATCGGATCGTGTCCTTGCCTCACAGGTGGATGAACCGCTGTCGAAACTTGATCTGTTGCCACCGGAATCCAAGATCGGGCTGCGTCCCAGCGAATCTGGTACGGATGTCCTGTGGCGCAATCTGTGGAAACAGTGGCAAAGCTCGCCCCTCGACAATTCTGAACGCCATGAACAGGCCGAAGCGCCTGCCCAAGCGTCAAGCGACGTGCCCACCGACGTGTCAGCCGACGCTTTACCAACGCCGCCTGCGCCCAGTGACGCAGCAAGGCGCGAGCAGGAAGACGTGCCCGCTGAAGCGCCAGTCGACGAGCCAGCCGACCTGCCGGCCGACCAGCCAATCAACGAGTCAGCCGATGAGCCGCTTGCCGCCGACGAACCAGTGGCCGGGTCGCAGCAGGGCGGATACGAATTGCCGGAGCCACCCGTTGCCTCCACGCGTGAGGATATGTCGGACACATCGGAGATCATGATCCCTTCATCCCTGCTTCGGCGCCGCTCTGTACGGTGGGTGCCTGTGCGTTCGGAGCACAACTCAGGCGAGGGGAAGCGCGCCTACACCGACGCTGAATCTGATCCTGATGCCGGCGCCGATGATCCTGTGCCTGAGGGCGATACTCGTGGTAGACGAGGCGCAGCCTCTCGGAGTACGAGCCGACGCGGGAAGGCGCATGTTCCTGCGCTGCCGGACTGGAATTTCCAGTCTTCCTCCCCGGCGCGCATTATCGACGATGCGGACGAGGCGCCCGTGCGGCGCCGTTCAATCCTCGATCCACATATCGCTGACCAGTTCCCACATGGGCCACTGCCAGACGATGAGACAACGACCACTTCGGTGGTGCGTGGACGAACAGTGCGACCGACGGTGACGGGGCATATCCCTGTCATCAGGCGCGATGAGGGACAGGCTCAATGAAACCTGTGTCAGTCGCTCACCTCATCGTTATCGCTGTGGTTTCGGCTGTATGTGGTGCGGTGGTCAACTCCCTGCTCATCCAACGTGGGCTCTCACCCCTTCTGGTGTCCTACTTCCTGGCGATCCTGTATCTGCTGATCTCCGCACTACTGGGCTACTACGGTGTGTTGGTGCGTCGGTGGCGCGCACGCAAGAGTGACAGGATCGACGCACTGACCGCTGCTCGCGTGGCCGTCACAGCCCGCTCCTGCGCATATGTGGGGTCAGGTTCTGTGGGTATTTTTGTTGGCATCCTTCTGCCGTGCCTGGCGCGCATCGACGCACCCGCAATGCAGATGTGTGTGACGCGATCACTGGTCGCCGCAGTGGCGGCCTTGGTATTGACTGTGATCGCATTGATTGTTGAACGCTGGTGTGTTGTGGACATGTCAGATGACGACGATTCAAATGCGTCGCAGGCCTCACGGTCAGCAAGCCCCGCGTAGACACACACCGAGCACTGCAAGCGCCGCGCAGGCACGCTCATGAGTGACGAACCGGCGTGGCACCGGCTTCCCATCGAGCCTGGAACGGTAGCGTCGTATTTATGAAGTCATCTGTGCGTCGCCGTCGTAATCCGTGGCCGCGCCGCATCATTTCGACCACGGTGTTGCTCCTGATCGTTGTGGCGCTTGTCGCGGGCCTTGTGACGCTCATCTCTCGAGCGATCGGACCGGAAAGCCGGCGGGCAGGGCAGGTGCAAACAGCGGTGCAGTCCGGTCAGACCGCACACGCGCAATCGGGCGACACATATGCACAGTCGGGCCAGGGTTCACAGTCAGGTGCCACCGTCGGCGGTGTGCCTGTGTGCGACCCGCAGTCATTTCAGGCCACCATCGCCCTTGGCGCATCGCCAGTCCTGATCGGGCAGGGCACCTCGTTCGACGTCACGTTCACCAACAAGAGCAACCGTCAGTGCTTCACGACTTTCGATCAGGCAGGTCTGCTGGTCGACACAGGTGGGTACACGGTATACGACACGACCTCATGTGAATCCCAGTCAGGGCAGGTCCCATTGCTGTTCGGACCTCATCAGTCATGGACGGGGCACATAGCCTGGGATGGGCGAATCTACGACGCATCCTGCCAGGCCGTGGACACTGACTCCGATGGGAAAGCAGATATCGCGGATGCCGGCGGGTACACGGCGCGACTCTCATTCGCAGGTCGCGTCCTGACAAAGACACCCTTGACGTTCGAGGTGCGCTATGAGTAAGTGCCGATGTTCCTGGTGCTACCAGCCGACGATTCCTGACAGTGCCATAGCCTGCTGACGTTCCAGATTCTCCACGATCAGACCAGCGCGATACGGGCCAATGCCTTCAATGCGTTGAAGATCTTCCGTACTTGCTTCGCGCAGTTCTGACAACGATGTGAACTCTGAAGCGATCACCTTAATGATGCTCCACGGCAGATGGGGAACCATCGACAGTGCGCGTATGCCGCGCGGCTGAATGGCGTTATCCAGGTCAGACATGTCGGCAACGTGCAGTCCCAGAACGTTTGCAATGGCAGTCAGATCGACCAGCTTGTCACCCTCCAGGGTGGACAGGTGTGATTCGGCGCGCGCAATTTCTGACGTGTGCCGGATGTAGTCGCGCAAAACCAATGCACGTTCAGAGGCAGAGCCGCGCACCAGGTCATCCACCTGCAGGGCGAGGAGACGCCCATTGGAGCCCAGCTCTTCAAGATACCCGTTGATTTCAGAGGTGATGCGCCTGATCATCTCCATGCGTTGCATCACCGTGGCAACATCACGCACCGTTGCAGAATCGCGCATCTCCAAAATCGTCAGGGTCTGCAGGACCTCGTCGAGGCGCTGCGAATAGCGGTCCAGAGTATCCACAGCCAGATTTGCTCGCGACAACAGTGTTTCCGGCTCGTCGACCGAGTGGTGCAGTGCGCCGACATAGATGGAGATCAGACGCATGGATGCCGACAGTGACAGCACGGGCACGCCAGTCTGGCGTGCGGTGCGTTGCGCAGTGCGATGACGCATACCTGATTCATTGGTGGGGATGGACGGATCAGGAAGCAACTGAACGTTGGCTCGCTTGATGCGCCATGAATCGGCCTCGAGAATCACTGCGCCATCCATCTTGCACAGTTCGCGCAGTGCCGAGGCGGAAAACTCGACATCGAGTTCGAAACCACCCGAACACATCGCTTCAATCTCAGGAGTCATCCCCATGACAATGAGAGCACCGGTGTGTGAACGCTGGATACGATCCAGCCCCTCACGCAAAGCGGTGCCAGGAGCGATCGCCTGAAGCGCGCCACGCAACGTCGCCTCATCGGATGTCATCGCGCACCTTCCTTCTTTCAAGTCACCCTACCTGCAGTCTACGGCAGTCCGACACGAACGCCAGTGGCTAGATCACTGACCGGAAAGATTTCGATACCGTCGACGGGCCGAACGTCGTCAGCTCCGCGCGCAGGGATAACAGCGTGCGTCAAACCCAGACGCGCTGCCTCTTGCAATCTGCGTTGTACTCCCACGCACGCGCGTACCTCACCGGTCAGACCCACCTCACCGAAAACGACGAGGTTATCCCTCAGCGGCTCGCCACGGTAGGCCGACACGATTGACAGTGCACACGCCAAATCGACCGCAGGCTCGCTGGCTTTCGCGCCACCTACCGTCGACACGTAGACATCTTCCGACGACGTGTCCAACCCCAGGCGCGCCTGCAAAACCGCCAGAATCATGGCGACACGGGAATGATCCACTCCGGCGGTTGTCCTGCGTGGCGATCCGCCCGCGCTCGCAGCGACCAGCGCCTGCACTTCCAATGGCATCGGTCGGCGCCCCTCCAGCGTGATCGTGGTGCACGAGCCAGGCACATGCAGCCCGTTCGATGACAAGAACAGGCCGGACGGGTCAGCAAGCCCGCGGATGCCCGTATCGGTCAGCTCAAAACATCCGACCTCATCGGTCGGCCCGTAGCGGTTCTTCACAGCGCGCAGCAGACGCAGGCGATTGTGCCGGTCACCCTCGAACTGACAGACCACATCAACGAGGTGCTCCAGAATGCGTGGGCCGGCAATGCCGCCATCCTTGGTGACGTGCCCGACCAACAGCACAGGCATGTTGCGTTCCTTGGCCAGCCTGATCAGCGCCGCAGTGACCGCACGAACCTGCGTGACACCGCCTGCCGCACCCTGCTCATCGCGTGAGTAAGCCGTCTGAACGGAATCCACAATCAGCAGTGAAGGAGATTGCGCTTGAACGTGACCGGCGATCACGGCCACGTCAGCCTCGTCAGCAAGCAGCAGGGCATCATCCAGTGCGCCGATACGGGCTGCGCGGTTGCGCACCTGGGAAGCGGACTCCTCACCCGTGATGTACAGAACCGGCCCGTCACCATTGCGCCGCGCCAGCGCGGCGGCGCGTGAGGCAACATCGAGCAAAAGCGTCGATTTACCCACCCCAGGTTCACCGGCCAGCAACACCACCGCACCGGGGACAATTCCACCGCCAAGGACACGGTCAAGCTCACTGACGCCTGTCGATCGGCAGTCAGCGGCGTGAGCGTCCACCTGCACAATGGGCTGAGCTTGACGCGAAGGCGTGGCGGTAGCCGGCAGCAGCGCGGAGGGACGGCCAGCTTCTTCCAGTGTGCCCCACTCATGGCACTGACGACACTGACCGACCCACTTCGGGGACGTCCATCCGCACTCAGTGCATTCGAAGGTGGTTTTGTCTTTCGCCATGGTCACACGATAAAGGTCGTCATGTGCATCTGGAGACCTACCGCTCAGGGCCTGTGGGCGAAGTGCTCAAGCAGCATCGCATCGCCGGACACGATAATGATGTCCTCCGGGTTGATGCGTGTGGACGAGTCGGCGTATTCGAAGGGCTTACCGGGGCGCATCACACCGAGCATGTTGACGCCGTACTGTGCGCGAAGATCCAGCTCTGCCAGGGTGAATCCCTGAATTTCCTGAGGCGGCCGCAGCTTCATGATGGCGAAGCCCTGCTTATCCATTTCGATGTAGTCAAGCATGCGGCCACCCACCAGGTGCGCAGTGCGCTGACCGGCATCAAATTCGGGGTAGACCACGTGGTGTGCGCCGATGCGTTTGAGGATGCGTCCGTGTTCACGTGAGATGGCTTTCGCCCAAATCGAGGGGATCTCAATATCAACCAGGTTGGCAGTGATGAGCACGGACGCTTCCAGCGAAGAGCCGATCCCGACAACTGCCGACGCAAACTCGCGTGCGCCGAGCTGTTCGAGCGCCTCCGCATTGGACGCATCAGCTTCAACCAGCGGGATACGACCCGCAAATTGCTGGACGCGTCGTGGATCCTTTTCCACACCGAGAATTTCGTGCCCGAGCCGATCCAACGTGGCGGCAACGGCTGATCCGAAGCGTCCCAGCCCGATCACCAACGTGCCGGACGCGAGCGGTTTTTCTTCTGCCATAGTGGTATTGTCCCACAGCGTCGGGATGAACGAGGCAGACCTATCCGACGATGGGCCGCTCAGCCGGCATTCTGATCACGCGGCGTCGTTCACGCAGTGCCAGAGCTGCAGCAACCGTCATCGTGCCCATACGTCCGGCGAGCATGAGGATAGTGAGCACATACTTGGCGAAAGTCGGCAGGGTCGGAGTGATACCAGTGGACAGACCAACCGTGGCGAATGCGGACACCGTCTCAAAGAGGACGACGTCCAGGGAGTAGTTCGTCACGGACAGCAAAATGATTACTGCGGTCGCCACCATTGCTGAGCCGATGAGCGCCACGGCAACGGCGAGACGTACCACTGAGTGCGGGATGCGGCGGCCGTACGCTTCAATATCGTGATCGCCTCTAGCTTCTGCCACGACAGCCAGCATGAGGACGGCAAATGTGGAGACCTTGATACCGCCTGCAGTTGAAGCCGAACCGCCGCCGATCATCATGAGGATGTCCTGGACGAAGTGTGTCTGAGGCTGCATACCGCCCACATTCAGGGCAGACAGACCTGAAGAGCGACTATTGACTCCCGCCAGGAACACATTGAGAACCTTTGAACTCGTATCAAGCGGCCCCAGGGTTTGCGGGTTGCCCCACTCCGTCAGAGCCATCAGCACTGAGCCGACTACCAGCAGCAGCAGGTACATCGTGATGGTCAATTTAGTGTGGAGCGTCCAGCGGCGAGGCGTGCGCCACCGCGCGACCACATCGGTGACAACGGGGAAACCTACCGCTCCTACAGCCGTGCCCAGTGCGATGGGGAACAGCATCCACCAGTCGGACACGAAGGGTGCTAGACCACCTGGAATGTTGACGAATCCGGCGTTATTGAATACGGAGATCGACAGAAACAATGCGTGTCCGATTGCACCTGTCACGGAGTCCGTCAGCTGCAGGAAACGTGGCAGAAATATGACGAATAGGATTGCCTCGGCAATCAGCGACGTGCCCACAACTGCGCGCAGCAGGGAACCGACCTGCCCCATACCGGACGACTTTGTTTCCATGGCGGCGAGCATGCGCTGCGTGAGCCCCAGGTGACGCGACACGGCGAAGCCGAGGATGGAGGCCAGGGTCATGACGCCGAGGCCACCGATCGCGATACCGATGGCGATGACGGCCTGCCCGAAAGAGGACCACTGCGTTGCAGTATCGACCGTTGTCAGACCTGTGACACACACCGCCGACACTGCGGTAAACAACACGTCCACAAATGATGCGGGCCGCCCTGTCGCAGAAGAAAATGGCAAAAGCAACAGCAGTGTGATGATTATCGCGATCGTGGCGAACACGGCGATCGCCAGGCGCGCCGGTGACGTGCGCGCTCGCTGCTCAACCCATTCGCGCAGGTGGTCCCAGCCTGATTTGCGCAAGAGCGTGAGCTGAGGGCCGTCCACACGCCGAACCAGGGGTGCCGCTGATGATGACTCAAGGCTCGGCGGTTCACCCGGTTGGATAGGGGAGCGTCGCCGTCTGAGTGATGTAGTGGTGATCGGCCGGTTGATCCGTTTCAGTGAGCGCCGGTGCGGGCGCGAGGAACGGACCATGACAACTCCTTTAAGCAGATCACCCGAGGCGGGTCAGCACTGTGATGCTAGCCCATCGTACGCGGGTTGGACCCGTTATCAGAATAGATGGAGTCGAGGTGGCGCACGGTCAGCTCCTCAACGCTGATGATCCCGGAGATGCTGGACAACGAGGTACGGCGTTTGCCCTCAGAAGGGAAAGCACAAGCAGAAAGAGTCGCCGTGTTGCGCCCCGCGAACACTTCCACCGATCCGCGATCAACCAGGACAGTCATCCGCAGGTGGGAGTCACCCTCGTCCATGTCGATGGGGGCGCTGCGGTAGCCGCGATCAGTTCCTGCCTTCGTACGCCTGTCGACAACGATGCGGCGCGCCAGATCGTCGTACGCCACCCACGTGTAGGATCCGTCCGATGTTTCGTTGACACGCAATCCAACCTGCTCAGAGGTGGTGGCAGACAGGTCAACAACCATGTCAATGGCGAATGCGTCCCCGTCGTCAACCAGGAGCCTGTCGCGGTTCGCGTCAAGAACAAAAGTGCCGAGGGTGTCCCGACCACATTCCAGCCCGTTGAGTTCAGGCAGGGCAGTGGCGGCCAGCTTGAGGTCCTCGGTGAGCGTCAACTCGCGCGGCACGGTGAACTGGCCGGACCAGTTGTCGCTGTACTGGGGTGCGAGAGGCAGCGTGAATGCTCCCATCCATGCCAGTGCGATGCGTCGGCCATCAGGAGCCTCGAAGGTCTGCTGTGCGTAGTAGTTTGAGCCCCAATCAGACAGGGCGTAATCGGTCAATGGATGGAAATCGCTGCCCAGCGTCCAATCGCCTACGACATAACCGGCGTTATGCCCGTTACGCATGGCATAGCCGGATGCGCGTGCGTTGGTCATCGGCCCGTAGCACAGTACCCAGTGGTCACCCAAGGGGAACAGGTCAGGGCATTCGAGCATGTAGACGTGCGGGTCAGGATCTTCGAACAGGACGCGGTCAAAGCTCCAGGTGCGCAGGTCCGGTGAGGTATACAGGTGAACCTGGCCGCGATCAGCTTCAGAGGTCGCGCCCAGCACCATGCACCACGTAACGCCTTGACGCCACACTTTCGGGTCACGGAAGTTCGGGAGGCCAGGGGCGTCAATAATGACGCCTTCCTTGTGGAAAGTCAGGCCGTCCTCGGATACCGCCAGGCACTGCGTCTGCTCGTTGCGACCGTCCGCGTGGCCGTCAAGCCAGCGATTTCCGGTATAGAACACATACAGCAGGCCGTCTGGCCCCTCGACGGCGGAGCCGGAAAAAACGCCATCCTGATCTGCCGGAATGCTGGGGGCGAGGGCGATTCGCTCGCGCTGCCAGGTCACCAGGTCAGCAGATGAGACATGGCCCCAGTGCATCGGACCCCATGCGGAGCCGTAGGGGTGATGCTGATAGAACGCGTGATAGCGACCGTCGAAGTAGCACAGTCCGTTCGGGTCGTTGATCCACCCTGCTCGAGCAGCAATGTGGAAGGTGGGGTACCAGCGGTCGTTGCGTGCGCGCTCAAGCTGGCCAGAGGCTTTTTCAGCGCGTTCCAGCGCCTGCTCGTGTGCGAGGGTGAGCGGTGCGTGGGGCAGGGGATGCTGCTCGTGTGCCAAGGCATGCGTATTCCCAGCGTTCAGGTGATCTTCCTGTTCGGGGATCTGTGCGCCTTCATTGGTCGGCTCGATATTGTGCGAATCCGTCGGCGTACTCATCAGGTGTCAGCCTCCTGTGATGCGCCAGTAATGGGCGCGAAAAGGTATCCAAGCTGTCCCCATCACTGTAAACAGCATCGGTGGCGCGCTTCAAGGCGATGCCTGCCAGCGTTCACCTGACGCTGCGAGGCAGCTCTCACATAAGGCGCTAGGTAGCGCCGCCCCGCTGGTGGCGCGAGTCATTGTCCAGCAGAGGGCGCCAAGCCGTGCCCAGCAGAGGGCGCTACCCAATTGTGCGAACGGAGTCCCGCTCCACGATCGGCACATGAACAAGGGTTGGTTCCGAGTGGGGCTCCGACTGCGATGACTGATTATCTGCATTCTTCTGTGCCCGCCCATGTGAGCGGGCACAGTCAACCAGGTACTCCATCCCAAGGGCGCCCATCTCCAGGTACGGCAGATGCAGCGTCGTCATCGGCGGGCGCATCATGTTGGCAAGTGGCTCATCGTCAAACGAGAGCACCGACATGTCGTCAGGCACCCGCAGGTTCCGATCACAGAGCGCCTGGTACACGCCCATTGCGATTCGGTCGTTGGCTGCAACGATGGCCGCTGCGCCGCTGCGATCTAGTCGATCGAGGATCGCATTCGCACCTTCGAAGCCCAGCGGAGACTCCCATGCTTCCCCAGGAACCTCATCAACGATCTGTACGCCTGACGCAGCGCATCCTGCGTCAATACCGCGCAAGCGGGCTCCTATGCAGATGGATACTTCGGGTGCGGGGTCAGTCGGATAGCGCCCGATCAGAGCCACGCGACGGTGCCCATGCGCTCGCAGGTAGGCAATGGCACGGCGACCCGCGTCTTCCTCGTCAGGCATGATCGAATGCCACCCGTCGGCCTGGCCGTTAATGATTACCCCGGGCAATCCTGACGTCAAATGCGGCAAGGAGACCAGGCGTGGGGACATCAGGCCGACTGCAAATCCTTCGACTGCGCGGGACCTGAGGGCGCTCAGTGCGCGCGCCATGCCGTCGGGGCTTCGGTCGACTTCCATCATGAGGACTGAGAAGGAATGCTCGTCTGCGGTGTCGAGGATTCCACGGATCATCTGCGATGCGAATCGAGTAACGGTCACTCCACTGGAAACGAATCCAACCGTCGATGTCGTGCCGGTACGTAAATTACGCGCTGTGAGATTGGGTACATAGCCAAGGTGGCGAGCAGCCTGCTGGACGCGTTCAATGGTGGCCTCAGGGATGCGTGACTTGTGAACGCTATTGAGCGCCATGCTGACCGTCGCGGTGGACAGCCCGACATGCTGCGCGATATCAGCGATCGTAATGCGGCTTTCCATGTGGATCAGAATAAACCTCTGTGTATATAAAAGAGTGAAAGTGGATGAGGAGGTTTTTCGTCGATAGTTGCTGAAAAAGTCCTGAATGGCATTAAGATAGGGCTCGAGGCTTCTCGGAGCAGTGATCAGACCTGCCCGCCTCTTTGTTTTTGGGAGACGCAATGGACTCTTCACCTGCGCCCCGTTTTATGACGGTTGCGGAAGTGGCAGATCTCATGCGTGTGTCCAAAATGACTGTCTACCGCTTGATTAACAAGGGTGAATTGCCTGCTCTTCGCGTCGGCCGCAGCTTCAGAGTGCCCGAGGCTGCAGTGAGTCACATCATCGATGCCGGCCTTGCGCAATGGTCCGATGAACGTCAAAGTGGAATAAGCGGGTAGGATAGTAGGGTTGTATCTTTCGAGGTACCCCAGACCGTAGCTGTCATGCACCATCATGACTGCATTCAATTTGTGAATGACGAGGGAGGGCCCTATGGGTTCCGTTATCAAGAAGCGCCGTAAGCGCATGGCAAAGAAGAAGCACCGCAAGTTGCTGCGCAAGACACGGCACCAGCGTCGTAACAAGAAGTGACGCGACCGGGGCCCGGCCATCGTGGTCGGGTCTCGTTTTATATCTGATCAACCTGAGTAGCCGACCAGCGGCACAAACCCATCGAAGGGTGACAACCATGGAACTGACAACGATCCACGTGATGCGCCACGGGGAAGTCGATAATCCCGACGGTGTTCTGTACGGAAGGCTCCCTGGATTCGGCCTGACTGAGCTCGGGCACGCGATGGCGGAACGGGTCGCTCAGTACCTCATTGACGAGGGCGCCGATGTCACGGCCATTATTGCATCGCCACTCAAACGTGCTCAGCAGAGCGCTGCTCCGACCGCGCGGGCCTTTGACGTACCTGTCCAGGCGGACGTGCGCCTGATCGAAGCAGATTCAGCTTTCGAGGGTCTGCCCATTAACGCCAACCGCGCACTCTTACTGCATCCGCGTTACTGGCACCTCTATCTCAATCCGTTACGTCCCTCGTGGGGAGAATCCTATGCTGATGCTGCGTCGCGAATGAGTGCGGCAGTTTCCTCAGCCCTGGACAAGGCCCGTGGGCATGAAGCGTTGGTGGTTTCTCACCAAATGCCGATCACAGCGCTGACTCGTTTCGTGCAGGGTCGCATGTTGGCACACTCGCCACTGTCTCGTGTGTGTTCCCTGGCATCGGTGACGAGCTTCCATTTCAGCGGCTCGACGCTGGTGGGTCTCGACTATTCCGAACCATGCAAGGACATGTTGGCTCATGCGGCCGACATGACTCCAGGTGCGTCGGAAGCTCAGCTCAAACGGTAGTAACTGACATCTGCGTATCCGGCTGGTTGGGACAGCCTATCGGTACCGGCCCTTTGATGTAGGCCTGTTCGAGTGCGGGCGGTGCGTGGCTATGTCTAGTCGGTCAGGCGCGGGCGGCAGCACCGCAATAAACGGTCTAGCGCGTACCTCTGCCTCCAACTGTCCCCTCCCGAACCTGCCTGTCTCTTTCTGCACCCAACTGTCGATCTGAAGGCAGTCTGCGAGGCGGGATTTTCACTAGCACCCGCCTGAACTGCGCAAACGGTGAAGACACATCGGTGTGGAACTCGCGAGCGAGCTCGAGATCGACAGATGGGGAGAGAACGGACAGAGGGGCGAGACGGAGCAGATGGTGCGAGACGGAGCAGACGAGAGCGCTCGGAGATGTCTGTGATGAGTGACAGTGAGTGTTAGAGCTCGGGGTCCTCATCCAACGGGTCGCCAGTCTCGGACGTATCTTCGTCGGTGAAGGAATCGCGACCTGCTGGGCCCGCATTGCTAGTGGAATCAGGCCCTGGCGCGTCTGCATTGGTTGAGGAATCAGGGCTTGTTGGATCCGCATCGGTGTCGGAATCGGGCCCTGTCGCGTCTGCTTCTTCGGAAAATGAATCAGCCGGATCTGACTGGTCGGAATCAGAAACTGATGTGGAACCGGCTGGCGGCACGCGATATCCAGGCTCGTCGGGAGAACTCGAGTCGCTGTCAACGGGCTTCGCGTGGTCTCCGTGCGCTTCCTCATTGCGAGCCTGCTCGCGTCGGCGGCGCTGAATGTCACGTTCCAGGCGGAACAGGAAATCCGGATCATCGTCGGGTGCCAGTGGTTCGCGACGCTGCGAGGACTGCGAACGGTCAGGTCGCCGGGACCATCCAGAACGCAGCGGATTCGATTCTGATGTCAAGTCCGACAACCCCGTGGTTTCCCCGGATTCGGCGCGCGTGATGGTTCGCAGCAGGATCCACACGATTGACCCGATGGAAATAAACGGCATCGTGATGACGATGATCGTCAGCCACCACATACGGCCGATACGACCAGGCACTTCATCATCAGGAGTGCGTGCCCAGTCAGCGATTGCGTAAATAGTGACGGCAATCCACAGGACAACGGCAAGAATACGAACCATCCCACCATTTTAGGTCAGGAACGACCATGCCTCGACACGACTTAGATGACGATGGCCACTGAAACGATGACGGCGCACGCCAGCGTCGCGATCCCCGTGTACTTCAAGGCGCGTATCAGATCGCGGCCAACCGCACCGCTAAGAACGATTCGAATACCGGGAATGACGGTGCCGGCCATCAGAACAGCGGCCACACACACCGCCCACCACGGGGAATGCACACTGATCGCCAGCACCACAACTGCGGCCACGAGGAGCGCGCAATACGCCGCTCGCGAAGCGGGATCACCCAAACGTACAGCCAGCGTCATCTTCCCAGAGGCCCTGTCCGTGGGAATGTCACGCAAGTTATTCACCATGAGCAAGGCGATCGATTCGAACCCCATGCCTGCTCCGGCACACCACACCCACCAGGGAGCACCCAGAGTCTGCGTCCATGTGGTGCCCACAGTTGCGACCAACCCGAAGAAAATGAACACCATCAGCTCGGACAGCCCCACACCCATATACCCGTACGGATTGCGTCCACCAGTGTAAAACCATGCGGCGGCAACTGCCGCGACGCCCACCACCAGCAACCACCACTGGCCAGACAATGCGATCAGAACCAGACCGGCCACGCCTGCCACAGCGAAACAAGCCAGCGCCACTGCCAGGACGACGCGCGGAGAGACCGAGCCGCCGCTCGTCAAACGTGGCGGGCCGGTGCGAAAGTCATCCGTTCCACGCACGCCGTCAGAATAGTCATTCGAAAAGTTCACACCGATTTGCAAAGCCAGCGCCACACACAGTGCGAGCAATGCGCGCCCCCAGTGCAACTGATCCAGCTCAGCTGCAGCCGCAGTTCCCACAATCACGGGCGCAAGAGCGGCCGGAAGTGTGCGAAGGCGGGCGCCCTCAATCCAGTCTTGAACAGTTGCCATTTAGCGTCGCCAGTGCTCCCCGTGTTCGATCTGTTCCATCACCAGTGCCCGCACACGGCTCCGGTCAACTTTCCCGGATTCCAGCATGGGCAGTGTGTGAAGCGGTACGACAACGCGTGGAGCCTGCGCTCGGCCCAGACGCGCTCCCACGTGATCGCGAATGGAGCGCGCCCATGAATCCAGATCCGCACTGTGCGAGCTATCGCGCACCACCGCGGCGGTGACCACGTGCCCCCAGCGTTCGTCTTCAAGATCGAGGATCCAACTGTCACGCACACCCGGAGCTGACAACACGGCATCACGAACCGGACCAGGTGCCACTGACAGGCCGCCCGTCACGATGACATCATCGCTGCGCCCCAGCACCTGAACGTCGCCATTGGAGGCAATTCGACCGATATCACCTGTCAGCAGCCACCGTGCGCCACCCTCGTCAATGAAGGGGGAGGGGCCGTCCAGGTACTTTGTCATGAGCATGGGCCCGGCAATTGCCAGGCGTGATTGCCCGTCAACGTCGACAGCGCGGACCGTTACCCCCGGCAAGGGACGCGAGTTGTACACGCAGCCGCCACCCGTTTCAGTCATGCCATAGGTCGTGACCACCCGGATGCCGTGGTTGCGCGCAGCCTGCAGGAGTTCCTTGGTTATGGAAGAACCGCCGACGAGGACACCGGCAAGCGAGGCCAGTGCGCGAATAACTTCCTCACCGGCATCCAAACACGCTCGCAGCTGCACGGGTACCAGCGAGAGATACCCTGGCACCTGTGAATCCTGAGTGGCACCCGCGATGGAAGAGAGCAGGTCAGCGGGGCGGAAACCTGAATCCGTGTCCACCACCATCGGGCTGAAACCGGCGACTGCACTGCGCATGAGGACCTGAGCACCGGCGATGTGATGGGCAGGAAGCGCAAGAATCCAACGCCCCGGCCCCTCCAGCGCCGCGTGAGTGGAGTGCACGGATGCGATTAATGCCTCGGTGGACAGGCCAACGAGGTGAGGCGTTCCCGTTGATGACCCCGACGTCGGAATCACTACGTCGACGCCGTCCAGAAGAGCCGGGTCATTGCGGACGTCTTCGGGTAGTTCAGGAAAAGCGTGTGACACATCGGTTTGAAGATGGCGCAAGGACGTATGGGGGATCTCGCTGGGAGGACGCATGACCACGACTGTTCGCTTGTGCGACGAGGGTGCCTCGTCCATGGCGCCGTCTGATGCTGTGCGTGCCTGTTCAGCCAGTTTGCTGAGCGAGGCGTAAGCCAAAGCCGCTGCTCCAACGGAAGTGCCTCCCGGAACGACTAAGACACGAGGGGTCTGCACTTGTCCTCCTTTACAAACGGCTTTTCTGAACCATCGTAATGCCCAATCGGTCAATTAACGTGTGCGGAGATGAGATCGTGGGCAAGTCGACATGGAATTGCACCGATAGCCTCGTTACTATCGAGGTATGACTATTGGGAAGCTCTCAGCGAAAGCCTCATGGGCGCTGATCGCATTACTAGGAGCACTGCTCGTTGCAGTGATCGGTGTGGGTGCGTACGCGGCCTACTTCGCTGACCGCGCCTTGCCGCGAACCACTGTCGCCGGACAGTCCGTGTCCGGACAAAACCGCGACGAAATTGCCCAAGGTCTGCAGGAGCGAGCCTCACACGCCAGCATCAATGTGACGGTTGACGGTACGCTGACCAGCGCGACGCTGGAAGAAGCGGGAATCACCATCGACACCGACGCCACGCTGGATGATGTGTTCGCTCCCAACGGTTCGATCCTGTCACGCATCTCCTCACTGTTTACCTCGCGGGATGTCCAGGTGGTGACCTCGCGAGATGATGCGGCTGCGCAGGCATTGACCCAGAAAGTTTCCGCCTCTGTTGACCAGCCCGTACGCGAAGGTTCCATCCAGTTCAACGAAGACGGTGGCACATTCAGCGTGATTGAAGCACAGGAAGGGCGCAGTGTCGACCTCGAGCAGCTTGCCAGTGCATGCGATGAAGCTGCGCGCACGCTGACTACCCAGGACATTGACTTGCCGATGATCGCCGTCAGCCCGACGGTGACCACGCAAATTGCTCAGCAACTTGCAGACAAGGCGAACACGATGCTGGAAATTCCTGTATCGATTACTGACGGTATTCACACCTACTCACCCGATGCGCGTGAACGCTCGACGTGGATCGCGCTGCCGGATCTGAACGCCGCGGGCGGAGCTGGTGGCAAGGGCGCTGCCGCCAACACAGGCGCACTTGATGTCACGTGGAATGAGAAACCGGTTCGCGCGTGGGTTGAATCGACCGCGCTGTCCACCAACGAAGAGCCCACGAAGGGTGTCAAGAACGTCAATTCGCGTGGGGACGTTGTCGCGGTCGCGGATCCAGGTAAGAGCGGATGGACCGTCAACAACGCTGGCGAGGTGGCCGATGAGCTGCTCGCAGCCCTGAAAGACGGCACCGCCTACGAAGGCGATTTTGACTACGACCAGACCGAACCCGAATTCACCACCCGCGAGATTGCGGATGGTGCTGGCGACAAGGTGTATCAGGCAGCTCCTGGTGAAAAGTGGATCGACGTGGACCTGTCGAACGCATCAGTGACCGCTTACGAAGGTGCAACTGTTGTCCAGGGCCCGATCCCGATGGTTCCCGGCAAGCCCGGGTGGGAAACCGTTACCGGAACGTTCCGCATCTACCTCAAGCATCAGGACCAGATGATGGGCTGCAGCCCCGGCTACGACTACTGCACATACACACCGTGGGTGTCATACTTCCACGGTGACTACGCGTTGCACGGCGCGCCCTCACGCAGCTCTTTTGGCTGGTCAGGTGAAGGTGGCTCGCACGGTTGTGTCAATATGCCGGTTGATGGTGCGCAGTGGATCTATAACTGGGCCCCTGTCGGCACAGTGGTGGTGTCACACTACTGAGCAGCAGGCTCATCATTGCAGTTCGACCTTTTCGTATAAACCTGATAGCATTGTGATCAGTGACACGGGGTGCTTCACGCTGAGATCAAACCCGTTGAACCTGTCCAGATAATGCTGACGAAGGAATGTCCGATGGAGAATTTCCATACCCAATGCGTCGACGCTTTACACGCTGTCAGAACACACCACCCGCTCGTTGGAGCCATCACCAACTCGGTAGTCACGAACTTTACGGCCAACGCTCTGCTTGCCATTGGGGCAGCACCGGCAATGGTCGATATCCCCGGCGAATCCGGTCCCTTTGCCGCAATTGCCAATGCTGTGCTGATCAACCTGGGAACCCCGACGCCGACTCAGTGCGAAGCCGCGCTGGAGTCCGCCACCAGCGCCAACGAAGCGGGCACGTGCTGGGTTCTTGACCCGGTTGCCATCGGGCCGCTGCCGGTGCGCACGCAGCTCGCGCATCAGCTGGTCGCCCTCGGCCCGTCAATTGTGCGAGGCAACCCGTCGGAAATCATTGCTCTGGCAGGGCTGGGAGAAGGCGGCCGCGGTGTTGACTCCGCTGATGCGGTGGACGCCGCCATCGATGCCGCCCGCCGCATCAACAGCGAATATGGATCGTTGGTGGCTGTGTCCGGCAAGTCCGATGCGATCGTCTCAGCCGACGCAATCGTGCGTGTCGAGGGTGGCTCAGATATGCTGACCCGCATCACTGGGGCGGGATGCTCACTTGGCGCGCTGGCCGGCGCGTTCGCCTCTGTGGCTCGGACCCAGCTTGACGGTTTGGTTGCTGTTCACGCACTGTATGCGGTGGCCTCGGAAATCGCGGCGGAGCGTGCACGCGGAACCGGCACGTTCCAAATAGAGTTCCTCGACGCGCTGGACAACTTCCGCGATGAGGACTTTGAACGCGTCACCATCATCGCGCAGTGAGGCCAGGCCAGTGATGAACAAGGCTGTCTCATCCCTCGACCTGAGCATCTATCTTGTCACGGACGCAGACATGTGCCACGCTGCGGGACGCACCGTTGCGCAAACGGTGGCAGAAGCTGTCGCCGGAGGAGTGACATGCGTGCAGCTTCGGTGTAAAGATGCCGAGTCACTGGATTTCTTCAACGAAGTGATGGAAGTGGCCGACGCTGTCGCTGACTCGGTCACACTCCTGATCAATGATCGTGTGGACGTATTCCTGGCGGCACGCCAGGCGGGCGCGACCGTTGCAGGCGTCCACGTTGGACAAACCGACTTGCCGGTTGCCCTTGTCCGCAAGCTGATCGGTCCCGAGGCCATCATCGGCCTGTCGGCCTCCACCCCTGAGGAACTGAAGGAAGCCGAAGAGAACCCGGGGCGCGTCGACTACATCGGCATTGGTGTCGTGCGTGATACATCCACGAAAACCGATGCTCCTGAGGAACATGGCATCGATGGAACAGGACAGATCGCACGCAGCACACACCTGCCGTCGGTGGCAATCGGCGGCATCAAAGCACCGGATATGGCACCGCTGGCACGTGAAGGATTGGACGGAGCGGCCGTCGTGTCCGCAATTTGCCTAGCACCCGACGCGCGCGAAGCTGCACGCGAACTGGCAGATCAATGGGCAGAAGGCCTGCGCAGCGCGGGTCACTAACCACCCAATTCAGACCCCGAGGAAGGGACTCAGCACGTGCCGGCTATGTATCCAGTGCGTCCGCCAGCTCATGATCCAAGCCCCGAATGACAGCGCATGCATCATCCATGCGATGAAGGAGAACATTTTATGAAAACAGTCAAAGCCCTAACAATCGCCGGATCGGACCCCAGCGGTGGGGCAGGCATTCAGGCAGATCTCAAATCGTTCAGCGCCTCAGGAGCTTACGGAATGAGTGTCATTACGGCGCTGACCGCCCAATCGACGCAAGGAGTGCGAGGCGTGTTCCCCGTCCCGGTGGACTTCGTGCGCCAGCAGATGGACACGCTGCTGGACGACATCACTCCGGACGCCACGAAAGTGGGAATGGTGGCAAGCACGGAACTTGCGGCCGCAATCGGTGAATATCTGCCGCGCCTGGCGAACACGATTTTTGACCCCGTCATGGTGGCGACCTCGGGTGACCGACTGGTTGACGAGGACGCAGTTGACGCTGTGCGCGACCTGTGCATGAAAGCTGACATTATTACCCCGAATCTGCAGGAAGCAGCCGTGCTGCTGGATTGCGATGTGGCGACAACGCTGGACGAAGCAACCGACCAGGGCAAGGAACTTCTCGCGCGCGGCATGACCCGCGTCCTCATCAAAGGCGGACACTTGACCGACACGTCCACAGACGTGCTGATTGATGGTGACGGGGTCTCATTCCTGAAGGGGACGCGTGTTGACACACAGAACACTCACGGCACCGGATGCACGCTGTCCAGTGCCATAGCGGCCAGACGCCCACGCACAGACACCTGGGTTGATGCGATTGCTCAGGCGAAAGATTACTTGACGCGCGCGATCCTGGCTGCCGACTCGCTCGATGTGGGCAGGGGGCACGGTCCCGTTCATCACTTTGTCGACCTGTGGAATGAGGAATCATGAGTTTTACCGACCAGGTATGGCAGCGCATCGAACCGGTGCGCAACGCGATCAGCAGGCATCCCTTTGTCTGCGCCCTTGCCGACGGGTCGCTTGAGCTGGAGACATTCCACGAGTACCTACGCCAAGATGCGTTGTACCTGATTGACTATTCGCGCGCCTTGTCCGCACTGGCAGCCGGCGCCAGGGACGCTGACGAAGTGACATTCTGGTCGGGGTGTGCGCATCAGACAATGGTGGATGAACGTTCGCTGCACGCCTCACATGTGGACGTCCTCGAGGGGGCAATCATGAACCCCACATGTCGCGCCTACATGTCATTTCTGCTGGCCAGCACGCATGCCGAAACGCAGGGTGTTGGCATCGCAGCAGTACTGCCATGCTTTTGGCTCTATGATTTCGTCGGGCACCGGCTCCGCGAGGGTGTCCACTCCGAGGGTGAGCTGGACGCACACCCCTACGGGGACTGGATCAGAACCTACACCGGGCCAGAATTCGAGGAAGCAACACGGCGCGCAAAGGACTACGCGGACCAGTATGCGCAGGCCAGCGATGATGCGGGGAGGGAACGTATGGCGAAAGCCTTCGAAGTTGCCTCACGCTATGAGTGGATGTTCTTCGACGCTGCGTGGACAGGTCAGCAGTGGCCACTGTAATGCGCGAGGCCACCGACAGTTGTCGGCCGGCGCAGTGCGGTCACCCGACAACGGGCCACGCGTCAGCAGTATGAATGGCCAGCTGTCAGCCGGCCGGCTTTAGTAGTAGTACGGGAAGATCGACCAGTCGGGGGAGCGGTGCTCGAGGAACGCGTCACGCCCCTCCTGAGCCTCCGCCGTCATATACGCCATCCGGGTTGCCTCCCCGGCGAACACCTGCTGCCCGGCAAGACCATCGTCAGCCAGATTGAACGCAAACTTCAACATGCGGATCGCCTGCGGAGACTTGCCGGCAACCGTGTGCGCCCACTCCAGCGCCACATTTTCCACATCCTCATGCGGCACCGCACGATTGATGGCTCCCCACGCTTCCGCCTCTGCCGCGTCATAGCGGCGAGCCAGGAAGAAAATCTCGCGTGCGCGCCGATCACCGACCTGACGGGCCAGCAGCGCCGAACCGTACCCCGCATCAAAGGACCCCACGTTGGCATCCGTTTGCATGAACTGAGCATGTTCGCGGGAAGCGACCGCCAGATCACACACGACTCCCAATGAGTGACCGCCACCGGCAGCCCACCCGGTAATTGCAGCGATCACGACTTTCGGACAGGTGCGGATCAGGCGCTGAACCTCCAAAATATGCAGACGTCCCGCCCGAGCCGGATCGATCTGCTCACGCCGGCTCGACACATCGGCGTCCGCGTCAGCACCATCCACCTCGTAGCGGTACCCGTCGTTGCCTCGAACACGCTGATCACCACCCGAACAAAACGCGTAGCCACCGTCACGGGCAGACGGCCCGTTGCCAGTCAGGATGATCGCGGCAACATCACTGCTCATCCGCGCATGATCCAGACAGCGGTACAACTCATCGACAGTCAGCGGTCGAAAAGCATTGCGAATGTCTGGGCGATCAAAGGCAATACGAACCCAGGGCAGATCTTGTCCGGCTGCCGCTCCGTCGCAAGATCCGCGCGAAATTCCGCGATGATACGTCATGTCGGTCAGGTCCTCGAACCCCTCGACAACACGCCAGCGATCAGGATCGAAGGTGTCGGACACAAATGGAAGAGCACTCATGACCTCCACACTAGCGGCTAATCTGGAAGCCATGAGTACAGATCTGTCATCCATGCTGCGCCCCGGACAATCCCTGCTTCGTGAACTTGACTTCACGCGCGAAGAATGGGACAACCTGCTATGCCTGTCAGCAGCGCTGAAAGCAGCCAAGAAGAATGGCACTGAACAACAACTCATGAGTGGACGCAACGTCGCCCTCGTCTTTGCGAAAACATCGACACGCACGCGCTGCGCATTCGAGGTCGGGGCGGCAGACCAGGGAGCCCACACCGTTTACCTCGATCCGCAAGGCTCACAGATGGGACACAAAGAATCCATCGAGGACACCGCTCGTGTGCTGGGACGTATGTTCGACGCGATCGAGTACCGCGGTGACGACCAATCAGTTGTGGACACGCTGGCACAGTACTCAGGCGTTCCGGTATTCAACGGCCTGACCGACCAATGGCACCCGACGCAGATGCTGGCTGACACACTCACGATGAGAGAACACAGCGAGGGCGTGGACGACCATGACATTGCCTACGCCTACGTCGGGGACGCGCGTTTCAACATGGGGCGGTCCCTGTTGGTGAACGGCGCGATCCTCGGCATGGACACCCGCATCATTGCACCGAAGGAACTATGGCCACCGCAGGACGTCATCGAGGCGGCTCAGGCACGGTCCGACGAGTCGGGTGCGCGTCTGACCATTACCGAGGATGTCGACGCAGTCGCTGGCGTCGACTTTGTCCACACGGACATCTGGGTGTCGATGGGGGAGCCTAAGGATGTGTGGTCGCACCGCATCGACCTGCTGCGCAGCTACCGCGTTGACGAAGCGCTCATGGCACAAGCCGGTCCCGATGCGAAATTCATGCACTGCCTGCCGTCATTCCACGATCTGAAGACCACCGTCGGACAGCAGATCTTTGACGAGTTTGGCCTGGATGGAATCGAAGTTTCCGACGAGGTGTTTGAGGGGCCGCGCTCCATCGTCTTCGATCAGGCCGAGAACCGCATGCACACGATTAAAGCTGTTATGGTCGCCGCTTTGGGTCGGAGTGATACCACGAAGGCGTGAGCCACGACGGCAACGGCTTTCGTCCAAAGGCCATCATGGAGACGACAATACTGGCTATGAGGAGCAGAGCACCTGCCGCGCCTGTAATCCAGCGGCCAGCGGGGTTGGGAATCATCGACCCCAATGCGAGGATACTGATGCCGAGCAGCACGCCAGCCAGGCCCGGGATCGTGGCGAACGCCATTTTCTCATCCACCAGTCCGTTCGCGTTCTGCCACCATCGTGAACGCGGAGAATCGGTACGCAGCCACAGTGCCGCTGCCAGCACCATCAATCCGAAGAGCAAGGCAATCAGAATCATGATCCCACCCTACGTGGAGGGCTGCGATGTTACATAATGACCACTCTCAAATCTCAGGCGATCCGCTTCGCGAAAGATCGGGCGCTTCATGCGCGATCGAACAGGTCCGCATCGCTGAGCTGGCACCGGCCACGCGCCGCATGCTGGACGCTATCGACACCGTCCTGATCTACCACACGCCGCTCATCACGCGCTTTCGTGGAGTCACGGAGCGAGAAGGCCTCCTGCTGCACGGCCCTGAAGGCTGGTCAGAAGCGGCGCCGTTTTGGGATTATGGCCCGCCTGAATCCTCACGGTGGCTGATGGCCGCCCTCGAAGCTGCAACGCAGACGCCGCCCACGGCCCGGCGCACCAGCGTCCCCGTCAATGTCACGATCCCTGTCGGAACGCCAGCTCAGGCAGCCGAGCGTGTGCAAGCCAGCGGAGGATGTACGACCGCCAAAGTGAAGGTGGCAGACCCGGGGATGACTGTGGACCAGGACTGTGAACGCGTTGCCGCTGTTGCCCGCGAGCTTGCCCGCATCAGCGATGATCCGCATGTGCGCATCGATGCCAACATGGCGTGGGACGTGCCCACTGCTATCGCGGCGATTACTGCGCTGCACGAAGCAGCGGCCAGCGCCGGTGGCCTGGAATACGCGGAACAACCGTGCCGCACAGTCGAAGAGCTGGCGCGCGTGCGGGCCCGCGTTGACGTGCCAATAGCCGCTGACGAGTCGATCCGACGTGCCGAAGATCCCTATGCCGTTATTCGTGCTCACGCTGCCGACGTGGCGATCATCAAGCTTGCCCCGCTGGGAGGGGCGCGCGCAGCACGTGAGATTGCTGAACGAGCTGGCATCAAAGTAGTGGTCTCCTCCGCCCTCGAATCATCCATTGGGCTGGCGCGCGGCCTCCAACTGGCGGCTTGCCTGCCTGTCGAAACGGCGTGCGGACTGGCAACTGCGCAACTGTTCGCTGCTGACACCGTGCGCGAACCGCTCAAAGTGGAGTCAGGCCGAATTCAGGTGCATGACATGAGAGTGGATGAGGAATTGATTGACGCATGCCCCCTGCCGGCCGGATGCCGGAACAGGTGGATCGACCGATTAGACGCCATGTGCGCCGTGCTGAATGAGGAACGCCAATGACTCAGTCACTTCGCCTTGCTCTTGGAATCGTTCGTGCGCTCGCAGCTCACGGTGTGCGTGACTTCGTCTACAGTCCCGGGTCGCGATCAGCCCCGTTCGCCTATGCGCTTGACGCGTGTGAGCGCCACCTCGATATCCGAACGTGGATTGTGCTCGATGAGCGTGATGCCGCCTTCTTTGCAGGCGGCCTGTCTCGCGCCGACGAGTTGGCCACACCTGACTTCACTCCTGCGGCACATGAGCCTCGGCCCGTTGCGCTGATCATGACGTCAGGTGGAGCCGTTGCCGAGATGCACGCCGGCATCGCCGAAGCTCACCATTCCCATCTGCCGTTGATCGTGGTCAGCGCTGACCGTCCCTTCGAAATGCGATCCGTGGGAGCTTCGCAAACGACGACGCAGGCGGGGATCTTTGCCTCGCACGTGTCGATGACGTGTGACATTCCCGCTGATACCACTGCTGACCGGGCTTTGACGGCCCGCGTTGGACGCCTCGTCGCTGCCGCTCGCGGATGGTCAGCCACCGATCGCGGCCCGGTCCACCTCAATGTCGCACTTCGTGATCCTCTTGCACCTGCCAGTGCCGGTGACCTTGAGAAAATCCTGATGGACGAGGGTGACCCCGCCGTTTCTGCGACCCGCTTCTTCTTATGTGAGCGTGAGCCGGTCGCGTGGCGGCAGGTGGTGGATCCGAATCTGCGCACTGTGATGATTGCCGGCGACGGTGCGCATCGCGACAGCGCCGCATGGGCTGAGCGCGCCGGGATCCCGCTGCTCGCTGAGCCGACCAGTGAGCTGACAGGAAGCTCCGCGTGGATTCCGCATCAGCAAAGCATTCTCAGTGACAGTGACGTGCTCAGCCAGATCGAGCAGGTCATCGTGACGGGGCGACCGACGTTGTCGCGCCCTGTTTCCAGGCTTCTTGCGCGCGATGATATTCGCATCGTAGTGGTCAGCGAGCATACGGAATGGCCAGATGTTGCAGGCAGGGCGAGCAGCGTTGTGCCCTCGCTGTGTGATGTGCCTCTGGGCGAGGGGGGCGAGTGGTGTGACTGTCTGCGTGAGCGTTCAGGGTATGCCGATGATGCGCTCGATCCCGAGCAGTTCTCTATGCTCACTGTGGCGGACCTGATCTGGCGCGACACTGGAACCGACGTACTGGTTCTGGGAGCATCGAACACTGTGCGTGCTTTCGACCTGGCGATCCGTACGCCTGCCCAGGCGAGCGTCGTGTCGAACCGCGGTCTGGCCGGGATTGACGGCACGATTGCCACGGCGTGGGGCTGCAGTGCCAACGGTGCGCGCGTGCGCGCGGTAATGGGGGATCTGACTTTTTTCCATGATGCGTCGGCACTGGCGCTTCGCGGTGGTGGAGCGCTGTCGATCATTGTCCTGGACGATCAGGGCGGATCCATTTTCGCCTCGCTTGAACATGGACAGGCACCTCAATCGATGTACGAGCGATGGTTTGGCTGCGCGCAGAGCGTTGATATCGAATCACTATGCCGAGCCTACGGGTGGTCTTACTGCGCGGCCGTGAGCCTGGATGATGTGGCAGAGGCCCTGGCGCTCCCCATCGATGAACCGTCTGTGATTCATGTCGAATTGACGAGGGATGCTGACGGTATGCGGAGAATTCTCACACCTTCACGTTCTCAGAAAACTTCCAGATAACCTTCAGGTCATCTGGAAGATCCCTTGTCATACTGGGCATCACACAGACCAGAAAAAGAAGGACGTATGACAAACGAGCAATTTCCTCGATCTGAATTCAATGATCAGAACGAGACACCAGATGGGCGCGACGCTTACGCGCCACAGGAAACCTCTGACCACTCGTCGGCATATATGCCGCCGAGTGACCTGCCGCGTTCCGATCGCGATGGCGCCGAACGGAGTGATCTGGGTGAACAGAGTGATCTCAAGGAGCGAGGTTATCAGAGCGATCAGAGAAATCAGGGCGATCAGGGCGATCAGAGAAATCAGGGCCAGTCGAGTGAGCAAAGCGGACAGAGCCGGCAGGTTCAGCAGGGATCCCGATATGCCTACGGGTCGCCCTCGAACTCGACGGAATATATCCGCCCGGACGGGCCCAGCTATGCAGGGCGCGGTTCTTCGGCCTACGCAGGCGGCAGCGATGGCTTCGTAGCCCCGAGCTCCCAGTCGTATGGAGAAAGTGCGGCGAGTGGCCAGAGCCAGTCGTACGGGCACAGGCAGTCGTATGACCAAGGTGAGTCATCTGAGCGCACGCAATACCTGCAGGGCGGCCAGTATGCTCAGGGGGCGAACGGCCAGTACACGCAATCCGGCCAGTATGCAGGTGCGTCACGAGGTGACCAGTACTCGCACGATTCCCGCAATCCCTATGCATCACCGAACCCAGAGTCTGGATCCGCTTCCTATGGTCGAGTCGCCACTGCCGCGCCGGCATCCTCCACGAAACGTGCACGAAAGACGCGGAAAAATGGGCCGGGCTGGGGCGCAGTTGCTGCTGCGATGCTTGTGGCCGTTGCCCTCTCGCTTGGCGGCGCGTGGGGGATTAATGAATTTGTCGGTTCAGATAATTCGACGGCAACTGCTACCAGTTCGCAGAGCTCGCACGCCTCGCAACAGCCTGCACCTGTCATCAGCAGCGATGCGACGTGGGCAGAAGTTGCCGCAGCGGTCTCTCCCGCAACGGTGTCCATCAACGTCCAAGGCGGGCAAACCGCCGACATCGGATCGGGCGTCGTGTACGACTCAGCCGGTCACATCGTGACGAACTACCACGTTGTATCAGCGGCTGAAAATGCCTCAAATGGTCGAATCAGCGTCACCTTGTCTGACGGGCGAATCTATGCCGCCGAAATTGTCGGCGTCGATTCGAGTACCGACCTGGCCGTGCTGCAGATTGTGGATCCTCCCGCAGACCTGTCTGTCGCCGCATTCGGGTCATCTGCGGATGTCCAGGTGGGACAGGACGTGATGGCGATCGGATCGCCACTGGGTCTGTCGTCAACCGTCACCACCGGCGTCGTTTCAGCACTCAACCGCCCAGTCGAGGTGGCAACCGAACAACAGGACAACCAGCAGCAGATCGACCCACGTGACCCCTTCGGACAGCTTCCTCAAAATCAGAACAAGGAAACCAGCCCATCGGTCATCACCAATGCGATTCAGGTGGACGCCTCGATCAACCCGGGAAACTCCGGCGGACCGCTCTTTGACGCCCAGGGCAAAGTCATCGGTATTAACTCATCGATCGCATCTATGGGCTCAGATTCCTCATCTGCAGGCTCGATCGGACTTGGTTTCGCAATTCCATCGGACCTCGTGAAGTCTGTCGCTGAACAGATCATCGCGAACGGACAAGTCGACCACGCTGTGTTGGGCGTGCTCATTACAACCGGCACAGCCACAGTCGATGGCACCACGCGCATGGGTGCCGCCATCAGCGAGGTCAACAATGGCTCAGCCGCGGCCGAGGCAGGGCTGAAAGCTGGTGACGTCATTACCGCCGTCGACGGTAATGCGGTTGAATCCGGAAAGTCTCTGACCGGCTACATTCGCCGTTACACTGGAGGCGACCACGTCAGCATCGAATATGTGCGTGACGGCAAACTGGCCAGTGCAGATGTGACACTCCAATCGCAGATCCAGAAATAGAAATGCCAGGATCTATGCTCGTGTCAACATCTTGTTAAACGGGTCAATATCTCCTGAACTTGGAAGGATACAGCGCCATGGTGGCCGACTCACTGTTCAGTATGGACAAAATAGGGGCACGCCCCTCGATGGATCCGCAGCGAACAGTGAGCGGGCCCCACTGGCGCATCGGCATCATCACCGACCGGCTGATCCGATTCGAATGGTCCGACACCGACGAATTCGTTGACGACGCCACTCAGATCGTTCTGAACCGCAGTTTTGGGGATACTCCAAAATTCCGCGTCACTCGGCGCGACGGGCGCGTCCTGATCGATACGGACGCTGTGCGTATCACCTACGACGAAAAACCGTTTTCCCGTTTCGGGTTGTCTGCGTTTATCAAGGGCGTGGGATCCACCTGGCGTTTCTCGGAACCGGCTCGGGCCAACCTGGGCGGCACCGCCCGTACACTCGACCAGATCGACGGTCCTGTTGAACTGGACGAAGGCCTCGCAGCATTCGACGGGTGGGCTGTGATCGATGATTCCCAGTCCAACCTGATCCGCGAAGTCAGCGAAGTTGACGGGCATGACAACGCATTCGGTACGTGGGTCCAGCCCCGTAATCCGGATGAGCCGTCCGGAGCGACACCCTCGTCCCACGACTTCTATCTGTTTGCCTACGGGCATGATTTTGCGGACGCGGTGCGCGACTTCTATCAGCTGACAGGCCCGACCCCGCTGCTGCCGCGCTTCACACTGGGCAACTGGTGGAGCCGCTACCACGCCTATTCGGACGAGGAATACCGCGAGCTCATCACACGCTTTGAGGACGAGCGCGTGCCACTGTCCGTTGCCGTAATCGACATGGACTGGCACCTTGTCCACGACATTGACCCGAAGTACGGCACCGGATGGACTGGATTCACATGGAATCGTGACCTGTTCCCGCAACCTGAACAGTTCCTCGATTGGCTCCATCAACGGGGGCTGCGCACGACGCTGAATCTGCATCCGGCCGACGGGATCCGTGCCTTTGAAGAGGCATACCAGCGGGTCGCCACACGCATGGGAATCGATCCGGCCAGTGAGGACCCGGCCGAATTTGACCTGACAGATCCGCGCTTCATGCAGATCTACTTCGAAGAAGTCATTCACCCCATGGAAAAGGAAGGGGTCGACTTCTGGTGGCTTGACTGGCAGCAAGGCGGAACAACCCGTCAGCCCGGCCTGGACCCGCTATGGATGATCAACCACCTGCATTTCCTCGATTCCGCGCAGGCAGGGGAGCGCCCGCTGACCTTCTCGCGCTACGCAGGGCCAGGCTCACACCGCTACCCGGTTGGATTCTCCGGCGACACGGTCGTGTCGTGGGACTCGCTCAAGTTCCAACCCTTCTTCACATCCACGGCCTCCAACATCGGATACTCCTGGTGGAGCCACGACATCGGCGGACATATGTTCGGTGTGCGCGATGAAGAACTGGAGGCACGCTGGTACCAGTTGGGTACCTTCAGCCCGATCAACCGCCTGCACTCCACTGAATCAGCTTTCAACTCAAAGGAGCCGTGGAACTTCCACGACGAGACGCGCAGCGTGATGAACCAGGCACTTCGTCTGCGCCACCAACTGATTCCCTACCTGTACACGATGAACAGGCACACAGCTTACGAGGGGCGGCCGCTCGTGGAGCCGATGTACTGGCAGGCACCCGAGACTGCCGATGCCTGCGATCACCCGCACGAATTCCGCTTCGGTTCGCAGCTGCTGGTCGCTGCCATCACTGATCCACGCGAGCACGACACGATGAAAGCCCAGGCCGACGTCTGGTTCCCGCGCGGCACGTGGTTCGATTTCTTTACAGGTCGACGCGTCGAATCTCGCGGTGAAGCCGGCCGTCGCCTGCGCGTATGGCGCGATCTGGATTCTTACCCGGTTTTCGCTCCCGCAGGCGCAATCATCCCGCTGCAGGATAACGCGCCCGACCAGCTCAACAATGTTGACAACCCCGAGCATCTGCGCGTCATCGTCATGCCCGGTGATAATGGTGAGTTCGTCCTGTGGGAAGATGACGGAGCCGCACAGGAAAATGTCGCATGGGCCGCAACCACTCTTTCACTGAACTGGTCGCCTGCCGATGATTCCGACACGCGCACCTTCACCATTTACCCGCCTGCCGACCATGTCGACGTTCTCCCGGCCACGCGCACGTGGACCCTCGTCTTCCGCGGCGTTGCGCCCATTGACGAGGGTGACGTGACGATCACCGTCAACAACGACAAGGTTGCCTCTGAACGCGTGGCGCTGACCTACTGCAACAAGACCTTGTCCTATGAAGTCACGATTGCTGACGTTCCGGCAGATCAGCAGGTTACGGTTGAGATGTCTGCGGAAGCACTGACAGTGGCGGACGATCCGTGGTTTGATGACGCATTCGACCTGCTGTTCAAGGCGCAGATCGGCTATCCGGCCAAGGAACGCGCGATCGAGATGATTCGTGAGGAAGGTGAACGCGCTTTGGGTGGCCTCGCCTCTTTGGGTGAGCCAACCCCGACGATACAGTGGCCGCACAAACCCGAATACCTTGTGGTTCCTGACAGCGTGCGCAGCGCTCTCGATGAGATCCTGACCCGAACCTCCCAGCCGCATGTAGTTCCCGCATGTCCGCCAGCATCGTCATCTAGGTAGAGGCTCTTTTCACGCATCGCCCGACTGCCGGCGCACGACCCCCTAGATTTAAGGCTGAATCGTGCACATTCCCCTAGATTTTCGATCTTTTTGTGCACATACCCCTAAATCTTCGGCATTTTGTGCACATACCCCTAGAAGAACCGCGACCGTCCGCTGGCGCTCTCCGCGCAACACCCCGTGACCTGCGCATATGGGAAAGCGATGAAATGGCGAACCGCCTTTTCTAGGGGTATGTGCATTCTGGCGAGACTTTTTAGGGGTATGTGCACGTGCGCCCGCCAGTTTGAGGGGTCGGTGCACGCCCGCACCGACGTGACCACGCCGCGCCGCCGAAGCGTCGTCACCGAGGCAACCACACCACGCCGCGCCGCACGGCCGCCGATACTTCCGTTAGGCGGATACCACCAGTACCCAATCGCGCAATCTACACGCCCAGCGCGTCCAGAACAGGGGACATCTTCGCGCGCGTTTCGGCCAGTTCCATCTCCGGCACGGAGTCAGGCATGATGCCCCCACCAGCGAAGACACGGATCTGTGTGCGCTCACGCGTGAACTGTCCGCATCGCAACGCAATGCCGAACTCACCGTCGCCATTCGCATCGACCCAGCCCACCGGGCCTGAATAGCGGCCGCGACGCGTCTGCTCGAAGGATTCCAGCAGATCGTACGCCAGTGTTGTCGGTGTGCCGCACACCGCTGCCGTGGGATGTAAAGCAGCCACCACGTCGAGGAGGGAGTGATCCGGCACAACAGCGTTGACTTCGGTTGCCAGGTGAATGACGTTTGGAAGTTCGATCACGCTAGGCTCGGGCGGGCACTCGACGGACGTGGCCATCGGTTCGAGGCGGCGGGTGACAGATTCAACGGCCAGCGCGTGTTCACGACGATTCTTATCTGACGACATCAACTCGTCAGCATTTCCGGGAGCTGCAGTGCCAGCCAGGACGCGCGAGTACACATGATCAGCTTCTTTAGACGCCAATATCTCCGGTGTGGCGCCCACTAAACCGGCAACGGCATATGTCCAGGTCGAAGGAAACTGCTCGTGCAACTGGGTGACCAGGTATCGCTCATCCATAGCGGTCGGACTGTCCACGACCATGTCGCGACTCATCACCACTTTCGATGCTGCTCCCGAGTTCAGGCGCCGGATCACGCGGCGCACCGCGCTGAGCCACTGGTTCTGCGTCATACGCCCGGCCTGTGTCATCAGTCCTTTCGGCGTAGTCAGCTGCGTACTGAGCGCTGCCTCGGCAAGAGCGGAGGCTGCCTGAATCGGATCAGCAGGATCCTGGTCGAGCGCCGTCGTGATCACGAAGCGCGCGCCATCGCGCTCGACGATTGCGGTGTGCGGAATGATCAGGACACCGCGCGTATTCCATGCAAAACCGAACGAGGCCAATGCAACCGGTCCACAAAGGCGTGAGCTCCCCTCGTCAATTGTCGAATCAGTATCGACGAGGGCGTCCTGGCACACGTTCGTCCACTCTGACGACGCCTGCCTGATGGCCTGTGTACCTGTCACAGTGATCGTGGCAGTGCGCCCATCGGCAACGATCGAACAGCGATCTCCCAACCACGTCAACGCGTCTGCAGGGCTGGGCAGCAGTGAGGCCAGCGGACGCGTCGCACAGAGGTGTGAAGGCGGTAGTGATGCAATAGAGACGTGGAGTTTGCCATTGAGAGATACGGAACCGAAAGTGCCAGACATGAGGCCATCGTATCCAGACCATGAAAAGATAGAGACATGAATGAAACGGCAGGTCTGAACTACGACGTCTATGACCAGGACGCTGACCTCAATGACGACAGCTCACCGGCGGGCGTGCGCGCGCAACTAGATAAGGATCCCGGCGAAGTTGCGGCAATGTTTAATTCCGTGGCACGTCGATACGACATGATGAATGCACTTGCCAGCGGTGGGATGGATCATGTGTGGCTGCGCGCATTGCGCACTGCAATCGATGGCAAGCCTGGGGAGGAAATCCTCGACCTTGCTGCCGGAACCGGTGCATCAGCTGCGGCGATCGCTGCCGGTGGCGCACGCGTGACGGCGTGCGACCTGTCAGAAGGAATGATTGCGATAGGCCGTGCGCGCCACCCGGAGATCTCATTTGTTCAGGGCGATGCCACCAACCTCCAATTCGAAGACGCGACATTCGACGCCGTGACCATGTCGTACGGGCTGCGCAATATCAGCGACCCGGAACGCGCCTTGCGTGAAATGGCACGCGTGACGAAACCGGGCGGGCGACTGGTGATCTGTGAATTCTCCCACCCGACTGACCCGATTTTCTCGCGCCTGTACCGCATCCACCAGATGGTGGTCATGCCGACGCTGGCACGCCTGGTTTCATCTGACGACGTGGCGTACGACTACCTGGTTGAGACGATCCAGAGCTGGCCCGACCAGATCACTGTGGGGCAGATGATCGCGCGGAGCGGATGGGAGAGCGTGGAGTACAGGAATCTGACAGGCGGCATCGTTGCGCTGCATCGTGCCCGACGTGCCCAATGAGACGCGCTTCACGATACCTGAAATAGGTAAAGGCCCCCTTTCTCAAATACATCAAAGAACCAGTCTTTTTTCGCGCCAAAATGACGAAATGTGCCCTTTGGGGCAATCGGAGTAGGGTGCTAGTCGAATGAGGCTTGACAACAAGTAGAGGAGACACTGTGTCTGACGGTGTGGCGAAGCATGATGATGCTGACGTCGTAATCGTCGGTGGCGGGCCGGCAGGTGCATCAACTGCCTACCACCTGGCAAGTGCCGGCATTGATGCCCTCGTACTTGAAAAAGCATCATTCCCGCGGGACAAGATATGCGGCGACGGGCTGACCCCTGCAGCCGTGTACGAACTCATTGTGATGGGCGTCGATACAAGCACGTGGACGCGTAACCGCGGATTGACGGTCATTGGTGGCGGGCATCGCCTGCAACTGGAATGGCCTGACCAAAAATCACTGCCCGGATACGGCATGACACGTCGCCGCACGGAACTCGACCAAGACCTCATTCAGCACGCATGCAATCGTGGTGCGCGCCTGGTCGAAAACTGTACGGTGACAGGACCGTTGACTGACTCAACTGGGCGCATCACTGGCGTGCGCGCGCGCATCGGGCAGGGTAAAGACGCTGAAGATGTCGAGTTCCACGCCAAACTTGTGGTGGATGCAGGCGGCGTGTCGGCGCGACTGGCCACCGCAATGGGACGTGAAAAGAATCCGCGCCGTCCCCTCGGAGTGGCGGCACGCACGTACTTCCGCTCACCTCGCTCAAATGAAGAATGGATGGAATCCCACCTCGAACTGTATGCAGGACAGCCCGGCAAATCCGAACCGCTGCCCGGTTACGGCTGGATCTTCCCGATGGGTGACGGCACCGTCAACGTCGGCTTGGGATCAGTCTCTTCAGATGCGAAGGCAACCAAACTGCCGTACCACAAAGTGCTGAAGCAATGGGTCGATTCCCTTCCCGACGAGTGGGGTTTCACGCCTGACAATCAGGTTGGCTCCCTGCGCAGCGCAGCGTTGCCGATGAGCTTTAACCGCACACCCCACTACGCGAACTCACTGGTGCTGGTGGGTGATGCTGGCGGAATGGTCTCACCCTTCAACGGCGAGGGAATCGCGCCGGCCCTGAAAGCGGGTCGTCTTGCTGCAATGGCGATGGCTCAGGGTCTTGCCCGCACGACGCTTGCCGGCATGGATAAGGCGATGGAAGAGTACCCTCATGCGATGAAACAGGAATATGGCGGGTACTATTCCATGGGACGAATCTTCGTGCGGCTGATCGAGAACCCGAAAGTGATGCACTTGTGTACACATACGGGGCTTGGAATCCCACGCTTGATGACACTTGTCCATAAACTGTTATCAGATGGTTTTGAACGTAGCGGCGGTCAATGGGACGACCGTCTGATTACTACCCTCACGAAGGTGGTGCCCAAGGTATGAGATCGACTCAGCAATCTCCGTGTTGCAGTTGTGCCATCGGGCTGACCGCCCTCGTCAATAACCGGGAGGAACAATGACCAATCCCTACGTGCCATTGCTGATTATGGCCGCAGCAGCCATCGTGCTGGCGCTGGGCGGCCTGGGTGCATCAGCGATCCTGGGACCCACACGCAAGAACAGCACCAAAGCTGACAACTACGAATGTGGCATTGATCCAGGCCCTCAGCACATTGAGGAAGGCCGTTTCCCGGTGCGCTACTACCTCGTCGCGATGACCTTCATCATCTTCGACATCGAGGTCGTCTTTATGTACCCGTGGGCCGTCAGCTTTAACCAGCTGGGCTTGTTCGGGCTTGTTGTCATGTTGACCTTTATCGCCCTGATCACGGTGCCCTACATTTACGAGTGGCGCCGCGGCGGGCTGGACTACTAGGAGCGAAGGAGGACTCATGGGTATTGAAGAAGCGTTACCTGCAGGCATTGCTCTGACCAGCATGGAAAAACTGCTGGGGCTGGGTCGTAAACACAGCCAGTGGCCTGTCACCATGGGCTTGGCGTGCTGCGCGATTGAAATGATGGCAGCCGGCACCCCTCGCTTTGACATGTCACGATTCGGACTGGAAGTGTTCCGCGCCTCGCCGCGTCACTCCGACCTCATGATCGTCTCGGGTCGTGTCTCCCACAAGATGGCACCGATCATCCGTCGCGTCTACGACTCGATGGCCGACCCCAAGTGGGTCATTTCGATGGGCGCCTGCGCCTCGTCCGGCGGCATGTTCAACAACTACGCCGTCATCCAGGGCTGCGATCACTTCCTGCCTGTGGATGTCTACCTGCCCGGATGCCCACCTCGCCCCGAAGCGCTGATCCACGCCGTCCTCACCCTGCGTGAGCAGATCGGCAAAGAGCCGCTTGGCGTCCACCGTCAGGAAATCGCACGCAAGGCCGAGCAGGCAGCACTTGCTGCTACACCGACCCACCAGATGAAGGGACTCCTGTCGTGAGCGAAACTGAATCAGTGACGCCTACCCCTGATGAGGTGCAGCCGCAGGGGCAGATGCAGGCGCTGGGATCCTTCCAGGCCCCCGACGTGGTGGCCCAACGCACCGGCATGTTCGGCGTTCACGACGCCGGAGACACCACCGGTTTCGGCGGGCTGCAGCAGGCCGCGACGTTCGCTGCCCCCAGCCAGCGGCCGTACGGATCGTGGTTTGACTCGGTCGTGGACATCCTCGAAGAACTGATTACCGAGGATGGCCTTGATGTCAACGACGTCATCGAAAAGGTCGTTGTCGAACACGATCAACTGACGATCTTCATTGCGCGCGAGCACATTCAGCGCGTGGCACGTCACCTGCGTGACGACCAGGACCTGCGCTTTGAACTGTGCATCGGCACCAACGGCGTGCACTACCCGGCCGACAGGGGCCGTGAACTCCACGCCATTTACCCGTTCATGTCGATCACCCATAACAGGATGCTGCGACTGGAAGTCACGTGCCCGGACGCAGATCCGCACATCCCCAGCATCGTCGACATCTACCCCGCGAACGACTGGCAGGAACGCGAGACGTGGGACCTGATGGGCATTATCTTTGATGGCCACCCCTCTTTGACGCGTACTGCGATGCCGGATGACTGGGTAGGACACCCGCAGCGCAAAGATTACCCACTGGGCGGCATTCCCGTGGAATACAAGGGAGCCACCGTTCCACCGGCCGACACACGGAGGTCGTACAACTGATGAACGCACAACGTGTCAATTTCCGGGCAACCCCCGGAACAGCCAACATCGATGTCGACGACATTCCCGAAGTCATGGCGCAGGGCGGTGACTGGGAAGACGTCCTCGCCGAAATCGAAAAGATCACGAACGAACGCATCGTGCTCAACATGGGTCCAGTGCACCCCTCGACGCACGGCGTGCTCCGCCTGGTCCTTGAACTGGACGGCGAACTCGTGCGCGAAACACGCGTTGACACCGGCTACCTGCACACCGGCATCGAAAAGAACATGGAATACCGCACGTGGACACAGGGCGTCACATTCTGCACCCGCATGGACTACGTCGCACCGTTCTTCCAGGAAGTCGGCTACTGCCTGGCGGTGGAAAAACTGCTGGGCATCACCGACCAGATTCCAGAGCGCGCCACGCTGATCCGCGTACTCATGATGGAGCTCAACCGTGCAGCCTCGCACATCGTGGCAATCGGAACCGGCGGCAACGAGCTGGGTGCCACCACGATGATGACCATCGGCTTCCGCGCACGTGAAGAAATCCTGCGAATTTTCGAACGCATCACCGGCCTGCGCATGAACCACGCGTACATCCGACCTGGCGGCGTCGCACAGGACCTGCCGGCAGGAACGGTGGACTTCATCCGTGAAAAGCTGCCGCGCATCCGCAGAGACGTGGGCGAACTGCAGGACCTCACCTTACAGAACCCGATCTTCAAAAAGCGTTTCGTTGGTACCGGCTACATGCCGCTGTCAGCTGTTATGGCGCTCGGTATGACCGGACCGGGCCTGAAAGCGGCCGGCATTCCGTTTGATCTGCGAAAGATGCAACCGTACTGCGGGTACGAAGATTTCGAATTCGACGTTCCCACCTATGATTCATCCGACGCCTACAACCGCACACTCGTTCGCTTCGACGAGATCTACCAGTCACTGCGCATCGTCGTGCAGGTGCTCCGACGCCTCGAGAAGTGCGAGGGCGGTCCGACCATGGTTGATGACCCCTCGATCGCGTGGCCGGCACGGCTGTCGGTTGCAACCGACGGACAGGGCAACTCGCTCGAACATATCCGCGAAATCATGGGCGAGTCGATGGAGTCGCTGATTCACCACTTCAAGCTGGTGACCGAGGGATTCTCTGTTCCCGCCGGTCAGGTATACCAGACCATCGAACATCCGAAGGGCCTGCTCGGGATCCACGTAGTCTCCGGCGGTGGCACGCGCCCCTACCGCGCGCACTTCCGTGACCCTTCATTCGCCAACCTGCAGTCATTGTCCATCATGACCGAGGGGGGCCAGCTGGCTGACGTGGTTGTCTGCCTGGCAACAATTGACCCTGTTTTGGGAGGTGTTGACCGATGAGCTACGCGCCAGAAGTTGAACAGCGTCTGCGTGAAGAAGCGGCGGTGGTTGTGGACCGGTATCCCACCGGACATTCACGCTCAGCACTGATTCCGCTGCTGCACCTCGTGCAATCCGTTGACGGATACATCACTGCTGACGGCATCGCGCTGTGCGCTGACATCCTCGACCTGACACGTGCGGAAGTGTCCGCTGTGGCGACGTTCTATACCCAGTACAAGCGCCATCCCACGGGAGACTACCTGGTGGGCGTGTGCACGAACGCGCTGTGCGCCGTGCTGGGCGGTGACGCAATCTGGGAGGCCGTCTCACAGCATGTGGGAGTTGGCACCGATGAGACCAGTGAATCCGGCAAGATTACGCTGGAACGCCTCGAATGCAACGCCGCGTGTGACTACGCGCCCGTCATGATGGTCAACTGGGAGTTCTTCGATAACCAGACACCGCAGTCAGCGATTCAGCTGATCGACGACATCGAGGCCGATAAGCCGATCCACCCGACGCGTGGTGCCGACACGGTCCACACGTTCAAAGAGGTCGAGCACGTACTTGCCGGTTTTCTTGATGGTCACGAACATGAGGGCCCTTCAGCGGGCGAGAACTCACTGCTGGGCCTGCGCATCGCAGAGCAGAACAACTGGAATGCTCCGGTGCGGACCGGTTCTGAACAGGAGGAGGACAAGTGAGCTCCTTAAGCGCACCATCAACCCTCACGCCGATCCTGACGCGCGGGTGGGATGCAGAGCGGTCATGGACGCTGCAGTCTTACCTGAGCCGTGGCGGATACGAAGGATTGAAAGCCGCCCGCGCCCTTGAACCGTCTGACATCGTCGAGAAGGTCAAGGCTGCCGGTCTGCGAGGCCGAGGCGGCGCAGGCTTCCCGACCGGACTCAAGTGGTCCTTCCTGCCTCCCGATGACGGCAAGCCGCGGTACCTCGTGGTCAACGCCGACGAATCAGAACCGGGAACCTGCAAGGACATCCCGCTGATCATGGCGAACCCGCACATTCTGGTTGAAGGCATGGCGATCACATGCCGCGCCATTAACTGCCACCACGCTTTCGTCTACCTGCGTGGCGAGGTCGTCCACGTCTACCGCCGCCTCCTGAATGCGATTCGCGAAGCTGAAGAGGCTGGCCTGCTGGAAGACCTGCGCATCATTGCTCACGCAGGTGCCGGTGCCTACATCTGCGGTGAAGAAACCGCACTGCTGGACTCCCTGGAAGGTCGTCGCGGACATCCGCGCCTGAAGCCCCCGTTCCCGGCAGCTGAAGGCCTGTACGCGCGCCCGACTGTTATTAACAATGCCGAATCCATTTCGCAGGTGCCAGGGATTTTCCGCAACGGAGATGACTGGTACGCCTCGATGGGCACGGAAAAATCCAAGGGCCACGGTATTTTCTCCGTCTCAGGCCACGTCAAGAACCCAGGCCAGTTTGAAGCACCATTCGGCATCACGATGCGCGAACTGATCGAAATGGCCGGAGGCATCCGCGAAGGCCACACCCTCAAGTTCTGGACACCAGGCGGATCATCCACCCCGCTGTTTACCGAAGCTGAACTTGATGTGTCCCTCGACTACGAATCCGTGGGACAGGCCGGATCGATGCTGGCAACGCGTGCACTGCAGGTGTTCGACGAGACCACATCGGTCGTGCGCGTCATTACCCGCTGGACCGAGTTCTACCAGCACGAATCGTGCGGCAAATGCACGCCGTGCCGCGAAGGAACGTACTGGCTCAAGCAGATCATGCTGCGCCTGGAACAGGGCAAGGGACTTCCCGGAGACGTCGATCTGCTCGAAGAGATCGCCGGGAACATCGCCGGTCGCAGCTTCTGCGCACTCGGTGACGCTGCAGCCACACCAATCAGGTCCGGCATCAGCAAGTTCCGAGAAGAATTCGAAGCCGGTTTGACGACGCCCGCACAGGAGCTGTTCCCGTACGAAGCGTCCGCTAACTTCACTAGAGGAGGTGCCCGATGAGCGACGCGCCAGAAATGGTCGATATTACGATCGATGACATCCAGATGTCCGTTCCCAAGGGAACGCTGGTCATTCGCGCTGCGGAACAGGCTGGAATTCGTATTCCACGATTCTGCGATCACCCACTGCTCGCACCTGCAGCTGCATGCCGCCAGTGCCTTGTCGAAGTCGGAATGCCTGACCGCAAGACCGGCGAGCTGCGCTTCATGCCCAAGCCGCAGCCCTCATGCGCACAGACAGTCAGCCCGGGAATGGTCGTCAAGACCCAGTTCACCTCCGAGATTGCCGACAAAGCACAGCGCGGCGTTATGGAGTTCCTGCTGATCAACCACCCGCTGGACTGCCCTATCTGCGACAAGGGCGGCGAATGTCCCCTGCAGAACCAGGCCATGACAGAAGGACGCGCAAAGTCACGATTCGCTGACGCCAAGCGCACTTTCCCCAAGCCTCTGAAGCTGACCAGCCACATCATGCTGGACCGTGACCGCTGCATCCTGTGCCAGCGCTGCGTGCGTTTCGGTAAGGAGATTGCAGGCGACGCGTTCATCGACCTGCAAGGTCGCGGCGGCGGTACCTCACCGACAGACGACCATTACTTCATGGGCGAACAGATCGGCTCCTTCGACACCCAGGTCATCGGGTTCCACGACGAAGGTGCCCACGACGCGAGAACTGTGCCGCTGTCTGGTCCATACGGCGAGGCTGGCGTCATTGGATCCATCAACGGGGGAGAGCTTCCACCATCAGGATACGACCAGTCGGGACGCGCATTCGCCTCGTACTTCTCCGGCAACGTTATTCAGATCTGCCCGGTCGGCGCGCTCACCGCGTCGTCCTACCGCTTCCGTGCACGCCCCTTCGACCTGGTTTCCACACCGTCGGTGTCAGAACACGACGCATCCGGATCAGCGATCCGTATCGACGTGCGTCGCGGCCAGGTCGTGCGCCGCATGGCCGGCAACGATCCGGACGTGAACGAAGAGTGGATCACCGATAAGGATCGCTTCGCCTTTGAATGGGATCGTGAATCCCGCCTGACCACACCGCTGGTTCGAGAAAACGGTCAGATGGTGCCGACCTCCTGGGCCGACGCGCTGCACCGCGTGGCTGAAGGACTGAAGGTGGCGCGTGACAAGGGAACAGTTGGCATGCTTCCTGGCGGCCGTCTGACCTTCGAGGATGCCTGGGCATGGTCCAAGTTTGCTCGCACTGTTGTGGGGACCGATTCCATCGATGCACGCGTTCGCGAAACCAGCGAGGAAGAACGCCAATTCCTCGCAGCACACGTAGCAGGAACAGGCCTGGGTGTGACGTATGCGGATCTGGAAAAGGCCGGGAGCGTCCTGCTGGTCGCACTCGAGCCCGAAGACGAATGCGGATCCATTTTCCTGCGCTTGCGTAAAGGCGTCCTGAAGGGAACCACTCACGTCACGACCATTGCGCCGATGACGACAAGTGGATCACTCAAGCTCAACGCACAGGTGGTGCACGCCGCACCCGGAACTGAAACCGAAGTTCTCGCGTCGCTCACCAGCGGAGCAGCGGCCGAAGGCACCGCCCTCGTCGAGTCTCTGTCCGACGGCGGGATCATCCTGGTCGGAGAACGCGCAGCGCGCACCCCCGGGCTGCTGACTGCAACCGCCAAGCTCGCTCAGGCAACTGGAGCTCGACTCCAGTGGGTTCCACGCCGAAGCGGTGACCGCGCAGCGGTTGAAGCCGGACTTCTTCCCGGCCTGCTGCCATTTGGTCGCTCACTTGCCGATGCCGGTGCCCGCGAAAGCATGGGCTGGGATACGGCAGGCATGCCGACCACAACCGGCATGGACATTCAGGACATTCTGGACGGTGTGCGCACCGGCTCTGTCAGCGCCCTGATCGTGGGAGGTGTTGACCTGCGTGACCTGCCCGATCCGAAAGCGGCACGCAATGCGCTCGACGCAGTGGACTTCCTCGTGTCGATGGAAGTGCGCGCGTCCGATGTCACTGAGCTTGCTGACGTGGTGCTGCCCGTTGCCCCGCCACTGGAAAAGAACGGTACCTTCATCAACTGGGAAGGCCGACTGCGCCCCTTCGGCCAGGCGATCTCGTCACGCTCGCTGACTGATCGCGATGTGCTCGTGCGACTGGCGCGCGAATTTGATGTCGATCTGGGTGGAGCCACGCTGAAGGATCTGTATGACGAGGTCAACCCCGTGATGGACTGGTCCGGTGAACGCTGCGTCATGGATGTGGCTACCACAACCGCCCCGCCCGTCGAATCGGTGAGCGAGGGACAGGCTGTTCTGGCCACTCACAAACCGATGCTCGACGCCGGACGCCTTCAGGACGGCGCACCGCAGCTGGCTGGAACAGCGCGCCGCCCCGTTGCCTTCATCTCGCAGGCAACGCTGTCGGCTTTGGGAATGTCGCAAGGCGACGCCCTGACTGTTAGCTCCGAACGCGGATCGCTCACGCTGCCGGTGGAGGTCACCGATCTGCCCGATCGTGTGGTCTGGCTGCCTGAGTGCTCCCAAGGATCACTTGTACATGAGTCACTGGGAACAGCCGGTTCCGTTGTGACGCTCTCACACGCAGTGGAGGTGACCCGATGATGACAACGCTTCCGCTGGCGATTCCCGACTACACAGTGGCGGACTTCTCCCAGGAAACGTGGTGGCTGACCCTCATCAAAGCGGTCTTCATCATCTTGTTCCTGATTTTCAACGTGTTGCTCGCCCTGTGGGTGGAACGACGCGGACTGGGACGCATGCAGACCAGGCCCGGCCCGAACGTTGCCGGCCCGTTCGGCCTGTTCCAGGCTTTCGCTGACGCGTTGAAACTGCTGTTCAAAGAGGACATGTGGACCAGGCGCTCCGATAAGTTCCTCTACTTCATGGCCCCGGCCATCGCAGCGTTCTGCGCATTCAGCGTGTTCGCAGTGATCCCGCTTGGCCCGAACGTCAACATGTTCGGCCACTCAACGCCACTGCAGCTGGCCGACATGCCGGTTGCTGCGCTGTATATCCTGGCGATCACCTCGCTGGGCCTGTACGGCATCGTCCTCGGTGGCTGGTCGACGCGTTCAACGCTGCCGCTGTACGGCGCCGTGCGTTCATCCGCGCAGGTGATCTCCTATGAACTGTCGATGGGCCTGGCCCTGGTCTCCGTGTTCATCATGTCGGGATCAATGTCCACCTCCCAGATCGTTGCCGCACAGACTCCGTTCTGGTGGGCAGTGACGCTGGCACCCGCCTTTGTTATCTACTGCATCTCGGCAGTCGGCGAGGTCAACCGCCTGCCTTTTGATCTGCCCGAAGCTGAAGGCGAACTTGTCGCCGGACACATGACGGAGTACTCCTCCATGAAATTCGGCTGGTACTACCTGTCCGAATACGTCAACATGCTGAACGTGTCAGCCGTGGCAACCACCATGTTCTTTGGTGGATGGCACGCACCGTGGCCGTTGTCGCACGTGCCCGTCATCAACGACGGATGGTTCGGAATCGTGTGGTTCTTCCTGAAGATGTGGTTCTTCATGTTCCTGATGATCTGGACGCGAGGCACGCTGCTGCGTATCCGATACGACCAGTTCATGCAGTTTGGCTGGAAGCGTCTCATCCCGGTTGCCCTGGCATGGGTCGTTGCCGTAGCAGTGCTGCGTGGAGTGACCGCCTGGGTTGACACCTCAATGCCGGTGATCCTTGGCGTGATCCTCGCGATCTTCGTCATCGCCCTTGCAGTCATGTGGTTCCTGGATTCCGGTGAGGGCGAAACCACCGGCGAGGGAGACGACGTGACCGAAACGTTCGATCCGTTAGCCGACGGATTCCCTGTCCCGCCCAAGCCCGGCCAGCAGCTGCCGCCGTCACCGCGAGCCGGCAGAGCCCAGCCAGTTGGGGTTGCAGCCAACACGACTGTCGCGACTGATGCTCAGGAGGAAACCGATGAGTAAGTCAGACAAGCATCTTCCGCCATTGGGACCCGATGAGGAGCTGCTCTACGAGCACGATCATCGCGGCCCGGTCAGTGAGTTCTTTGCCCCCGTGGCAGGGTATGGCGTGACGATCACGTCATTCTTCCGCCCTACTGTCACCGAACAGTACCCCTTCGAGGGGCCGTTCGTGCAGCCGCGTTTCCACGGGCGTCACCAGCTCAACCGTTACGCTGACGGCCTGGAAAAGTGCATCGGCTGCGAGCTGTGCGCGTGGGCCTGCCCGGCCGACGCCATCCTCGTCGAAGCCCACTCAAACACGCCTGACGCACAGTACTCGCCAGGGGAACGTTACGGCGCGGTCTACCAGATCAACTACCTGCGTTGCATCTTCTGCGGATTCTGCATCGAAGCTTGCCCCACGCGTGCGCTCACCATGGGACACAACTTCGAACTGTCGGAGTACCGCCGCGAAGCGGAAATCTACGAAAAGCACCAGCTCCTTGTTCCCCTTGCCGACGGCATGCTGGCACCACCGCACCCGATGGTCGAAGGCATGTCCGACGACGACTACTACAAGGGTGAGGTGACTGGACCGACGCAACGCCAGATCGACTGGGTACGCGAGCGTCGACCCGAAGATTCTTCACTGCAGTCCGCTCAGCAGGCGGTTGCACAACCAGTTGAACAGGAGGCTGCGCGGTGACAGAAACAGCATGGCCACTGATGGGCAGCACAGGCGAGGCGATCCTTTTCAGTTGCGTCGCCGTCGTCATGGTGCTGGGCGCCCTCGGTGTGCTCTTCTTCAAGAAAGCTGCGTACTCCGCGATCTGTATGGTCGCGGTGATGATTGGACTGGCAGTATTGTTCATCGCTCTGGGAGCACCGTTCTTGGGTGCTGTCCAAGTCGTCGTCTACACCGGCGCCATCATGATGCTGTTCTTGTTCGTCATCATGATGATCGGCCTGGGAGCCACCGACGGATACCAATTCCAGTCACGCGGTGCAATCACTGCCGCATGCATCGGCGGGCTCGGCATGATCGCCATTTTTGCCGGTATCGGCGCGAAAACAGTGTTGTCCGCGAGCAAAGCCTCGAGCGTTGACCCGTACTCCAATGAGCCGGTCACCTCGCTGGCATCCTCACTGTTCGCAGACCACTGGATGTCAATGGAACTAGCGGGCACTCTGCTCATCACTGCCGCGATCGGCGCGATGCTGCTGACTCACACGGACCGCCTGGGACCCTCGTTCAACCAGCGCACTACGGCTGAAGCCAAGATGAAGGCCTTCAAGGAAAGCGGCCGTCACATTGGACAGCTTCCGGCGCCTGGCGTGTTCGCTCATTCGAACGCAACGGACGTTCCGGCAATCGGCGGCGACACACTCGCCCCGGTGGAAGATTCCGTGCCGCGTGTCTTCCGCGTGCGAGGATTGGGCCGTTCACTGAACCAGGTTGCCCCTGACATTGCAGAGTCTTTGCAGCTGACGCGCGCCGGGTTGCTGGACGATTCACCATTCAAGGCAGGAAAAAACGTGTCGGTTCCTCGATCCGGAGCCTGGGGCATGCCGGGGCCTTCCGCGCCCACCGGCCTCAACCAGCCTGAAGCGTCCGCGGCTGACCGCAACGCGCAGGCCGAGACCTCGGCCAACGAAGCTGATCCGAAGGGCATGGGCGAGGTGCAGACCGCACCGGATGCCGGACAAGCCAATACTGATCATGTACAGGGACCGGGCGCGAACGCCGGCCCTACGCAGGGCGGAAGCAATAACAATGCTCAGCCGCACACACCTGGTGAAGGAGCTGCCAAATGAGTATGGCATGGTACCTGATCCTCGCGGGCGTGATCTTCTCCATCGGAGCGGTCGTAGTCCTCGTGAGGCGTTCCGCGGTGATCTCACTGATGGGTGTGGAGCTCATGCTGAACTCCGCGAACCTCGCCCTCGTGACCTTCGCACGTATCCACGCAGATGTTGCCGGACAGATCATGGCGTTCTTTGTCATGGTTGTCGCCGCAGCTGAAGTGGTCGTCGGACTGGCCATCATCGTATCCATCTTCCGTGCACGCGCGACAACCGGCGTGGACGACAACAACCTGCTAAAGAACTAAGGGAGGACCATTTCAATGACCACTACCCTCCCCGCTTTGACGGCCGCAACAGGGCCGGCAGCACTTGCGTGGCTTATGGTCGCGATCCCACTGGCGTCCGCAATCCTGTTGCTCGTCCTTGGGCGGCGCGCAGACAAATGGGGCCACATCCTCGGTGTGATCGCCGCGTGGGCGTCATTCGTTGTCGGCGTCGTTATCCTGGTGCAGATGCTTGGACTTCCAGCAGGTGAGCGACGACTGTCCATCGATCTGTTCTCGTGGATTCCGGCCGGCGACCTGTCCATCAACTTTGGAACCCTGATCGACCCGCTGTCGATGACCTTCGTGATGCTCGTGACCTTCGTGGGCTCGCTCATCCACGTATACGCCATCGCCTACATGGAACACGACCGGGATCGCCGCCGCTTCTTTGCCTACTTGAACTTCTTCATCGCCTCCATGCTGACACTGGTCATCGCGAATTCTTACGCAGTGCTCTTCATGGGATGGGAAGGCGTAGGCCTTGCCTCATACCTGCTGATCGGCTTCTGGAACCAGGTGCCCGACAATGCGACCGCCGCGAAGAAGGCGTTTGTCATGAACCGTGTCGGTGACATGGGCATGCTGATCGCCATGATGGGGATGGTTGCCTATGTCGGCTCCGTCTCCATGAATGACGTCAGCACTGCAGCTGCGGGACTGTCCACTGCACAGGCGACACTCATCGGTATCTTCCTGCTGGTCGCTGCCTGTGGTAAGTCCGCGCAGTTCCCACTGCAGGCATGGCTCGGTGACGCAATGGCCGGCCCGACGCCGGTGTCCGCGCTGATCCACGCGGCCACGATGGTGACCGCAGGTGTGTACCTGATTGTCCGCTCCGGCGCGATCTTCCTGGCAGCCCCTGCCGCATCACTGACAGTGGCGATCATCGGTGCGATCACGTTGCTGTTCGGCGCGATCGTCGGTTCGGCCAAGGACGACATGAAGAAGGTGCTGGCAGCATCAACGATGTCGCAGATCGGCTACATGCTTCTGGGTGCGGGCCTTGGCCCCATCGGCTGGGCGTTCGCCATCTTCCACCTGTTCACGCACGGTTTCTTCAAGGCATTGATGTTCTTGGGAGCAGGCTCCGTCATGCACGGCATGAACGATCAGGTCAACATGCGTCGCTTCGGTGCCCTGCGCACCGCGATGAAAGTCACCTGGATTACGTTCGCATGCGGCTGGCTCGCCATCCTCGGCGTGCCGCCATTCTCCGGATTCTTCTCAAAGGACAAGCTCATCGAGGCGGCATTTGCAGCGTCCTCGTTCTCCGGAATGTCAACACCCTGGGCTCCGTGGGTATTCGGCCTGGTCACCATGTTCGGTGCCGGAATCACCGCGTTCTACATGTCGCGCCTGTTCTTCATGATCTTCCACGGAGAAGCACGCTGGACAGATTCGACACCCGAGCAGGAAGTCCACCCGCACGAGTCGTCCCCTCTGATGACCATCCCGATGATCATTCTGGCGGTTTGCTCGGTACTCATCGGTGGACTGCTCAGCATCGGCGGAGCATTCACCTCATGGCTGGTTCCCGCAGTGGGGGAGACCCCTCACGTTGAGCCGGTCCTGCCGGTGTGGCTGATCCAGGTCGCCACCCTGCTGCTTGTCGTGATCGGCGTCGCCGTTGCGTGGTTCATGTACGTGAAGAAGCCGGTCCCGATTGGCGTCCCGGCAGGCAACGCGCTCACGCAGGCTGCACGCCAGGATCTGTACCAGGACCACATCAACGAGAAACTCTTCATGATGCCCGGACAGGCGTTGGTCACCGTGGCAACAGAGGGCGATCGAAAGGTGGTCGACGGTGCAGTGGGCGGCTTGAGCTGGCTCACCGTTGGTGCGGGTCGCCTCGTCGCCATCACACAGAACGGTTTGGTGCGAACCTATGCGTCTTACATCCTTGGCGGCGTTCTTGTCGTCTTGGCAATCGTCCTCGGCTTCAGGCTGTGAGGGTGAGGAGGAGAATCAATGACTACTACTGATCTCATCCAGTCCAGTTCAATCCCGTGGCTGACGATCATGGTTGCCTGGCCGCTCGTGGCCGGCGCACTGGTCGGCCTCATCCCGGGGTTGCGTGCGCGCGGACGCCTTGTGGCGTTGGGCGCCTCGCTCATCGAATTGGTGCTCGGTATCATCGTTGCCACGCAATTCGACTGGACCACACCTGCCACACACCAGCTCGGTGAATCATATTCGTGGATCCCGCAGATGGGCGTGTCATGGGCGCTCGGCGTAAATGCCCTCGGCCTTGTGATGATCTTGCTGGCCGTCGCACTGGTGCCGCTCGTTCTGCTTGCTGCGCCTGCTCGCCTCGCCGGTTCCACGCACGAGGGCGACGCGCGCGACGCTGACGCTGACGAACGTGAGTCGCGTGAGGGCGCCTATAGCGCGCTGATCCTCGTCCTTGAAATGTTCATGGTCGTGATCTTCGCAGCCTTCGACGTAATCGTCTTCTACATCGCATTTGAAGCGATGCTGGTGCCGCTGTTCTTTATGATCGGCACCTACGGAGTGGGCGAGGCCGTGGCACGCCGCAAGGCTGCCATCAAGTTCCTGCTGTACTCGCTTGCCGGTGGCCTGGCCATGTTGGGCGGTCTGGTGGCACTGTGGGCAGTTGTCCCGCAAAAGTCCGAGACGTTCTTCCGCCTGGACACTCTCTCTCAATTCACCCCGATGCTGCCGTCCTCGTGGGCAATGGGGATCTTCTGGGCCTTCATGGTCGCCTTCATCATCAAGGCGCCGATGGTTCCGGTCCACACATGGCTGCCTGACACGGCGGCAGTTGCCCGCCCAGGTACATCCGTCCTGCTGGTCGGCGTGCTCGACAAGATCGGCACATTCGGAATGATCACGCTGTGCGTGAGCCTTTTCCCGCAGGCAGCGGCCAAGTGCGCCGTCGCCATGTGCGTTGCCGCCATCGTCTCAATCCTGTGGGGCGGTCTGGCCGCCATCGGACAAAACGACATTATGCGACTGGTGTCCTACACCTCGGTGTCACACTTCGGCTTCATGGTGCTGGGCATCTTCATCGGCTCGCAGCTGGCGTTGACCGGCGCGATGATCTACATGGTCGCTCACGGTGTCTCGATCGCCGCCATGTTCCTGATCTCCGGCTTCCTGACCCGCCGAGGCGGGACACGCGAGATTCCTGCATACCGCGGAATGCAGCGTGTGACTCCGGTGATCGCCGGCACGTGGTTGGTGTCCGGTTTGGCTTCAATCGCCCTGCCTGGCTTGTCAGGGTTCGTCCCTGAATACATGGTGCTGATGGGGTCCTTCTCCGTGTCAGTTCCGATCGCGCTGTTCGCTGTGCTGGGTGTCATCATCGCCGCCCTGTACGTGCTGCTGCCGTATCAGAAGGTCTTCACCGGCCCGCCAAACGAACCAATGCGCCACCTCACTGACATGAACGGTCGCGAAAAGGCCGTCGTGACGCCGCTGATCATCGCGATGGCAGTCATCGGCTTGTGGTCTGCTCCGATTGTCGGAGCACTGACCCCGGTATCAGACCAGGTCTTGAACGCAGGAAGCGCGGCGAGTGCGCCAGCGCAGACAGATGGGCAAACCTCTGACGCACCTGCCGATACGTCAACTGAAGGGAGCTCCAAGTGATTCCCATGAACGTCGCTACAACTACGACCAGTGTTCCGTGGGCGAGCCTGACACCAGTGCTGATTGTGCTCGGTGGAGCAGTACTGGCAGTCCTGGTTGAATCATTTGCCCCCGCACGCCTTCGTCGCCCGCTGGGAATTGGGGTCTCCCTCGTCGTGACCGCTGCAGCTATCGTCGTGCTCTCATGGCGCTGGGTTGTCGTAGCTGACACGCCGCAGGGTTTCGATGAATACATTGAGGACCCGCTGACAGTGGGTGCGCAACTGATTCTTGCCGTCATCACCTTCCTGGCGTTGCTCGTCATCGCGGATCGTACGCAGATTCGTGATGGAGCCTTCGCTGGACAGCCCTCGGACCGTCCCGGTTCCGTCGATGAGGAGCTGACAGAAAAGAAGCGCTACCAACGTTCGGAAATGTTTGCCCTCGTCCTGTTCTCGCTGGGTGGCATGATGGTGTTCCCTGCAGCGGACTCAATGATCATGCTGTTCGTGGCACTCGAGGTGATGTCGCTACCGCTGTACATCCTGTGTGCAACAGCGCGCCGTCGCCGCCAACTGTCACAGGAAGCCGCGCTGAAGTACTTCATCCTCGGCGCATTCGCCTCGGCCTTCTTCCTGATGGGCATGGCACTGCTGTACGGGTACTCAGGTGGACTGAAGTTCTCCGGAGTGTACAAGGTCATGACCCAGAGCACGGGCGAGATGGACTGGCTGCTGCTGGCCGGCATCGTCATGGTGCTGGTGGGCCTGCTCTTCAAGGTTGGTGCTGCCCCGTTCCACGCATGGACGCCTGACGTTTACACCGGCGCACCCAGCCCGATCACCGGTTTCATGGCAGCTGCAGTGAAAATGGCTGCCTTTGCCGCGATCCTGCGTTTCTACCAGGTCCTCGCCGGACACTTCACATGGGATCTGCTGATCCCGATGAGTATTATCGCTGTCCTGACGATGGTGGTTGGCACCGTCGCAGGTCTGGTCCAAACAGACATCAAACGCATGCTGGCGTACTCGTCAATCGCGCATGCGGGCTTCATCCTGCTGGCGGTCATGTCCCTGGTCAAGGGATCGGCAGGCCACGTCCTGTTCTACGTCCTGGCATACGCACTGGCCACCATCGGCTCCTTCGCTGCAGTTACGCTGGTTCGCTCCGGCACCCGCTCTGGTGATTCGCTGGAGGTAGGCGGAGAGGCAACGGCTTTGGATCGCTGGGCCGGACTGGGCAAACGCAGCCCGCTGCTGGCAGGCAGCGTCCTGGTGTTCCTGATGTCATTCGCCGGCATTCCATTGACCAGCGGCTTCATTGGAAAGTTCGTTGTATTTTCAGATGCCTTCGCTGGCCAACTCGGATGGTTGGTTGCGATCGGCCTGCTGTGCTCCGTGGCAACAGCGTTCTACTACTTCCGTGTTGTTCGCCTGATGTTCTTCACGGAACCAAGTGAGAACACCGTGGTCATTAAGAGCGAAGGCCTCACTGCGATCGCTATTGCTGTGTGCGCGCTTGGGACGATCCTGCTGGGCATCGTTCCTGGGCCCGTCTTGTCAATGCTCTCAAATGTCGCTATCTTCTTGCCGTGACAGCTGTGAATTCTTATTCCGTACTTGACCTTGACGTCCCTGCTCTCGAAGCGCGTATCACTCCTGCGCTGGAAAGCGTGGAGGAGCTGCTGAACGACGCAGTTCGAGGCGGGCGTGACCTGGTCGAAGAACTCACACGTCATCTGAGCGTGGCGGGAGGCAAACGGATCCGCCCGGCTTTGACGCTTGTGTGTGCGCAGCTCGGTGACCCCGAGCGCGCAACGAGCGAGCGTGTCATCAGCGCAGCAACCGCAATGGAGCTGACGCACCTGGCATCGCTCTATCACGACGACGTCATGGACAGCGCACCCACTCGGCGCGGGGTTACCTCCGCACAGCACATGTGGGGTAACAACCGCGCCATCCTCGCTGGCGATGTGCTCTTTGCCAGGGCATCACGCCTGATAGCTTCCCTGGGACCTGAATCGGTGGCGCATCACTCAGACACCTTTGAGCGTCTGTGCATGGGGCAGCTCAACGAAACCTTCGGACCACCCGAAGACGCCGACCCGGTCGAGTTCTATCTGCAGGTTTTGGCAGACAAGACAGGATCGCTCCTTTCAGCATCAGCTTTCTTTGGAGCCTTCCACGGCGGAGCCGGCAGAGAGGTCGCTGACCTTGTTGCCACCTACGGTGAGAAGGTCGGCGTCGCTTTCCAGATCGCTGATGATGTTCTGGATCTTGCCTCCACAGGTGAGACCTCAGGGAAGACCCCGGGAACTGACCTGCGTGAAGGCGTGGATACACTGCCCGTCTTGCTGTTGCGCCGCCACGTGGCACACAACGGTGACGATGCGGCAGGTCAGGAAATCCTGGACGCAATCGACGGGGATCTGAGTTCCGATGGCGTCCTGGCTGACGTTGTTGACAAGCTGCGCCATCACCAAGTGCTGCAGGAGACTCGCGACCTAGCTGAAAAGTGGTGCGACGATGCAGTGGCAGTGCTGGACGCCCTCGACGATTCTGAACCCAAACAGGCGCTGACTGCTTTCGCTCATCTTATGGTCAACCGCTTGTCCTGATCGTGCGTGGGCGGCGCCATAGTGCCGTTCCTGTGAAGCGCGCTAGGATGGTGTGTTGTATCGAAAACGCGGCTCGAGCCACGCTCATTCGTGCGTGGTGAGCCTGAGAAGGGACGAATGACTGTGACAGCAACGAACGTTGCCGTTGTCGGGGCCGGCCCGGCTGGTATTTATGCTTCGGACATCTTGTCGAAATCAGATCTCGATGTGAATATCGACCTGTTCGAACGCCTGCCTGCTCCCTACGGACTCGTTCGCTACGGCGTGGCTCCTGATCATCCGCGCATCAAACAAATCATCGTTGCCCTCTACAAGATCCTGCAGCGAGGCGACATCCGCCTGCTCGGCAACGTGGAGATCGGTCGCGACGTGACGATCGACGATCTGCGCGAACACTACGACGCCGTCATCTTGGCAACCGGAGCTGACCGTGATGCTCCGCTAAACATCCCAGGTGTCGACCTGCCGCAGTCATATGGTGCAGCCGACTTTGTCTCGTGGTACGACGGGCATCCGGACTACCCGCGCACCTGGCCGCTTGACGCGCGCGAGGTTGCCGTCATCGGTGTGGGCAATGTGGCGCTGGATGTGTCCCGCATCCTCTCTAAGCATGTGCATGACCTGATGGTGACTGAAGTGCCGGACAACGTGGCGAAAATTCTCGAAGACAATCCCATCACCGATGTACATGTTTTTGGCCGCCGAGGTCCCGCGCAGGTCAAGTTCACGCCACTCGAGCTGCGTGAACTGGGCAAAGTGCCCGACGTTGACGTGATTGTCGATGAGGAAGACTTTGATTTTGATGAAGGCTCCGAACAGACGATGCGCTCATCCAACCAGCAGCGCCAGGTCGTCAAGACACTGACGAACTACGCCTCGGTGGATCCAGACGAGCGCCACGCTTCTCGCCGTATCCATATCCACCTGTTCCAGTCACCTTCGGAGATTCTGGCGGACAGCAAAGGTAACGTGCGCGCACTGCGCACCGAACGCACTGAACTGGTCGGTGACGGCAGCGTGCGCGGCACCGGAGTGATGACTGACTGGCCGGTGCAGGCCGTGTACCGGGCCGTCGGATACTTTTCGTCGCCCATCCCCGGCGTGCCGTTTGACGAGGTTCGTGGCGTGATCCCGAATAACGAGGGACGCGTTGTCACCGAGCCGGGGTCAACGGAAATTGTTTCAGGCGTGTACGCGACCGGATGGGTGAAGCGTGGCCCCGTGGGCCTGATTGGCTCCACCAAGTCGGACGCACAGCAAACCATTGCGCACCTGGTTGAAGATGCCGAGGCTGGCGCTCTGCATGCCACCAGTGAAGCGGTGGGGCACGATGCGATGATCAAACTGCTTGACGAGCGTGGCGTCGCCTACACGACATGGGAAGGCTGGGAGCTGCTGGATGCGTACGAACGCGAACTGGGCTCACGGTATGGTGAGCTTTCTGGTGGTCGCGGCATCCGTGAGCGCATCAAGGTTGTCTCCCGCAATGCGATGACGGCGATTTCTCGCGGTGAAGAGCATTCGCACGACGATGAGGACCTGATTGGTCAGCCCGGTGAGATGGGCGTGCCCACGGCTATTGAGCGATTTGGTGATCACTACACCGGTCCGCGCGGCAAATGAGACACTAGAGATATGAAATCGCGTTCGCGTGTCGCGTCCAACACAGTGCGCACAATCCTTCTGTTTGCCGTCCTGTGGGCGGTGCTCCTCGGTATTGGTGCGATTTTGGCGCATACAACCGGGTCGATGGTGTGGCTGTGGGTGATGGGCGGCGTATCGCTGATCGGTACGTTCTTCACCTACTGGAACTCGGCGTCCTTGGCGCTGCGCCAGATGAATGCCGAGCCTATGGATCAAAGTCTGTATCCGGAGGTTTACCGCATTGTCGAGGATCTGAGCCGGCAGGCCGATCAGCCAATGCCGACACTGTGGATTGCGCCGACGATGGCGCCTAACGCGTTTGCAACGGGACGTAATCCGAAAAATGCTGCGGTGTGCGTGACCGCCGGTATCCTCGATCTGCTCAATGAGCGTGAGCTGCGCGGTGTAATCGGGCATGAACTGTCTCATGTGTACAACCGTGACATTCTGATTACTGCGATCGCCTCGTCCCTGGCGGGCATCATGGCAATCGCTGGGCGCTCTCTGCTGTGGATGGGAGGCTACAGCCGTCGTAACCGTGACGGTGGGGGAGCGGCCGGACTGATACTGTCACTGGTCGCCGCGATTGTTGCGCCGCTGATCGGCATGCTCATCCAGCTGGCGATTTCACGCACGCGTGAGTACGAGGCGGATCACGACGGCGCGATTTTGTCGCACGATCCCCTTGCTTTAGCGTCGGCGTTGAAGAAGCTTGAGGTGGGCACCAGCCGCGTGCCACTTGAGCGTACACCGGAGCACCAGGGAGCAGCCCAGATGATGATTGCGAATCCGTTCAGTGGGGAATCGGTGCGCTCGCTCATGTCCACGCACCCGCCGATGGAAGAGCGGATCCGCCGCTTGGAGGAACTGGCCGGCTATTAGGCCGAACATCGGCTCCTCTCTCATTTTCCCATCTGTCGATTAGGACGCGAATGCGAGCTCCCTGCGCACGCACTCTCTGATTTTCCCAACTGTCGATCAGAAGACGCCAGGCTGCACCTTCCCTGCCAGCCTTGTCAGGCTGATACGTGGGAAATCCCTATTTTCCTGCAGTTTTACCTTGCAGTGAGGGAAGCAATCAGTGCTCGCATAGGTGAAGCTGCCTCCAGGTTGACAGTTGGGGACAGGAGAGTGGGGTGCTTCAGATATGGGCGAGGACGCCCGCACTGCCTCCAGATCGACAGTTGGGGACAAGGCAGAGGGGGTGAAGGCCGCTATCTGACGGCGGTGATCCTACCGATAGTTCACGAACTGCAACGCGCAGTCGATCTTCTGGCCCGCTTCACCTCTGAGCAGTGCGATGACTTCCTGCAGGGAATCGCGCGACTTTGACGAAACGCGAACCTCATCTCCCTGGATCTGTGCCTTCACGCCCTTCGGGCCTTCGTCGCGAATCAGCTTCGTAATCTTCCTGGCATTGTCCTGGCTGATACCTTCGCGCAGGGGAACGACCATTCGATAGATTTTCCCGGACGGCTGAGGCTCACGATCCTTCAGATCCAGTGCCTTAAGTGAAACCTTGCGTTTGGTGAGCTTGGAGCGCAGCACGTCCACAATGGCTATCACGCGTTCGGGGGAGTTCGCTTCCATCACCACGGTATCGCCCGACAGCTCGATCGATGCGTCCACGTTACGGAAGTCGTAGCGTTGGGACACCTCCCTCGCCGCCTGATTGACAGCGTTATCCACTTCCTGGCGGTCGAGTTTGGAGACAATGTCGAATGATGAATCAGACATGGGAATCCCTTCCTATCAGCGTCTGGCTATGAGTGTGCTCGATATCTCGCATTTGAGCGGGTCAAAACCGGTGATCCGATTGGCGCTCACGCTTGTATTTTTGTTATTCTTTCACGGCACCGATGATTGGTGTCAATGGCGGGGTGCCCGAGCGGCCAAAGGGAGCTGACTGTAAATCAGCCGCGGAATGCTTCGGGGGTTCGAATCCCTCCCCCGCCACTGGACTGAATGCCACAAGTGCTTCGCTCTCGAGGTGCTCAGTTCTGCGACGTGAGGATGCTCTCAAGCCTGGAGATTGCTTCGAGCATGAGTGTCAGGCTAGAGTTTCTCTCGTTGCCCCGATAGCTCAGTCGGCAGAGCGTCTCCATGGTAAGGAGAAGGTCAAGGGTTCGATTCCCTTTCGGGGCTCTGGTTTGCGGCCTCGCAGTCGCGACCTACCACGGCGGGGTAGCTCAGCTGGTTAGAGCGCACGACTCATAATCGTGAGGTCGCGGGTTCGAGTCCCGCCCCCGCTACCGTGACCTCCCGGTCTCCGGCGATAATCTCAGAACCTCAAGTGAAGGAAAGATCGTGGCAAGCAAGTCTCAGGACGTTCGCCCCAAGATCACTCTGGCGTGCTCGGAGTGCAAGGAACGTAACTACATCACCAGGAAGAATCGTCGCAATACGCCTGACCGCCTCGAGCTGGCCAAGTATTGCCCGCGTTGCCGCAAGTCGACGACGCACCGCGAAACTCGGTGACGTTCCAGCGACGCCTCGCAACTGTCATGCCCCCGGAGCTGTTCAACAGCCCGGGGGTTTATGCACGCTGCGTTTCCGCCGCCCCGGCGCACTAGATAGCCACGCACGGCACTTATTCGATCGGCACAATATGGCCACAGGGAAGGCTGTCATGAGCCTGTCACGCAGAGATCTGCCCCAATCGCGGATACGTCGTGCCGTCATTGCTGACGCCGCTATGTTCTTTTTCATGGGCTTTGCCAGTTCCTCGTGGGTGTCTCGCTTGCCGGCAGTGCGTGATTCTCTGAACCTCAGCCCGACTCAGATCGGCGCAATGCTCCTCATCGGCTCTATCGGGTCACTGGTGGCGCTTCCCTCCTCAGGCCCGGTAGTCGGGGCGATTGGGCCGCGTATGAGCGGCCGCCTCGCGGGTGTGCTGTGGGCTGTGGGTATGGGCTGCGTGGTGGCATCTATCCACGTGGGGTCGCTCGATTTGTTGTCACTGAGCCTCATCTTCGTGTCGATGGGGATGTCGTTGACAGGGTCAACAATTAACACTGCAGGCGGACTAATCGAAGTCGCCCTCGGCCACCCAGTCCTGGACCGATTCCACGCGATGTTCTCGATCGGCACGGTCACCGGCGCCCTTTCAGGCGCCGCAATGGCGAGGGCGGCCGTCCATGTCACCCATCATCTGCTGGGAGTGATCGTCTTTGGCCTGACCTGCGTCGCAGTCGCAACCGCGTTCCTGCTCACCGAGGACGATGTGCTCGCCCAATCTGTGAGCGACGGCGCTCCCAAGCGTCGCCGGATATTTGGAAGCGGCGGATCAACGGCCCGTACGCGAAAGGCGTGGGGCGAAAAACGCACGCTGTTGATCGGCCTGATGGTGTTGTCCTCGGGATTGCTGGAGGGGTCAGCAAATAATTGGCTTGCACTGGCGATGGTTGATGGATACGACATGACGGCGGCGCAAGGCTCTGCGGTACTGTCCGGTTTCCTCGCCACGGTGGTGATCGTCAGGCTCAGCGCGGCGTGGCTGCGTCGGCACTGGCCACCTGATGTTTTATTGCGTGGCATGCTGATCGCCGCATGTCCCGGACTGATCCTGGTCGGTTTCGCACCCGTGTGGGGTATTGCGATGATTGGCGTGGTGTTGTGGGCATTCGGCGCCGCCCTGGTGTATCCCACCGGTGCTTCTGCCCTGTCCCACGACCCGTCGATGACAGCTGCGCGCCTGTCGGTGCTGTCCACCATCAATTACGGCGCATTCCTGATCGGTCCGCCTGTGCTCGGCTTGCTCGCCTCGCATATCGGGTACCACCGTGCTCTGACGTGTCTGATTGTTCCGGTTGCGGTTGGTGCGTGGCTGACACGCTACCTGCGCCCTGAGTCAGACAGCTAGGATGTCCTACGTGAGCGAACAGGGGAAGAACCGACCATCGATCAACGCCGAGGAGCATAGGCGCCCGCGCGCCCGTACGCATGCCCCCCGCCTGTCTGACATGACGACCTTTCGTGTCGGCGGTCCGGTGGCCACCCTCGTTGAGCCTTCCACTGAAGACGCCTTCATTGATGCGGTGCGCCGCGCCGACGATGAACACAGCCCTGACCGCCTCCTGATTTTGGGCGGCGGATCGAACATCCTGGCTGACGATGCACCGTTTGATGGAACGGTGATTCGTGACGCTCGCGCAAGCCTTGAAACAGATGTCACCTGGACCCCCTCGGAGCCATCCGCGCCGCAGAGCTCACCTGTCATCGTGACGGCTGCATCTGGCGTGGCGTGGGACGCCCTCGTCAATGAGAGTGTGAAGCGGGGGCTGTCGGGCCTGGAAGCACTGTCAGGAATCCCCGGAACGGTTGGGGCGGCACCTGTGCAGAACATCGGAGCGTACGGCGGCGAAGTTGCCCACACACTGCTCCACATAGGCGCGTGGGATCGCCTTGAGCAGCGCCGCGTCGAGTTGACCCACGATGACCTTGAGCTCGGCTATCGTTCATCCATTCTGAAGCAGTCGCGTCTGACACCTCGCATGGACGGCTCGCAGTGGGGGCCTACCGGGCGCTGGGTCGTCCTAGATGTCACGCTGCAGCTCACACGCTCACACATGTCTGCACCCGTCGCGTATTCCCAGCTCGCGCGCGCATTGGACGTTCCAATTGGACAGCAGGTCGAGACGAATCGCGTACGCAGCGAGGTCCTGCGCCTGCGTGCCTCCAAGGGCATGGTGATTGACGAGGGGGACCATGACACGTGGTCGGCCGGATCGTTCTTCACGAACCCGATTCTTGATGCCGATGAGGCGGAGCGGCTGTTGCCACCTGAGGCTCCGCGATTTGACGCTGGGCGGGGCCTGGTCAAGACATCGGCAGCGTGGCTGATCGACCGTGCGGGTTTTGGAAAAGGGTTTGCGCTGTCTGACGAGTGTGAACCGTGCGGTGGCCACAGTTCGGCGCGCGCTTCACTGTCCACTAAGCACGTCCTGGCGCTGACTAACCGAGGAGGAGCCTGCGCACAGGATATCCGTGATCTGGCGCGGGCGGTGCGCGCAGGGGTGAAGGGAAGTTTTGGCGTGACGCTTGTGCCAGAACCCGTTGTCCTGGGAGAGCAAATTTAACAGCGGTACGGCTCAGCCAGCTGGACCAATGTTCGTGCTGCTCCGCGCGATTCAAGCATCTGACCGTGACCGTAGATGGGCAAAATGACCCGGCGATGCGCGCCTGGAAGCGTAGTGGGAGGGACGTTCTCATCCCACGTCGCCTCAATCTGAGTGATCCGTGCGTTCAGGTCAGTGCGTGAGGCCAGGGGGCGAATGGCGGGGGAGCCGGGGGAGAGTTCACGCAAACTCGGGATCGGCAACAGGCGTGCGATCGGTGCTCCATCGAAGGGCGTCGCAAAGGTGATGAGGTGCCGAATACGCCATCCCTCGGGACCGGCCATGATCGCTTTGGCCACCAGTCCGCCTTTGGAATGCGAATAGAGCAGCACATGAGTGAGGTTTTCTCGCGCAAGGTAGCGCTCGGCCATCTGAGCAATCGTGTCAATCGGGCGGCGCATAGCGCGCACGCCTTCCAGGATTCGTGCGTCCCACCCGGCGTCGGCCAGCGCGCGCGCCCACGGGTCGAGATAGTGGCGCGACTCCCAGATGCCGGGAATCCCGATGGCGACTGGCCGCGCCGCGCAGTCAGGTGTTGCTGTGCTCGCGGCGAGCGTCGCAGGTGTGTGTGCGCTCGCGGCAGGCTGAGTGGACGTACCCGCGTCTGTGGCAGGCTGGGCGAGCGCGCTACTTGTTACGGTTATCGGCGAGGGTGACTGCGGGCCGGCCGATGGTGAGGCTGCCGAATCATCCGAACCGTTCTGACTGCCGGACGAATCACCGGCCGCCGAAAGCGTGTCGCATACGACAGATGTCATGAGCTGGAGGCGACGGCGCGCAGCGCCCACTAAATCGTTGGCAGCGACGGCCAGGCGCTGCGGAATTGGCGGTATCGTGACCCACGAAGGTACCTCTTGGCGCAACGTCTCCGCAGGGGCGAACCAGTGCCACAGCGGCCACTGCCGAACCGATTCAGCAGCATTCTCGTGTTCGTTCATCTCACGGCTCATTGGCCAACCACCGATCAATCTGCGCGTTCCAGATGCGCCTGCGGTCAAATGACACCAGGGAGGCGCGGATCGACTGACGGGCCAGTTCCGCAAGCTGCTCGTCGCTCAGACCGAAAACATCTCGAGCAGCCTCGTATTGAGCCAACAGGCGCGAGTGGAACAGCAACGGGTCGTCGGCGCTCAAGGCGATTGTGGCGCCGGCCGCCATCAAGTCAGGCAAAGGGACGTGCGCAATGTCTGGATACACCCCGAGGTGCACGTTAGACGTGGGACATACTTCCAACGCAATGCCGTCATCGACCAGGCGCTTGAGCAGGTCCGGATCCTCCGTGCTCCTGACACCGTGTCCCAGCCGGGTCGGGGAGAGCGCTGCCAGGACTTCACGCACCGATGAGGGTCCCAGCAGCTCGCCTCCATGCGGAACCGACGCAAGACCAGCGTCACGCGCAATGTTGAAGGCAGCACCGAACTGCGCGGTTGAGCCCACCCGCTCGTCGTTGGACAGACCGAATCCCACGACGGTGCCCGGCTCCCTGCCAGCGTACTGAGATGCCAGGCGGGCGAGGGTGCGTGCATCTAAGGGGTGGCGGATACGCGAGGCAGCGACCACGATGCTGACATCCACACCAGTTGCTTCGCTGGATGCGCGCGCCTCGTCCAGAATGATTTCGAGGGCGGGAGTGATGCCGCCAACCCACGGTGCATACGACGTGGGATCAACCTGCATTTCCAGATGCACAGAGCCTTCCGCCGCGTCATCCTCGGCAGCCTCACGCACGAGGCGGCGCATAACATCCTCGGTGCGAACTAACACGCGGGCTGCATCGTAGGCGCGCTGGAAGCGGAACCATCCGCGCGCATCTGCCGGGACCGTGAGCGGATCCATGTCCAGCAAATGAGGCGGCAGTCGGACGCCTTTTTCCACAGCGAGTTCGACCAGAGTGCGCGGTCGCATCGCGCCGGTGAAGTGCAGATGCAGCTGTGCCTTGGGCAATGTGGCCAGGGGCCGCCGGCCGGGGGGCGTGGGCGCCGCCTTCGTCAATATGGGCTGGTCACTGGGACTGGGTGAAGCAATCGGACGCAGCGGCATCGGCGGGGGCATGCTGTGAGAATGTTCAGGCATCAGCACCATTATCGGCAGCCGGCCGGCGCGCGTCCATCCACAAGGCGATATCCCGCATCAGGCCGGGACCTTCAGGCTCGTTCAGTACTTCGTGGTATGCGCCGTCGATGACGCGTAGGTGCGCGTCGGGGGTGTGCGTGCCCCATGCCAGTGACAGTCGAGCATTGCGCACGAATTCCTCTGACCCACTCGGGCGAGCAAGATGGTCATGTGAGCCGTGGATGACCAGGGTGGGCACGCTGAGTGAATCGGCTCGTGCGATCGTGTGGTCGCCCTGAACGCACATCGTCAGTGCAGTGATCAGCGGGACGGGTCCATGGAAATTGAGCGGATCGTTTTCGTAGTCGTCCACCACGTCAGGGTCGCGCGAGACGCCGCCCGCATCAAGCTTCGCTGTGGGCAATCCGGGGGCGACGCGAGCCAGTGTCAGCATGGAGCGAGCTACCTTGGCAGTGATCGGCGCGGCGGGACGAAATGCCGGACCGGTCAGCACCATGCCGGCAACATGATCCGGATCGATGAGGACAGATGCAGCGGTGATAATGCCGCCCATGGAATGACCCAACACAAATAGCTGCGACGTGCGCGAATTGGCGAGGGCGTCTGCGCGCGCTGCGCGGTGCTCTGTAATGAGACGGCCGACATCGACTTGAGCACGTGGACCATCTGCACTTCCGTGTCCGCTCAGATCGAATGTCACTGCGTCGTAGCCATCGTGATTGAGAGAATCGACGAGGCGCCTGTAGCGGCCTTGATGCTCGGCGTATCCGTGGCAGATCAAGACGGTGCCGTGAGGCTGGGGATCGGATGTGTGATGGGTGAACAACTGCATACCACTATTGTGCCTGTTAAAAGGCGCTGATGAGCGCTTATCAGCGCCAAAAGGGCAGAATTGGTGGTGCGACCGCAACAGCAAATGGTCAGGTGCGGGCATGCTGCAACCGAGATGGAATTCGCCGATGCTGAAGCAGAAACAACGCTCGCCGATGCTGAACCAGCGATCAGCCTCGCCCAGGCAGAAAGTGAGTCTTAGTCGCGGTCAGCCAGGAGCTTTTGAATACGGCCAACGCCTTCTGCCAGATCATCGTCGGAAAGCGCGTACGACAGGCGAATAAAGCCGCTGGGGCCAAAGGCCTCACCCGGCACTACCGCGACCTCAGCTTCCTTCAAGATGAAGTCGGCGAGTTCAGCGGACGTGGTGCACGTGGTGCCGCGAATGGAGGTGTTCAAGAGTCCCTCCACCGATGGGTACGCGTAGAAGGCGCCCTTCGGTGTGGGTACGGTCAATCCTTCGATTTCACTGAGCATGTCGATCATCGTGCGTCGGCGGCGGTCAAACGCCTGGCGCATACGCTCCACGTCCTCCAGGCCACCCTCGAGCGCGGTTTTGGCAGCCCACTGGGCAACGTTGTTGACGTTGGAGGTTAAGTGAGACTGGAAAGATGTGGCCGCCTTGACCATGTCCTGTGGGCCAACCATCCAGCCCACACGCCAGCCGGTCATCGCGTATGTCTTTGCGACGCCGTTAAGGACGAGGGTCTGGTCAGCCAGTTCGGGAACCAGCTTGACAACGTGAGCAGTCTGGGCGCCGTCGTACAGCAGGTGCTCGTAGATCTCATCAGTGATGACCCAGATACCGTGCTCCAGTGCCCACTGGCCGATTTGGCGAGTTTCTTCGGGTGTGTACACCGCGCCAGTCGGGTTCGAGGGGGAACAGTGCAGCAATGCGACAGTCTTATCGGTGCGCGCCTCTTCGAGCTGGTCAACGGTGACTTTGTAATCCTGGTCAGCACCGGCAAAAACGGGAACCGTGGTGCCTCCGGCAAGTTTGATGGCCTCGGGGTATGTCGTCCAGTAGGGGGTTGGCAGGAGAACTTCATCACCGGGATCGAGGACAGCTGCGAACGCCTCGAACACGGCCTGCTTGCCGCCGTTGGTGACCAGAATCTGGCTGGGGTCGACCTCGTAGCCCGAGTCGCGCAGCGTCTTGGCTGCGATTGCCTCGCGCAATTCCGGCAGACCTGAGGCTGGGCTGTAACGATGCATCCGAGGATCGTGGCAGGCTTTGGCGGCTGCTTCGACGATCTGGTTGGGGGTCGGAAAGTCAGGTTCGCCGGCGCCGAAACCAATGACGGGGACGCCCTGAGCCTTGAGAGCTTTCGCCTTGGCATCCACGGCTAAAGTCGCTGATGGTGTGATGGAACGAAGACGCGCTGAGGCGCGGTGAGCAGTTTGGTTCGACATGTCTCTATCGTTGCACGATTGGAGGCCGTGCGGAAGAAAATTCCTAGGAATGGACGCGCTATGATCAGGGGTGCTGGTGCGGACGGTGGAAGCCAAAAACACAGATCTGTGATTTTCTACATGCGGCGTGAAGTTGTACACTGGCGCGTTAACGCCCTAAACTAGCGGGGCGGGTCATGGGCGTCAGCCTGTGACAAGCGGTGAAGGGCAGTGGCGCAATTAGGTAGCGCACCGGTCTCCAAAACCGGCGGTTGTGGGTTCGATTCCCGCCTGCCCTGCTACATTGTAGATATCGGCCTACACGACAAGGAGAGGTTCTGTGAGCGACAGTCGCGCACTTGGCGGACCCGACAATGACGGTCTGCCCGACGTGCCGGACAAGCCGAGCGCTCCTGTGCGTCGTGACCGCACGAAGAGTGCACCGACTCCGAGCCGTGAGAAGTCGACGCATGAGGAAGGCGAAAAGCGTGGACTGTTCTCCCGCATTCGCCTGTTCATCAGCCAGGTCATCGCTGAGATGAAGAAGGTGACGTATCCGACTCGCAACGAAACATGGACGTACTTCGTTGTCGTGATCGTCTTCGTCACCGCTGTGATGGCATACACAGGACTTTTAGACCTGATATTCGGTAAGCTAAACGCATTGATATTCGGCTGAACCCGATTGACCCGCCGGCAGGAACCTGCAGGCGGGTTTCTTCTACGGTTCGTCAACCACTGCTGACAAGCCCACGCGCGTTGGCTCTGAAGGAGGACACGTGAGCGACCACATTGAAAACGCACCAGATGCGGATGAGACTACCGCTGTAAACGATACGCACGTCGACGCTGATTCTGCCCCTCAGTTCGTCTCTGCATCCGAATCTGTATCGGAGGGCAGCGGCGCGCAGAAAGCTGATGACGCCGAGACAGCTGATGGCGTCGAGACAGCTGACTCCACCCTCGCGCAGGAAGAAACTGCAGCTGTGATTGAGTCAGTTGCTGCCACCGAGCACGGTGGATCCGATGCTGATGCGGCTGTAGCTGAGGCGCCCGCTCATGATGAGGTGCCTGCTAAGGATCAGCCACCCTCGGAGATTGGCGACGCTGAAGCAAGCGAGCAGCCGGGCGATGCGGACACTGAATCCGCGGCTGACGAAATCGAAGACCCCATCGAAGTTCTGCGTGGCGAGCTGCGCCTTCTGCCAGGCGACTGGTACGTCATCCACACGTATTCCGGCCACGAGCGCAAGGTCAAGGCTAACCTTGAACAGCGCATCACCAGCCAGAACATGGAGGACTACATCTACCGCGTTGAGGTTCCCGACGAATATGTCATGGAATTCCGCGGCTCTCAGAAGAAGCGTGTGCGTCGTGTGCGCATCCCCGGATACGTCCTGGTGTGCATGGACTTCACTGACGCGTCATACCGAGTTGTCAAGGAAACGCCAGCCGTGACCGGCTTCGTTGGCGATCAGCACAATCCGATGCCTCTGTCTGAAGATGAGGTTGTCATGATGCTCACCCCGAACGTCATGGAAGAGGCCGCTCAGGAAAACAAGACTGGCCCGGCTCCGGTTCAGGAACTCAAGGTCAGCTACGAGGTGGGCGAAGTTGTCACAGTGGTGGACGGACCGTTCGAAACGATGAACGCCGTAATCTCCGAGATCATGCCCGAGACCCAGAAGCTGAAAGTTCTGGTCACGATTTTCGAGCGCGAAACGCCTCTGGAACTCAACTTCGATCAGGTTCAAAAGATCGACGACTAGTCGCCGCGGCGCAGGGGCGGACACGCCCGCCCAGGTGTTGCGCACAGCTTAGTGAGTGATGTCGCGCACGAGAACTTGGGATCAAGGTATCTGACGCGATATCATCGCTGTTTGTGCGTCTGCATTTGCGTGTAGGACGCGCAGGCGGATCGGCAACCGTCGGTTCGCTTCGAATCACCAATGAAAGACCCGTAACTTATATGGCACCAAAGAAGAAGGTCACCGGCCTGATCAAGCTGCAGATCCCTGCCGGTGCTGCAACTCCGGCTCCGCCAGTTGGCCCGGCACTGAGCCAGCACGGCGTGAACATCGTGGAGTTCACCAAGGCGTACAACGCTGCAACCGAATCTCAGCGCGGCAATATCGTCCCTGTTGAGATCACCGTCTATGAAGACCGTACGTTCACGTTCGTTCTCAAGACGCCTCCGGCTGCACAGATGATCAAGAAGGCGGCTGGCGTGGACAAGGGCTCACCGACGCCTCACACCACCAAGGTGGCAAACCTGACCAAAGATCAGGTTCGCGAGATCGCTGAGACCAAGATGCAGGACCTCAACGCCAACGACATCGAAGCCGCGATCAAGATCATTGCCGGCACCGCCCGTTCCATGGGCATCACCGTCAGCGACTGATACGTCACCAAACCAATCTTTGTGGAAGGGCAAGCGCTTGCCCGAACACACCACACCTGCAAGGAGATAGCAGAATGACAAAGCGCTCGAAGAGCTACCGGGCCGCCGCGGAGAAGATCCACGCCGGTGAGGTATACGAACCTCTTGAAGCCATGAAACTGGCAAAAGAAACCACTGTCACCAAGTTTGACGCCACCGTTGAGGTGATGTTCCGACTGGGTGTCGATCCCCGTAAAGCAGACCAGATGGTCCGCGGAACCGTTTCCCTGCCGCACGGCACTGGCAAGACCTCACGGGTCTTGGTCTTCGCTGTGGGCCCGCGCGCGCAGGAAGCGATCGACGCCGGAGCTGACGAGGTCGGCGGCGACGAACTGATTGAGAAGGTCCAGAAGGGCTACACCGATTTTGATGTGGCCGTCGCAACCCCTGACATGATGGGCAAGGTTGGCCGTCTGGGTCGCGTCCTCGGTCCTCGTGGCCTCATGCCGAACCCGAAGACCGGAACGGTCACGATGGAAGTTGGCAAGGCTGTCAAGGAGATCAAGGGTGGCCGTATCGAGTTCCGTGTGGACAAGCACGCGAACCTGGCGTTCATCATCGGCAAGGCATCCTTCACTGCTGAGCAGCTGACGGAAAACTACGCCGCTGCCCTCGATGAAGTCCTGCGTCTGAAGCCGTCCTCCTCCAAGGGTCGCTACATCACGAAGGCCACCGTTTCAACGACGATGGGCCCTGGCATCCCGTTGGATCCGACCAAGACGCGCGATCTGCTCGGCACTGACGACTGATTGTTCGATGCCTGACGGCATTGATTCTCGGTGCTTCGGCGATCGGTTGCAGAGATGACCGGTTGGGTTGATGACCAGGCGGATTGATGCCTGAGCGATCCTCGACGAGGGTGCCGCAGCGCCCGCGTCACGTCGCAATCTTGATAAATGGGGGTGGGTTCGCACGCGTGTGCGAACCCACCCCCATTGTGTGCCGTCATCGATGAGCCCTGTCTTGAATGCGCGGCCCCTTTCTAGCACGCCGTCTCCAGCGCATGGCATTTTGACCTGAGCCGACTTCAGCACATGGCGACTCTCTAGTGGAACGTCTTCGTTGCGTGCCACCTTTTCCGCGTCCGGTCTCATCCGCATTTCGTCTTACTCTCGGCAGCCCCCTTTTCCCGAAGCCCACCCACCCCTACCAATCCCAACTGTCGATCTCGATGGACCAAGAAGGCGGGCTGGATTACTGGCTTTCAACACTGACGAACGTTTTCACTGGTCAGAGAGTGTTATTCGCGGAAGGTGTGGGCCTCCCTCGTCAATTAGGACGATAACGGGAGCTCCAGATCGACAGTTGGGGATTAATGCGGACAGGATGAGGGGGAGGGGGAAGATGAGGGAAGGCGGAGAGGAAGGCTGAGGAGCAGGTCGAGAGCAGGCCAAGAGGGATGCCGAGGGGAGCTAAGAGAGCGAGCGGGAGAACGGCGAGAAAAAGCGAGAGGAGAACACGTGGGAATGTGCAGGATGCCAGAGGCATAAGGGCGGGAATAAATAGCGGCACACAAACGTGCTTTGTTGCACACAGCGCACAGTAGAGGCCGCACATCGATCTTGGTATAGTGGAACAGCCAAAGACCGTCGGACATCTACTGACAGTAGATCGAAGCGCAAGAGCGACCGACGCAGGAAACGTGACTTGAACAGCTCCCTTGCGGAAACCTGGACAAGCGTGGTGCAAGCCCGACACGAACCTGCGTGTCGGGCTTTTTCGTGGGTACGGCGGCTGACTTTTCGGAAGGAGGACCATGGCGAGGTCTGACAAGGAGGCAGTTGTCGCCGAGCTGACGGAGAAGTTCCGCAACTCGGATGCCGTGCTGCTGACTGAGTATCGCGGTCTGACCGTTGCACAGCTCAAGGAGCTGCGTCGCGGTTTGGGCAATGACGTGAGCTACGCCGTGGTGAAGAACACGCTGGCACGGCTGGCGGCCCGCGAAGTCGGATTCGATTTCCTCGAGGACGACCTGAAGGGCCCGACAGCTATTGCATTCGTCAGCGGTGAGCCGGTTGAGGCCGCCAAGACGCTGCGTGATTTTGCCAAGGATAACCCGGCGCTGGTTTTGAAGTCTGGCGCTATGGATGGTGTCGCACTCGATGCTGACGCCGTCAAGAAGCTTGCTGATCTGGAATCCCGCGAGGTCCTGCTGGCCAAGGCTGCAGGTGCCCTCAAGGCGAAGCTCTCCCAGGCTGCGTACGCATTCAATGCACTGCCCACCAAGGCTGTGCGCACAATCGATGCTCTTCGCGACAAGCAGGAGCAAGCGGCCTGACGCGACAGGCCCCGGGTTACTGGCCTCACCGCCATGCACCCGGACTCATTTACACAACGTAATCTGCTCGCGTAGCAGGCCAAACAAGGAAGGATGCCACTCATGGCTAAGCTCTCCGCAGATGAGCTCATCGAAGCTTTCAAGGAAATGACCCTGATCGAGCTGTCCGATTTCGTCAAGCAGTTCGAAGAGGTCTTCGACGTTGAGGCTGCCGCACCGGCCGCCGCCGTTGTTGCAGCACCAGCCGCTGCCGGTGAAGAAGCAGCAGCTGAGGAAAAGACCGAGTTCGAGGTTGTCCTCGAAGCAGCCGGCGACAAGAAGGTTGCCGTTATCAAGGCTGTCAAGTCCCTCACCGGCCTCGGCCTGAAGGACGCCAAGGGCCTGGTTGACGGCGCACCGTCGGCCATCTTCGAGAACGCTTCCAAGGAAGACGCCGAGAAGGCCAAGGCAGAGATCGAAGAGGCTGGCGGCACCGTCACCCTCAAGTGATTTCACTTGAAACTCTCGCGCTAGCTTAAGCGCATATCAAGTTGTCGCGGTTCAGCATCAGCTGGGCCGCGACACTTGTATATGGGCGGTGTGGCCACTGTGCGAAGTGTGGGCAGGCGATGACGCGCGAGCCCCGCAACCGTGATGTCTGCACGCTAGCCGCCCGGCCGCGATGTCTGCACGCGAATGCCGCGCCCCGCTGCTCCGAGTGGGAGTGCTTTCCGTGTGACAATTGACGAGGGGAAAGGAGGATCCATGTCGGACACCATGAACTCCCTGCTGGTCACCGGTGGCTGCGGTTTCGTCGGCAGTAACTTTGTGCGATTCGCACTCGAACGCGATCCTCATATTCGCATCACGGTGCTCGACAAGTTGACCTATGCCGCGAACCGGCACAATCTTGATGGTTTGCCGCCCGGCAGAGTCGCCCTCGTCGTTGGGGATATCTGTGACGAGGAGCTGGTTGAATCCCTGGTCGCTGACCACGAGGCCGTCGTGAACTTTGCCGCCGAAAGCCACAATGACAAATCGATTGCTGACCCCGAGCCTTTCATCCACACTAACATTTCAGGCACCTACAGACTGCTGGAGGCATGCCGGCACCATGAGCGGCGCTTTCATCACGTCAGCACCGACGAAGTGTACGGCGACCTGGCTCTCGATGATTCCATGCGATTCACTGAAGAATCACCTGTGAAGCCGTCAAGCCCTTACAGCGCCAGCAAAGCCTCGTCTGACCTGCTGGCATGCGCGTGGTTTCGCACCTTCGGTGTCCGGGTGACGATTTCGAACAGCTCGAACAACTACGGACCATATCAACACATTGAGAAATTCATTCCTCGACAGATCACGAACATTTTGACCGGCCGGCGCGCCAAGCTGTACGGCGATGGACGAAACGTTCGCGACTGGATCCATGTCGACGACCATTCGGCGGCCGTTTGGCAGATCCTGTGTCGCGGCATACCCGGAGAAACATACCTGATTTCCGCCGAAGGGGAGCGTTCCAACTGTGACGTTTTACGCTCGATCTTGCGCCTCATGGGCAGGGACGAGGATGACTTCGACTGGGTCGGGGATCGGCCCGGCCATGATCGCCGATACGCGCTGGATGCGAGCAAACTGCGCCGGGATCTTGGGTGGGAGCCGGAAAAGAGGGATTTTGAAGCGGGGCTGGCTGAGGTGATCGCCTGGTATCGCTCACATGAATCGTGGTGGCGTGACGGCAAGGATGTCATTGAAGATCAGTACGCGCGCTGGGGGCACTGAAGATCTCGCCGTCTGCATCCTCGCTGTGTGGGGGCAGGATGTGTACTGGGGCACCAAGCCGCGACTGGTGCGTCGTGTAATTGCAGGTATGCGGGTTTTCTGTGCTCCCGAAGCTCTCGGCAAAGGCGGCAGCTTCAACTCCGCCCTCCATTCCATTCCCCAACTGTCGATCTCACTTCGTTTGCAGACACGCCGTATATGCTCGCGAGCTTCTGACCTGCAAAAGGAGCGGAGTCTGCTCGGCAATAGGTCACTCAGACCCGTTGAAATCGACAGATGGGGGACGAGGGGTGTGAGGGAGCGAAGGGCGGTATGCGGATCGGCCCGTGCGGCGGTAGCGGTGGCAGCGGCGGTGAACCTGCGGGAAACTGACAGTGCAAGCGCGCAAAGGAGAGTGCCATGAATACGGAAATGAACAGCCGGACAGATGCAGCCGCACGTGACATCGACGCGGATGAGCCGCGCCGCGCCGGAGAGGTGCACGGCTGGGTCGACGAACGATTCGAGTCGGTCAAGACTCTTTTCGCACGCATGCTCCAGCGCGATCCCACCTACTCTGCTCAGGTGTGCGCCTACGTCAACGGTGACAAGATCGTTGACTTATGGGGCGGCGGTCTCATGGATGGGCAGACGGTTACAGGGTTTTTCTCGGCAACAAAAGGTGCTTCCGCACTGACCTTGGCGCGCTTGGTTGACTCAGGTGACTTGGATCTTGAGCAGCGAGTTGCGTATTACTGGCCGGAGTTTGCCGCCTGTGGCAAAGACCAGATTACAGTCAGTCAAATGCTGTCCCATCAGGCGGGACTGCTTGGCGAAGAATCGATGCGTTTGATGGATGTGCCCTATGACTCGCGCGGGATGGCGGCAAAGTTGGCAGCCATGTCACCGCTGTGGCGCCCGGGCACGGCGTTTGGCTACCACGGCCGCACGATCGGACCGCTGATGGAGGAACTTTTCCGTCGAGTCGCCGGTGAGGACCTGCAAACCCATTACGAGCGTGAGGTTCGTGCCCCACGTGACATTGACTTCTATATCGGCTTTCCTGAATCGGAAGATGATCGCTACGAACCCATCCTGCCGTCTCTTCCCTTCGAGAAAGCCCTGGCGGAACGTGACAAGCGTGGCGAACGGGTTCCGGGAACGGCCGCTCTGTCCGACGATCCTGGCGCCGGGCCTGTCAGCGCTGATGAGCTTGCGGCAGCGGTAGGCCAGTGCGAGCTCGGAGATTCGCTTGGCGCGCTGTCCGCACTCGGTGGCGGCGTCATTGAGCCAGACAACACACCCACACCGAACCACCGCCATATTCGTGCCGCCGGCGTTGCGTCGACAGGTGGGGTCGGTTCCGCTCGCGGCCTGGCTCGCCTGTACGCAGCAGCTGTCACCGGTCTCAACGACTGTTCTGCTTCACGAATTGACGAGGGAAACCCACGCCATGATCTGTCTGAGCCGTTCTTAACGCCTGACACGGTGAAACTAATGGGAACGCAGCAGGTGTTCGGGATGGATCGAGTGCTGCAAAACGTCATGTGTTTTGCTCGGGTGTTTCAAAAGCCCAATGGTATGTTCCCGTTTGGCTCCTATCAGGCTATCGGGCACGACGGTGCGGGCGGAGCGTTGGGCTTTGCTGATCCGTTCTACGGCTTGGCATTCGGATACAATGTGCGCCGCATGAACGAGCCTGGCGGACTGGACCCGAAGTCAGTGCTGCTGTCTGCTTGTATTCGCGACATCCTTGGCGGCGGCCGGTAGGGCCTGGTGTCTGCTGGCTCGCGTGTATTGAGCACCTGGCGAGCGGTTCCTAATTCGGTTCGCCGTTCGTTCCCGTGCTCGCTTTCTCTCACCACCCCCTTCCGTACTATTCCCGTCTGTCGATCTCGACTTTCTCCCCTCATTTACCCGACCGTCGATCTTGACTTCCTCCCTTCGATTCACCCATCTGTCGATCTCAGCGCACTCAGTTCGGGTGTCATTGCACGTCCGCGCCTGCGACCTGCATAAACGGATGGGTACCCTCGTCAATTGCGAAGAAAACCGGTCGAGATCGACAGAAGGGAAGCGGAGGGAGAGGAGGAGAGAGGGAGAGGGGGAGAGGGAGAGGCGGCACTCGGGGCTGGGAAAAGACGGCGACCAGCCGCCGGCAACAACCAGCCAGACGGAAAGGGCAGAAACAGCGAATGGAAAGGGTGGAAAACAGTGAAGGGGAGGGACAGAGAACAGTAAACGGGGGCAAAGAACAGTGAACGGGAGGGGCAGAGAAAAGTGAAAGCGCCGGTCAGGCCCCAAGCAACACGGCGGTGGGGTCCGTGAGATTGGGCACAGCTTCGCGCATACCCCTTGCCGACGGCGGCGAAGGATTCTAACATAACTATTTGCGCCTGATGACGCCCGAGGTGAGCTGTGCCCGCACGCGAGACCAGCGCTAAGTGTGCTAGCGACACAGTATCAGATAGGGGCGGCAGGCGGGAGCGCGCACTCACCGACTGCAGGGAAGGACACCCTTTGGCTGCCAGTAGCACCACTGCACATCAGCCCAGGAACCGTATCTCATTTGCGAAGCTTCGCGAACCTTTGCAGGCCCCGAACCTGCTGGGTCTGCAGATTCAGAGCTTCGACTGGCTTCTGGGGAACGACAATTGGAAACAACGCGTTGAGGCTGCGAAAGCTTCAGGCGGATTCGACGTGCCGGACGTTTCCGGGCTGGAAGAAATCTTCCAGGAGATCTCGCCGATCGAAGACGTCGCACAAACCATGTCATTGTCATTCCGCGACCATCGACTCGAACGCCCGAAGTACTCGGTCGAAGAGGCAAAGGCCAAGGATTACACGTACTCAGCACCGATGTACGTCACCGCCGAGTTCATGAATTACATGACCGGCGAAATCAAGTCGCAGACCGTCTTCATGGGTGACTTCCCCCTGATGACCAAGCGCGGCACTTTCATCATTAACGGCACGGAGCGCGTCGTTGTCTCCCAGCTGGTCCGTTCGCCTGGCGTGTACTTCGAGCGCACATCTGACCGCTCCTCCGATAAGGAAATCTTCGGAGCCAAAGTCATCCCCAGCCGCGGTGCCTGGCTCGAATTCGAGATCGACAAGCGCGACGCAGTGGGTGTGCGTATCGACCGCAAGCGTAAGCAGTCGGTGACTCACTTCCTCAAGGCTATCGGCATGACCGAAGCTGAGATCCGTGAACAGTTCGCGGACTACCCGGTTTTGCTGGAAACCCTTGAGAAGGACACGGTCGACACCCAGGAGGAAGCTCTCCTGGATATCTACCGCAAGATTCGCCCCGGTGAGCCCGCAGTCGTCGACGCAGCTCAGACACTGCTGAATAACTTCTACTTCGATTCCAAGCGCTACGACCTGGCGAAGGTTGGCCGCTACAAGATCAACAAGAAGCTGGCTCTGGATGCGGATCCTCGTACCTCCGTTCTGACGCTGGAAGACATCGTCACGACCATCAAATACATGCTCTCGATGCATAAGGGTGACAAGACGTTCACCGGCGTGCGTGGCGGCAAAGCCGTGGAAGTCAGCGTTGAGTCGGACGATATTGACCACTTTGGTAACCGTCGTATCCGCGCGGTGGGCGAACTGATCCAGTCGCAAGTGCGTACCGGCCTGGCGCGCATGGAACGCACCGTGCGTGAACGCATGACAACGCAGGAAGCCGATTCGATCACGCCTCAGTCGCTGATCAATATCCGCCCCGTTGTCGCAGCGATCAAGGAGTTCTTCGGAACATCCCAGCTGTCACAGTTCATGGATCAGAACAACCCGCTGGCCGGTTTGACCCACAAGCGCCGCCTGTCGGCACTGGGCCCTGGCGGTCTGTCGCGTGACCGTGCCGGCATGGAGGTCCGTGACGTTCACCCGTCGCACTACGGACGCATGTGCCCGATTGAAACCCCTGAAGGCCCAAACATTGGTCTGATCGGCACGATGGCGACGTTCGCGCGCATCAACCCCTTCGGTTTCATCGAGACGCCGTACCGCGTGGTGCGTGGCGGCCACGTCACCGACGAGGTCGAGTACCTGACCGCTGATGACGAGAACGGCCACTACATCGCTCAGGCATCATCGCCGCTGACGGAGGACAACACTTTTGCCGAAGAGATGGTTCTGTGCCGTCTCTCCGGCGAAGACCCATTGCTCGTTGCGCGCGATGACGTTGACTACATGGACGTTTCTGCACGTCAGATGGTCTCTGTTGCCACCGCGTTCATCCCGTTCCTCGAGCACGATGACGCCAACCGAGCCCTGATGGGCGCGAACATGCAGCGCCAGGCTGTCCCGTTGCTGCGCACCGAAGCTCCACTGGTCGGCACCGGCATGGAACGCCGCGCCGCTCAGGACTCAGGCGAAATGGTGATCGCTGAGCGCGCCGGTGTCGTCACCGAGGTCAGCGCCGACTTGATCGTCGTTGAAACTGACGAGGGTGGCCGCGACACTTACCGACTCGAAAAGTTTGAACGCTCCAACCCCGGCAACTGCACGAACCAGCGTGTCATTGTCGAGGAAGGCCAACGCGTTGAAGAAGCAGACGTTCTGGCTGATGGCCCGGCCACCGACAACGGTGAAGTCGCCCTCGGAAAGAACCTGCTGGTTGCCTACATGTCGTGGGAAGGCCTGAACTACGAGGATGCCGTGATTCTGTCACGCCGCGTCGTGCAGGATGACGTCCTGACCTCCATCCATATTGAGGAGTACGAGGTTGACGCCCGCGAAACGAAGCTGGGCGACGAGGAAATCACGCGCGACATTCCGAACGTGTCCGAGGAATCACTGGCTGACCTTGACGAACGCGGCATCATCCGCATCGGTGCTGAGGTTCAGGCCGGCGACATCCTGGTCGGCAAGGTCACCCCGAAGGGTGAAACCGAACTGACCAGTGAGGAGCGCCTGCTGCGCGCCATCTTCGGTGAGAAGGCGCGCGAAGTGCGCGACACCTGCCTGCGTGTCCCACACGGTGAAGAGGGCATCGTCATTGGCGTGCGCGAGTTCAATGACGAAGAAGACGATCTGAACCCCGGCGTGCGCCAGACGGTGCGCGTGTACGTGGCTCAGCGCCGCAAGATCACCATTGGTGACAAGATGGCTGGCCGTCACGGAAACAAGGGCGTCGTCTCCAAGATTCTGCCTGTCGAAGACATGCCGTTCCTGGAAGATGGCACACCTGTGGACATCATCTTGAACCCGCTGGGCGTTCCTGGACGTATGAACGTCGGTCAGGTGCTCGAGTACCACCTCGGCTGGCTGGCCCACCAGGGTTGGGATGCCACGAAGGCGAAGGAAGCTGGCGAAGACTGGACGAAGTTCCTGCCTGAGAACGGCATCAGCGCCGAGCCCGGCTCCTTGGTTGCAACCCCCGTGTTCGACGGTCTGGAAGCAGAGGAGCTGCAAGGCCTGCTGCGTTCAGTTCGTCCCAACCGTGATGGAGAGCGCTTGACCAACGATGAAGGTAAAGCTCAGCTGTTTGATGGCCGTTCGGGTGAACCGTTCCCGTACCCCATCGCAGTGGGGTACGCCTACATGCTCAAGCTGCACCACTTGGTTGACGACAAGATTCATGCCCGTTCAACCGGCCCGTACTCGATGATTACGCAGCAGCCGCTGGGTGGTAAAGCCCAGTTCGGTGGCCAGCGCTTCGGCGAGATGGAGGTGTGGGCACTGGAGGCCTACGGTGCCGCCTACGCCCTCCAGGAGCTGCTCACCATCAAGTCGGACGACACCGTTGGACGTGTCAAGGTCTACGAAGCCATTGTCAAGGGTGAAGACATCCCGGAACCTGGTATTCCAGAGTCCTTCAGGGTCCTCATCCAGGAAATGCGCTCGCTGTGCTTGAACGTTGAAGCACTCGACGCGGCAGGCAACCCGATTGACCTGCGCGACGAGGACGAATCGTACGATGCGCAAGAGGATATGGGCATCACCTTGGATGCCCGTCCGAACGCAGCAGCAACCATTGACGCCATTTAACTCAGTCGGTTCCGCGGCGCACAGGTCGCCCTCGTCAATCAAGACGACGAACGAGGGCGACGCGCTTGCGGGGAACCTCAGCCCCTCCAGCGGCGGGCTTGAGCAGACCACTTACGCTGGAACCGACGAACTAATGCAAGGAGCGAGACCTTGATCGACGCTAAGACGTTCGACAGCCTCAAGATCACCCTGGCAACGACAGATGACATCTCAGGATGGTCCCACGGCGAGGTAAAAAAGCCCGAAACGATTAACTACCGCACCCTCAAGCCTGAGCGCGACGGCTTGTTCGGTGAACAGATTTTTGGTCCGACCCGCGACTGGGAATGCGCGTGTGGCAAGTACAAGCGCGTGCGCTACAAGGGCATCGTGTGTGAAAAGTGTGGCGTCGAAGTCACACGCTCGAAGGTGCGTCGCGAGCGCATGGGTCATATCGACCTGGCAGCGCCTGTCACGCACATCTGGTACTTCAAAGGCGTGCCCTCACGCCTCGGATACGTCCTGGACCTGGCTCCGAAGGACCTCGAAAAGGTTATCTACTTCGCTGCCTACATGATCACCGAGGTTGACGAAAAGGGTCGCGACGAGGACCTTGCCGACCTGCGCAGCGAGCTCGAAGTTGAAAAGGGCCACCTGGAGTCCCAGCGTGACGACGCGATCAACCAGCGCGCCGAAAAGCTGGAGCAGACCCTGGCACAGATGGAAGCCGATGGCGCCAAAGCTGCCGATCGCGACCGTGAACGCAAGGCAGGGGAACGCGAAATGGGGCAGATTCGCCGCCGTTTCGACCGCGACCTGGAACAGCTGGAGACCGTGTGGGAGCGTTTCCGCGACCTCAAGGTTGGTGACCTGGAAGGTGACGAGCGCCTGTACCGCGCCATGCAGCTGCGCTACGGCACGTACTTCAAGGGCGATATGGGTGCAGCCGCCATTCAGAAGCGTCTGCAGACCTTCGACCTGGATGCCGAAGTGGAGAACCTGCGCAACACGATCGCCAACGAGTCGGGCCCGCGCAAGACCCGGGCGATCAAGCGCCTGAAGGTCGTCAACGCCTTTGTGCAAACCGGTAACAAGCCGGAGTCGATGGTGCTGACCGCTATCCCCGTCATCCCGCCGGATCTGCGCCCGATGGTTCAGCTGGACGGTGGCCGCTTTGCGACCTCGGACCTGAACGATCTGTACCGTCGCGTCATCAACCGCAACACGCGCCTGAAGAGGCTGCTGGAGCTGGGTGCGCCCGAGATCATTGTCAACAACGAAAAGCGCATGCTGCAGGAGTCTGTGGACGCGCTGTTCGACAACGGCCGTCGTGGCCGCCCCGTGGCCGGTCCTGGTAACCGCCCGCTGAAGTCGATCTCTGACATGCTCAAGGGCAAGCAGGGTCGTTTCCGTCAAAACCTGCTCGGTAAGCGCGTGGACTACTCGGGCCGTTCGGTCATCGTGGTGGGCCCGCAGCTGAAACTGCACCAGTGCGGTCTGCCCAAGCAGATGGCTCTGGAACTGTTCAAGCCATTCGTGATGAAGCGCCTGGTTGAGAAGTCGTTCGCGCAGAACGTCAAGGCAGCCAAGCGTAAGGTTGAGCGCCAGCGCCCCGAGGTGTGGGACGTCCTCGACGACGTTATTCGTGAGCACCCGGTACTGCTGAACCGCGCACCTACACTGCACCGCCTGGGCATTCAGGCCTTCGAACCGCAGCTGATTGAAGGTAAAGCTATTCAGCTGCACCCGCTGGCCTGTGGCGCGTTCAACGCTGACTTTGACGGTGACCAGATGGCAGTCCACCTCCCGCTGGGTGCTGAGGCTCAGGCTGAGGCACGCATCCTGATGTTGTCGACGAACAACATCCTCAAGCCTTCCGACGGTCGCCCTGTTGCAATGCCGTCGCAGGACATGATCATTGGTCTGTTCCACCTGACCAGTGATCCTGATCCGGCTGTTGAGGTGGCGACTGATGAAAACGGTGAGCCGGTTGTGCCGTGCTATTCGTCAGTGGCTGAGGCACGTATGGCGTTTGATCGTGGCGAACTGGATCTGAATGCCCGTGCACGGATCCGCTTCACCGACATTGTGCCGCCCAAGGGCTGGGAAGTCCCGGAGAACTGGGAAGAAGGCGATCCGATCCTGCTGGAAACCTCGCTGGGGCGCGCGATCTTCAACGAGACTCTGCCGGTCGACTACCCGTTCGTCAACTACGTTGTGGGTAAGAAGCAGCTGGGAACGATCGTTAACACATTGACGGAGCGTTACCCGAACGTCCTCGTCGCCGAATCTCTGGACGCACTGAAAGCTGCCGGTTTCCACTGGTCAACTTGGTCTGGCATCACAATCGCGTTCTCTGACATTCAGGCGTCAGACCGCAAGGAAGAAATCCTGGCGCGTTACGAAGCCAAGGCTGCGGAGATTCAGGACCAGTTCGACACCGGTATCATCCTGGAAGAAACCCGGTACGAGGAACTGGTCAAGCTGTGGCTGAAGTGCACTGAGGAAGTTGCTGACGACATGCGTCAGAACTTCGATGCTCGCAACACCGTCTACCGCATGGTGTCGTCGGGTGCTCGTGGTAACTGGAGCCAGGTCCAGCAGATCGCCGGTATGCGTGGTCTGGTGTCTGACCCGAAGCAGAAGCTCATTGAGCGTCCGATTAAGGCAAACTACCGTGAAGGCCTGACGGTTCTGGAGTACTTCATCGCAACTCACGGCGCTCGTAAGGGTCTGGCTGATACCGCTCTTCGTACCGCCGAATCTGGTTACCTGACCCGCCGTCTGGTCGACGTGTCGCAGGACGTGATTGTGCGTGAAGAGAACTGCGGTACCCGCGCCGGCATTCGCGTGCCGATCGCCCGCAAGAACGAGTTTGACGAGTGGGAAGCCGTTGAAGCGGTTGAGACTACCGCGTACGCCCGTACGCTTGCTCGCGATGCGGTGGGTGAAGATGGCACTGTCGTGGCGGAGGCTGGCACCGACATTGGTGATGACCTGATTGCTCAGATGGTTGCCGCCGGTGTGACCGAGGTGACGACCCGTTCCGTGCTGACCTGTGAGTCGGCGGTGGGCGTGTGCGCCAGCTGTTATGGCCGTTCGCTGGCCACCGGTAAGCGTGTCTCGATCGGTGAAGCTGTCGGTATTATCGCAGCTCAGTCGATTGGTGAGCCTGGTACCCAGCTGACGATGCGTACGTTCCACACCGGTGGTGCTGCGTCGGCTGCTGACATTACCCAGGGTCTGCCGCGTGTTCAGGAGCTCTTCGAGGCGCGCAGCCCGAAGATTGAAGCCAAGATGAACGAGGCCGCCGGTCGCGTCCATATTGACGACGAAGATCCCGGTTCACGCAAGATCGTGATCACTCGCGATGATGGCCGTGAGGATTCAGTCATCGAGGTGACTCGTCGCCAGAAACTCCTGGTGAACGAGGGCGACCACATCGAAGCTGGAACCCCGTTGACTGAAGGCCAGTTGGATCCCAAGGAGGTCCTGCGTATTATGGGCCGCAATGTGGCTCAGAAGCAGCTGGTTGATGAGGTGCAGAAGGTCTACCGCGATCAGGGTGTGGGTATTCACGCCAAGCACATCGAGGTCATCGTGCGCCAGATGCTGCGCAAGATCACTATTCTGGAGCCGGGCGACACCTCGTTCATGCCGGGTCAGCTGGTGGATCGTTCAGCGTACTTGTCGGCCAACCGTCGAGTTGCCGCCGAGGGCGGTCAGCCCGCGTCAGGTCGTCAGATGCTGATGGGTATCACCAAGGCGTCGTTGGCAACGGATTCGTGGCTGTCGGCTGCGTCTTTCCAGGAGACCACAAAGGTCCTGACCGAAGCCGCCATGAACGGCAAGGTTGATCACCTGGTGGGTCTGAAGGAGAACGTCATCCTCGGAAAGTTGATCCCGGCCGGCACCGGCCTGGCTCGCTACAACCAGGTTGTCGTGGAGCCCACTGCTGAGGCAATGGCCGATGCGAACTATTCCGAACTGGATTTCCAGGATGGAGAAGTTCCTGAGTCCTTCCTGGCCTCGCTCGACTCGATCGATTTCGGAATTCCGTTCCACGGCCAGAACTGACCGTTAACCTCAGGTGGCTGGTGTAAGCCCGCGAATTGCGGCGGGCTTGCACCAGCCGCTTCTTTTTATGGCGCGGTGTGGTGCCTTGCACGGTGTGATGAAGTCCCTCGTTACGGTGTGGTGAGGCTCTTTGTGCGCTGAGGGGAGTATTTCCTCCGCGACTGGGCGAGTTGCCTTAAGCGGTGTGGTGGGGGCTCCTCGTTGTGGCGTGGCGAGTTTCCTTGTGCGGTGAAGGAGAGCCTGTGCGGTGAGGGAAAGCTTAAGGTGCGCGAGAGAGATTCATTGTGTGGTCTGGCGACTCCCTCCCCGCTCAGTCACTGTCTCTTTCAAGGAAGTACCGATTGCGATGTCGAGGCGGTTATCTTTCTTGAATGAGCTGGTGTTTTCTCGGTTTTCTTTGTGGTTTCTCTGTTCGGTTAGTGTCCGTGGGTTTTTTCGGCGTGGTCGGTGAGGACTTGGTGGGGTTTGGTTAACAGGAATGGGGCGCTGGTTTCTCTTGTGCTTGTAATGCTAG